>NC_014011.1:1650493-1980592 GCF_000025885.1 Aminobacterium colombiense DSM 12261 | reverse complement strand
AAATTAAAAAATGACTATTCCTCACCAAGCTGTTGCAAAGAAGGATCACAACATATCCACATTTTATTCACTCCCTGTGGACAGATGTGGAAAAAACACAGGTTTTCAACTGAAAGCTTTGAACTATTGCATGTGGAATCATACCATATTTTTGTTACACCTTTGTGGATAATTTTTACACATCTTTAAAAAAATCAGGTTAAAATGAGATATGGGCAGAAATTATTTTAAGACGCAGGGGGGAAGGCAATGGCTCATATCCGCCATATAATCAGCCATACAGACCTTGATGGTGTAACAGCGGCAGCGGTGGCATGGCATCATTTCAAAAAACAAAGTCCTCTCAAGGTAACATTAACCGGGTATGGCAGTGTAGATGGAATGATACTTGAAAATTTAAATGCTCACATTCCCATGGTTGTGCTTGATCTTTTTTGTCAGAAAGAAGCCACCATCGAAGAAATAGACCGCACTCATCAGCCAGAAGAGCCTCCTTTTTTATTCGACCATCACGAAACCACAGCTCAACGATATTCAAATCGCCCGTGGATTGTTGTGGACACATCCATGTGCGCGGCGAAGGTGTATTTGGAGTGGCTTCTTCAACATGAACCTGGTACGTCTGCCCGTTGCTTAGCGGGCATGGTCGACATTGCCAACGATAGGGATCTCTGGCTTAATCAGAGAGAAGAAAGCCGGTTATGGCAAGCCATGATTACCTTATGCGGTCCAGAAAGTATTCTGACCCGCCTGGCGTTTAACCCTTCCTGGCAGTTGGAATCTTTTGAGGAAAATGCGGCCAAGGATTTCATAGAACGGCAGGAGGGCCGATTTGAGAAAGCTCTCGAGATAATTAGCCGTTCAAAGGATATTGCCTTTGTGGAAGATGGGATTCTTGAATTTGGAGATGTTTCGGATTTTGGGGGCCTTGTTCTCGACCGTCTCGATAATCCGCCTCTTATTGTGGCAGTAGCTGCACGGCGTGTTATGGGAGACTGGGTATTATCCCTGCGAAGCCGTAATGCCATGGCAGGAAATGTTGTGGGAATTCTCCGTGATGGCAAAAAAGTAAGGGGAGGAGGCCATGACGATTCAGCAGCCCTCTATTTCCCCCCATTTTATTCTCAGGAACAGATCAAGAGCTCCCTTGACGCTGCCGTACGCACCATACAGGAGCGGGACAAGCCTGTAGGAACAAGCCTGGGAGATTTGCTGAAAGCGGCGTTGAATGATAAACAAAAAAATTAACTTTGTAAGAAGGTAAGTAAAAAATGAGGTTGCGTGGAAAGAAACTTTTAGACTTTCTAGCCATTGAAAGGAATATGACGGGTCTTCTCTTGATGGTCATCCTTGTTGGGCTTGGAGAAAAACTTGCAGAGCGTTTTCTCCCTATCTATCTTATCGCCCTTGGAGGAGGAGCTCTTTCAATTGGCATTCTTAATGGTCTTGATAATCTGCTTTCCGCTTTATATTCCTACCCCGGGGGCTACCTTGCTGATCGCTTGGGGACAAAAAGGTCCCTTCTCGTTTTCAATCTTCTTGCCATGTTTGGCTTCCTTGTAGTTGTACTGATACCAAGCCAGCTGGCTGTTATTGGCGCTTCCTTTTTCTTTTTGTCGTGGACGGCAATTTCTTTGCCAGCGACAATGAAACTTATTGCCCAGACCCTTCCCATGAATAGGCGAACAATGGGAGTCTCTCTCCATTCCCTTGTAAGACGTATTCCTATGGCTTTAGGCCCTGTTATGGGCGGGATCATGATAGGCCTTTGGGGGGAGAAGACAGGAGTTCGAGCTGCCTTCGCCATTGCTTTTATCTTGGCTGGCATTGCTCTAGCGGCGCAGCAAATTCTTATACGGCCTGACAGCAGCGCCATTGAGCGGCCCGAAAAAAATCCCATGGTAATCTTCAAGCTTATGAGCCCGGCTCTTAAAAACTTATTGATCTCTGATATATTGATTCGTTTTTGTGAGCAGATCCCCTATGCTTTTGCGGTGGTTTGGGCAATGAAGAGTATTGAGAATCCTGTATCGGCCTTTCAATTCGGAATTCTTACCACCATAGAAATGGCAGTGGCTATGTTGATCTATATTCCTGTAGCCTGGTTAGCGGATAAAGGCAATAAAAAGATTTTTGTAGTCATTACCTTTTGTTTCTTTACTGCTTTCCCCATTATTCTCTATCATTCCCGATCCTTCTGGCCTTTAGCAGGGGCTTTTGTTGTTCGAGGTCTTAAGGAATTTGGCGAACCTACAAGGAAGTCCCTTATTCTCGACTTAGCGCCAAACGAACGCAAAGCGGCCATGTTTGGCCTCTACTATCTGATACGGGACGTTGTGGTCTCTATTGCTGCCTTCGGTGGAGCCCTGCTGTGGATGGTGGATCCAGCAGTCAATTTTTATGGGGCCTCTTTATTTGGGGCTTTGGGAACAATCTGGTTTATTCTGAAAGGGGAAGATTTCAGAAAGCCCTTGTCGTAAAAGACATAAACTGGTAGAAAAGAAGACATGAAACCATAAAGATGGGTGTGATCATCAATGGGAATCATTAAAGTAGTTGAATATAACGGACCAGACCCTCATGATGTCTTCGCATGGAAGTATGCTGATAAAACAAGTGCCTCAGATGAATTGTCTACGTGGACCCAACTTGTGGTGAGGGAAGCGCAAGAAGCGATTCTTTTTAAGAATGGGCAGGCTTTCGATCTTTTTACAGCCGGGTGCTATACGCTAAGTACAAATAACATTCCTCTTCTCTCTGCTTTCATCAATCTTCCCTACGGCGGGAAGTCTCCCTTCAAGGCAGAAATATGGTTTGTGAACAAACTTTATTCCCTCGACGTTAAGTGGGGAACACCAAGCCCCATTCAGATTCAGGACCCGAGATATGGTGTCTGGCTTCCGGTTCGTTCCTATGGCCAATTCGGAATAAGAATTGCTGATTCTCGACAATTCCTGCTCAAACTTGTAGGAAGCCTGGGGTCCTTTACAAAAGAAAATATAAGCCAATTCTTTAAAGGGCTCCTCATCACCCGTATCAAGGATCTGGTGTCAAATTATATGATCACAGAGAAGAAAGGTATTCTTGAGCTGAATGCTTATCTCAACGAGATTTCCCACCACATGGAGGAAGAACTTCGCCCTGTTCTTGAGGATTACGGCATAGAACTCGTTAATTTTTTTGTGAACTCTATTAACGTTCCAGAGGATGACCCAGTAGTAATTCAACTGAAAAATGCCCTGGCAAAAAGAGCGGAAATGGATATTCTGGGATATTCTTATCAGCTGCAGCGCAGCTTTGACACCCTTGAAAAGGCAGCCAGCAATGAAGGGAATGGTGCTGGCCTCATGCAGGCAGGTATTGGATTGGGCATGGGTGTCGGTGTTGGAGGTGCGTTGGGTCAGACAGCGGCCCATATAACAAAAAACCTTAGCACGGAGGGGCAAGAAAATTTAACAGAAAAGAGCAAGGTGTGCGCAAACTGCGGCACCCCCTTTAATCCAGACGCTCGTTTCTGTTTCCAGTGCGGTCGAAAAATAAACATGTGCGGATCATGCGGTCATGACATTCCGGATAATGTTGCCAAGTGCCCTGAGTGTGGCGCTCCGGCTCCAGCTCTGTGCCCTCAATGCGGCCATACCATTGACTCAGATATGAAATTTTGTCCATTCTGCGGAATGGAAATTAAAAGAAATTGCCCCTCATGTGGAAAGAACGTCGAAACTGACGCCCGTTTCTGCCCCTCCTGCGGGCAGAAAATAGATGAGGACTCCGCCTCATAAGGATGAAAGGAGCTTTTTATGAAGATCAGAAATAAATTGAGTCTCATTCTTCTTTTTGTCATGGCAGTGGCTCTTTCGGCTGTAATTGCCGTTTCTTTTATGACGACAGAGCCAGATAGCCGCAGCGCCCATTTTTGGATGACCCTTTTCTTTCTTTTGCTCGGAGTGGTGTTTTCTTTTCTTTTCGGACTTCTCCAGATTCGTATTGACCTTGATAAAGGGCTTCCCACTCCTGCCTTTTTCAGTCTTGGAACCCTCATTGTACTGTACGATTTATTCCTGATAGTAAACCCCCTTCTCTTCTGGAAGGGTTTTGAGTTTTCGGTAACAGGGTACGCCATTACTCATATTATTGGTTTGGCAACTTTTCTCTCACTTAGCGGAACAACTCTTATGGCGGCTGTTTCTATCACAGCCAGGGAAAAACAGGAAAAAGAAGATATTTATACGATCCGTCTCTGGACCGATCGTTTGCATCGTATTCTCAGTCAAGCCCGAGATAATGATCTGGATGATGAGATACTTCTTGAACTTCAGAAGGTTGCAGGGAGGGTAAGATATACGGACCCTGTAAGTTGCGACGAATCTATTCATATAGAAAAAGAAATAGCGAACACTATTGAGGAACTTTCCCATGCTGTAGACCTTTTTTCTGTGGAAGGCGAGGCTGCCTCCCTGGAAGATGAAGATACGATCAGGACTATCAAAAAATTAATGGAGCTTGTAGAAGAGCGAGAGGCGCTCATCGCTCGAACGAAGTAAATTCTATAAGGGGGATATGTGATGGCAGCAGACACTGTAGAACGAGAACTATCCTGTGTTTCCTGTGGAGCGGTCAATGAACCAGGTTCCAAATATTGTGCTTATTGCGGAACGCTCCTTCAAGTAAAACATATTTTTCCTGCTGTTGAAAAAGCCAAGGTATCTTTCAAGCGCGTCAGTGTGGGGTTTGTGCTCTTTCTAACCATAGTGACCCTAGGTTTTTATCAGGCACTGTGGGCCTTTTTCAGAAGAAAAGCTTTTAATCAGCTGAATGTTAGTGAAACGATATCTGACTGGTTCGCTCTAATGCCTCTAGTTCTTCTTGTAGCTTCCTTTGCTGTCAGTGGAAATGAAAGTGATCTCGAAAGAATTCTAGGTATTGCTACCTGGATCCTATGGATTGTTCTAGCTTTCAAAATGAGAAGGATGCTTCGTGAATACGTTGCAGGATTTGCCGACAAGGATTTTCTTCTCAACGTAGCGCCCTCGAGTGTTATGACCTTCTTTTTTACGTTTTTCTATATCCAGTACCATATAAACCGCCTTATCGACATAGGGGTTTTCAAACGGGCCAACTGAAACACTGAAAGCCTTTCTGTTGTGCTATCAAAAATTAGTGATAAGATATCTCTATATATCTTATAACGGACGGTGATGGTGTTTCATGTCCATATATTTAAATAATGCAGCGACATCATGGCCCAAACCTCATATAGTTCCTCAGGCCATGTATGATTTTATGGTCAATTCCGGTGCGAATTTAGCTCGGGGCACGGCGGCTAAAAGGGATCTCGGCACCATGGACCTCGTACTGAATTGTCGCGAACTTTTAGCAGAATTTTTTCATAGCTATGAAGACGCTGACCCTCGATATGTAACCTTTACATCCAATATCACAGAGTCTCTCAATATCGTTCTCAAGGGCTACCTCAAACCGGGCATGAAAGTTTTAACAAGCAGCATGGAGCACAATGCTTCAATGCGGCCTCTCAGACGTCTTGAGCAGAAAGGAGTTCATATTACAGTTCTTCCATGCGATATGGAAGGGGTGCTTTCCCTCCGAGACCTGGACAAGGTTTTAAAAGAGGATTCCTTTGATCTTATGATAATAACCCATGCAAGCAATGTATGTGGAACTGTTCAGGATATATCTGGCATTGCCCGTCTCTGTCGGGAAGCCGGTGTGCCTCTTGTTGTGGATTCGGCCCAGACGGCCGGAGTTTTGCCTATCCATGTATCAGATCTGGGCCTCGCCGCATTATGTTTCACAGGGCACAAAGGCCTCATGGGTCCCCAGGGGACGGGAGGCATTATATGGAAACCGGATTTTGCGGAGAAGGTCGAATGGTTTATAGAGGGGGGAACAGGCAGTTTTTCCCATCTTGAACTTCAACCTGATTCCATGCCCGATAAATTCGAAGCCGGAACCCCTAATCTTCCGGGGATCGCCGGGCTCAGGGCTGCTTTGCAGTGGCTTGTGAAAGAAGGGCCTGAGAAAATCCATGCTCGTGAAACGCAGCTAGGGTTGCGGTTTATTGAGGGAGTTAAAAAAATACCAGGCGTTATTCTTGCCGGAAAGCAGACAATGGAGGGTCGCCTACCTGTTTTTCCACTGAACTTTACAGGGCGTGACCATGCCATCGTGGCAGCTGAACTTGTGGAAAGGGCAGGTATTGAAACTCGGCCAGGACTTCATTGTGCTCCTGTTGCCCATAAAACCCTCGGCACAGATGGAATGGGCGGGGCCCTTCGTATCTCTATAGGTTATTTTAATACAGAAAAAGATATTGATTGTTGCCTTGAAACCCTCGCCTCCATTCTGTCAGAACCCCTAAAAGCATAAAAAGATCAACGTTGATTTTTCTGCTTCCTGTCCCCTTCATATTTTCGCGGACAGGAAGTTTTTTTATTTAAAACCATCCTTTTTCCCATTGCATATATCAGTTCAAATTTAGAATAATGAGAACAAAATAAGACATTGACAAATTAAGGAAATACGGTACCATAATTCTTGAATTCCCATCAGGAGGTATAAATGAGATGAATACCTTTATATCTATATCGGAAGCCGCGTCCCTTGCCTTTCATGGAATGGGATTGCTGGCAATTTCAGGGAAGCGAATGAGTACAAAAGAAATGGCAGAGGCAATTAATGTATCTGAGGCCCATTTGGCAAAAGTTTTTCAAAGGCTTGTGAGATGCGGGTTTGTTACGTCATCCAGAGGGCCGGGAGGAGGTTTTGAATTGGCACGGCCTGCTGAGAGCATATCCCTACTTGATATATACGAAGCCATAGAAGGCCAAACAGATGGAGGCTATTGCTTGTTACATCAAAAGGAATGCCCCTTCCGCACCTGTATTTTTGGAGATATGTTGAAAAAAATGACCAAGGAAATTCGAGATTTCTTGAGAGAAAAGAATTTATCAGAGCTTGCAAGAGGTGAAGTGAATGAAGACGACAGTTAAAAGAAAGATTATCACTATTGATGAAGAGAAGTGTGATGGTTGCGGGATATGTGCCCAGGCGTGCCATGAAGGAGCCATTCAGATCATTGACGGCAAGGCAAGGCTGGTGAGCGAGTCTTATTGCGATGGTCTTGGCGATTGTATTGGCGAATGTCCAAGAGGCGCTATTACCTTTGAAGAAAGGGAAGCCGCTCCCTATGACGAAGAGGGGGTAAAACGCCATATGGCTAGTAAGGCTTTGAAAACAGACTCCCTCCCCTGTGGGTGTCCTGGCACAATGGCAAAAGATTTGAGAAACATGGTCTCTTCAAGTAAAATTGAGGTACCTGTTGAAATACGATCACTTCAATCGCGCTTGGGAAATTGGCCTGTCCAGATTAAACTGGTGCCGGATAACGCGCCCTACCTTCGCAACGCCGACCTTGTTATTGCTGCCGATTGCACAGCTTATGCTATGGCTGATTTTCATGGGAAATTCCTTGGCGGGGAAAAAACGGTCTGTTTAATCGGATGTCCTAAACTTGATGATGCCCAGACCTATGAGAAAAAAATAACTCAAATCATAGCTTTGAACGAACCTGAATCTATAACCGTTGTATATATGGAAGTTCCATGCTGCGGCGGGCTGGTACGTCTCATTACTGCCGCTATAGAACATGCAAAAGTAAACGTTGCTCTGAAACTTGTCAAAATAGGAATTCAGGGTCAGATTATAGAAAAAGAGACAACAAAGTATGTGTTCTCAAAGTAACTTTTAGAATAAGGGAGGTATATGAGAGATGTATTGCTACCAGTGTGAACAGACAGCAAAGGGAACAGGATGCACCGCTTTTGGCGTTTGTGGAAAGTCTCCAGAGATTTCTGACCTTCAGGATCTTTTGATTCACATCTCCAAGGGGGTTTCAATGTATGCCCATAAAGCCCGTGAACTTGACGCTATTGATTCGGATATCGACCTCTTTGTGGTTAAAGCCCTTTTTACCACCATTACAAATGTAAATTTTGACGAAGAGCGAATGGAAACTATGCTTAAAGAAGCAAGCCGAATGAAAGAGAAAGCAAAATTGCTCTATGAAAAAGCTTGCGAGAAATCAGGCAAAAATCCGGAGAACCTTGGAGGTCCAGCGGCCTATGCCCTTCCTGACAACCGTGACGATATGATTCGTGATGGTGAAAAGGTAACCCCTGAAGCCTGGAGCCAAAAGCATGGTGAAGTTGTACAAGGGCTCAGAGATCTCATACTTTTTGGCCTTAAAGGCAGCGCCGCCTATGCAGACCATGCCCATGTCCTTGGGATGGACGATCCTGCAATCTATGGTTTTTTCCACGAATTTATGGCCTATCTCAGCGGTGAAAACTTCACTGTGGATGATCTCGTGGCGAAAGCCATGGAGGCGGGCAAATGGAATATTTCTGTCATGGAGCTCCTCGATAAAGCTAACACATCTATCTATGGCCATCCTGAACCTACAAAGGTGCGTGTAACGCCAGTCAAGGGAAAGGCCATTGTGGTATCGGGCCATGACCTTCAAGATCTGGAGCTTTTGCTGAAACAAACAGAAGGGAAAGGCATTAATATTTATACTCACGGAGAGATGTTGCCGTGTCTCGCCTATCCTGAACTAAAGAAATATAAACATCTCGCAGGCAATTATGGCGGAGCCTGGCAAGATCAGCGGGAAGAGTTTGACCGGTTTCCTGGAGCTATCCTTATGACCACCAATTGTATTCAGAAGCCGAAAGATTCATATAAAGACCGTATTTTCACAACAGGGCTTGTTGCGTGGCCTGGTGTGACTCATATCGATGAAGAGAAAGACTTTACTCCAGTTATAGAGGCTGCTCTGAAGGCCCCAGGCTTTGCTGAAGATGCACCTGAGCATATCATTACTATTGGTTTTGCAAGGAATACCGTAATGTCAGTTGCAGGAAAAGTTGTGGATCTTGTGAAAGCAGGCAAGATACGCCATTTCTTCCTTATTGGCGGATGTGACGGGGCCAAACCGGGTCGGAGCTATTACACCGACTTCGCTACAATGACACCGAAAGACACTATAATCCTGACCCTGGCCTGCGGGAAGTACCGCTTCAACAAGCTTGAATTTGGCGAAATCGAGGGAATCCCTCGCTTGCTTGATGTGGGACAGTGCAACGATGCCTATTCAGCAGTACGTATAGCTATGGCCCTGGCAGAGGCCTTTAATACAGATGTAAACAGCCTTCCCTTATCGCTGATACTTTCATGGTATGAACAGAAAGCTGTCTGCATTCTTCTTTCACTGCTCTATCTTGGCATTAAAAATATGCGTCTTGGTCCTACTTTGCCGGCCTTCGTGAAGCAGCCAGTTTTCGACGTTCTTCACGAGAAGCTGAATCTCATGGCCATAACGACGCCTGAGGAAGATTTGAGAGCCATCCTTGGGTAGAATGTGGCAAGGTTATAAATAAAACATTAAAATGCCAGGGCAGCTTTTCCCTGGCATTTTTGATGTATGATGAAGCGAAGATAAAAGGGAGAGTTGCAAAATAGCACTTTAGGGCATACACTAAATCGCAAGATTTCGTTCTTTCCCAGGAGGTGCGATTAAATGGGTCATAGCGAAGTAATTGTGCTTGATGGTCATTCTCTTTCAATTGAAGATATAGTGAAGGTTGCGCGGCATAACGCCAAGGTGGAGCTCGCTCCCGAAGCTCTTGAAGCAGTGGAAAGAGCTTCGGATCTTGTTCATGAATGGGCATCAGGGAACGATGTGATATATGGTATAAATACAGGTTTTGGAGATCTGGCAACAGTTCCCATATCCCGAAAGGATCGCCGTCAGTTGCAGGAAAATCTTCTTAAGAGTCATGCCTGCGGCGTGGGAGAGCCTTTTGACGAAGAAACGGTTCGCGCCATTATGCTTCTTCGCATAAACACCCTGATCAAAGGGCATTCTGGTATTAAGATCGCAACCTTGCAGCGTTTGACCGATTATCTCAACATGGGAATCCATCCCATGATTCCTTCCCAGGGGTCGGTAGGGTCAAGTGGAGATCTCTGTCCCCTTTCCCACCTTGCCATAACCCTTCTCGGCATTGGCGAAGTCTTTTACAAAGGCCGTCGCCAGCCTGCTCAGCGTCTTTTTCGCAAATTAGGCATGAGCCCCCTCAATCTTGAGGCCAAGGAAGGACTGGCTCTCAACAACGGAACCACTGTTATGACAGCTATAGCAGCCCTTGCTCTCTATGATGGCGTTAACACCCTTAAAATGGCGGATATAGCGGCAGCACTTTCTCTCGAAGCATTACATGGTGTTCCTTTTGCTTTTGATGAGCGTACCCATGCACTTCGCCCTTATCGTGGGCAGATGACAGTGGCTTCGAATATTAGAAGACTTATCGCGGGAAGCCAGATTATTGAAAAATTTAAAAGTGAACGGGTACAGGATGCCTATTCTCTTCGTTGTATGCCCCAGGTTCATGGCGCGAGCCGTGACGCCCTCGACTATGTCTGGGATAAGGTTTCTATAGAAATAAATGCTGTTACGGACAACCCCCTGATTTTTGTTGATGATCGAGTTGCTATTAGCGGGGGCAATTTCCACGGCCAGCCTATAGCTTTGGCCATGGACTTTTTTGGTATAGCCATGGCAGAAATTGCGAATATTTCGGAAAGACGAGTCGCTCGGCTTGTAGATAGCTCCCTTTCAGGTCTTCCTCCTTTTTTGATTCAGGAGAGCGGATTGAACAGCGGCTTTATGATTCCCCAATATGCCGCGGCTTCTATAGTTTCTGAAAATAAGGTTTTAGCCCACCCTTCTTCTGTAGATTCAATTCCTACTTCTGCCAATCAGGAAGACCATGTTTCCATGGGGACCTACGGAGCTCGAAAGGGACGGACAATCCTCAACAATGCGCGAAAAGTTCTCGCTATAGAGCTGCTTTCAGCAGCTCAGGCTCTGGATTTCAGCATTTTGCTTAAACCTGGTGCGGGAACGAAAGCCGCCCACCATATGATCCGGAAGGCAGTCCCTTTTTTAAAATATGACGATTATCTTTACCCTCTTATCAGACGGGTTCAGGAATTGATGGACCGCAGTGAGATCCTTCATGCGGTCGAGGAGGCTATCGGGCCCTTGGACTAGGGGAAAGGAGATGAAAAAATGTCAGCCCTCTCTCATATGCCAGTGAATGATCTTGTGGAACAGATTTCTTTAGGAACCCCTTCGCCAGGAGGGGGAAGTGTTGCGGCGTTATGTGGAGCTATGGCTGCGGCCCTTGGAGGGTTAGTTGCCAGACTGACCCTCTCAAAAGAGGCCTATGAACAGTCATGGAAAGTGATGGAACAGGTACGAGACCAGACAAGGGCATTATCTGACAGATTTCTTTACTTGATGGAGGAGGACACCAATGCTTACCTTTCTTTTCTCGAAACGGCGAATCTCCCCTCTGAGGTTCCCGAAGAAGAAGAGATCAAAGGCATATTGCGGGAGCAAATGATGAAAAAGGCCATTGTAGTTCCTTTAGAAGTTTTGCGCTGCTGCAAGGATGCCATGCCCTTGCTTCGGAGTGCTTCGGCTCTTGGGGTAAGGGTAGCTGTAAACGACGCCATGGCTGGTCTTTCAGTATTGCGGGCCGCGGCAGTGGCTTCTTGTTTTACAGTTATGACAAACCTTCCCACTCTCTATGATGAAGAGTTTTGCTCCTCTGTAAAAGATGAGGCCCTTTCATTGATGTACGATATTACGTCTGAAATTGATGGAGCAAATGATCAATACATTAAGGCCCTTCTTAAAATTCAAGAATCCGAAGGATGGCCATGAAGAAGAACTATTTAGAATCGTACAGCTAAAATTGTGTTGGGTGGGGAAAAAAAGCATAATGGACCAAGAAACCTGATTGGAGGTTGGCTGATGGTCAATTATGCTCGGTTGCTCCAGACCTTTCTTGATCTTATTCGTTTAAAAGCTGACTCAGGACATGAAGAACCTGTTGTTCAGTATATTTTGCCCCGTCTCCTACAGATGGGCCTCATTGTTAGACGAGGCGCAGAGGGAAGAGCGGAAAACATTGTGGCTGTCCTTCCGCCAACTCCAGGGAGAGATCGTTGTATTGCCCTTTCCGCTCATATGGATACTGTTTCTTTGCCCACTCCCGTTATTCCGATCATTAAGGATGGTGTCATCTCTTCATCTGGCAATACTATTCTTGGCGCAGATGACAGGGCTGGAATAGCCGCTATTCTAGAAGCCCTTGAAACTCTGATTGAAAAGGGACTTCCCCATCATTGTATAGAGATAATTTTTACAGTTCGGAAAGAAATAGGCCTTGAAGGCTCAAAACAGCTTGGGCATAATGATATACAGGCCTCAATGGCATTTATTCTGGATGACGAAGCTGATCCGGGGCATATTGTGGTTCAGGCCCCATCCCATGCCAAAATCCTTTGGAACATAACTGGAAAGGCTGCCCATGCAGGAGATGAGCCTGAAGAAGGCATTAACGCTATCATGGCTTCTGCAGAAGGATTAAAGCGGATGAAAACAGGCCGGATAGACCATGAAACCACAGCCAATATTGGTATTATCCATGGAGGGGTGGCAACGAGCGTTGTTTGCGATGCCGTTGTTATAGAAGCAGAAGCCCGCTCCATTTGTGAGAAAAAGCTGGAAGATACAGTGAAGACCATGGTAGAAGCTATGGAGAAAGGGGCCGCCTCTTTGGGAGCGAAAGTCCAGACAAGAATTCAGAAATCCTATAGAGGTTTTACTCTCAAGGAGATGTCCCCCTCTGTGCAGTGGGCATCGTCGGCTATTCGCCGTATTGGTCTCATTCCTGTTTTGATTTCCTCAGGAGGAGGAAGTGACGCAAATATATTGAACGAAAAAGGCATAGAAGCTGTTAATCTCGGAATAGGAGCAAAAAAAGCCCATACTTCAGAAGAATATATTCTCAAGCGGGATCTTTACACTTTAGGTGACATCGTTTATGCGATTATGAATGGCGCATAGAAATGCAGGGGCGTTTTACTTTTTCTTGCTGAAATATCCGCCCCAGACATTACGAACATCAGCCATGAAGACAAAACCTCCAGCTTGTTTCCCAATCTCTGCCACCGCAAAGCGATCTTTTCGGTCACAGATCACTTTGAGAATAAGTCGGGGGCCATCTCGTCCCTCTCCCTCTAAAACAGTGGTTCCAAACCCTTTAGACCTCAGTTTTTCCGCAAGATCTTTGCCTCCCTGGGTCTCTTCGGTGATAATTTCTACAACAATGTGCCCCTTAAGGAGTTTTTCTTCGAGATAGGAGCCAATATAGTTTCCCGTAGAGAAGCCAAGAGCGTAGGCAATAAAGTTCAAGGGGCTGTGAATCCCTGCATCAAGCACGTATTTCAGGCTCATAAGGTAAAGGGATATTTCACAAAAACCGATGCATGCCGCCTTGAACCGCTGCCCTTTGACTAAAAGAAGCATTCGCATTGTAGCCATAGAAACATCTGTGCAGCGCGCACAGAAAATAAGAATCATGGCGAGATTAAGTTCTAGAGACAATTTATACCCCCCCCTGCTGTTTCAATAATAAGGGAGGGTTGGTCTTAAAATCAAGAAAATTCTCAGCGTTAGAGAAAAAAGGCGTCAGTTAATGGTTCGTAAATGAATTAAGAACTAAGAGTCTGCTCCTTGACAGTGTAGTAAACCACGATACGCTGAAAGGGCCAGAACGCCGGCCCCGATAGAAAGGGCCCCTTCGTCGGCCTTAAAGCGGGGGCTGTGCCATGGATGGATTGCGTCAATATCAGGATTGCCGACGCCCAGCCAGAAAAAGCATCCCGGCACCTTCTCCTGAAAAATAGCAAAATCCTCGCCCCCCATGGATGGAACAGGAATAACAATCCCTTCTTTGCCAATAATTTCCTCTATGGCTTGCATCCCCAGAGCGGCGGCTTCGGGATGGTTCATAACGGCAGGGAGATCTTGCCGATAATAAAAATCAGCCGTACATCCCAGACTTGCGGCGGTATGCTCTATAACTCTTCTCATCCATGGTTCCATAGACTCACGAATGTGCGGGTCAAAAGTGCGAACAGTCCCTGTAAGTTTTACCTCATCAGGGATCACATTATTGGCTGTTCCGCCATGAATAGTTCCAAAACTTACAACGGCCGAATGTTGCGGGTCGACATTTCTGCTCACTATAGTCTGGAGGTTCATAATAATGGATGCTGCCGCCACAACGGGGTCGATATCTTTATGGGGAAAGGCGCCGTGTCCTCCTCTGCCCTTTATGGTTACAAAGGTGGTATCTACAGAAGCCATGAGGGGACCTTCTTTGAGAGCGACTTTTCCTACCGGGATTTCCGGATGATTATGGAGACCGAAGATCATGGAAACATGAGGATTTTCAAGAACACCTTCTTCTATCATAGCTTTCGCTCCCGCGTTTATTTCTTCGGCAGGCTGAAAAATAAATTTGACAGTTCCCTGAAGATCATTTTTCAAAGAAGCGAGAATTTTTGCCGCCCCAAGGGCACAGGTTATATGAACGTCATGTCCACACGCATGCATCAGCCCTTCATAGACCGACTCATAGGGAAGGCCGCTTTTTTCTTCAACAGGAAGGGCGTCTATATCTGCACGAATAGCGACTGTTGGCCCTTTTTTAGCCCCCATTAAAAGGGCGACAACACCTGTTCCCGCTACGTTTTTTTGCACTGTACAGCCGAGGTTTTCCATATAGGCCGCAATCTTTTCAGAAGTGTCCTTTTCTTTAAAACTCAATTCAGGGTGCCTGTGAAAATCTCTGTAAAGGTGCTGAAGTTCTTCAAAGATCTGGTGACTTAACTGTTTGATGGCGGGGCTCCACATTTTGAGTTTTCCCTCCTAAGGATGTATAGGTTTTAGGTTTCCTCCTTGGACGCCTGACACTTTTGGCAGCCCTCAGGTTATTTTTTAGACTGATATCGCAATGCAAGTTCTGTCTTTGACATATAAATAGGGTGTTCTATACAAATTGAGTGCACCTCTTCTTTGAATGAAGAGAGAGAAGCTCCATCATTATTTTCGAGAACTCGAACAACAAGCCTTGCCACTTTTTCCGTATCTTTTTCATCGAAGCCGCGGCTGGTCACGCCGGCAAGGCCTATACGGATTCCACTTGTAACAGTGGCTTTTTGGGGATCAAAGGGAATGAGGTTCATATTGACGGTAATCCCCACTTCTTCCAGTTTTTTTTCTGCGTCACACCCCGTCATATTTTTGCTTCTGAGATCGACAAGCATAAGGTGGTTATCCGTTCCCTTTGAAACGATGTCATATCCATTCTCCTGAAGGACGTGAGCCATGACCTTAGCATTTTTCACGACCTGAGAGGCGTATGCTTTGAATTCGTCTGTCATGGCCAGTTTGAAGGTGAGGGCTTTGGCTGCCATAATCTGAGGGATCGGACCTCCCTGAATGCCGGGGAAAATAGCCTTGTCTATTTTATGGGCATACTCTGAGCGGCATAGAATATTGCCACCCCGAGCGCCCCTGAGTGTTTTAGTGGTTGTAAAGGTAACAAAGTCGGCATAGGGAACTGGGCTAGGATGCATGTTTGCTGCTACAAGCCCCGCAATATGGGCCATATCGACCATGAAATAAGCTCCAACTTCTTGGGCTATTTGGGAAAATCGTTCAAAATCTATAAAGCGGGAATAGGCGCTGCCTCCGGCAATAATAAGTTTGGGGCGAACCTCTTTGGCGAGTTTCTCAACCTGGTCGTAGTCGATTTGTCCGGTGGTTTTGCTAATTCCATATTGGTAAGAATTGAAAAATTTCCCGGAAATATTCACAGTGGTACCGTGAGAAAGATGTCCGCCATGTTTGAGATCCATGCCAAGAATGGTGTCTCCCGGTTCCAGCATGGCCATGAAAACAGCGAGATTGGCGTTGACGCCTGAATGAGGCTGAACATTGGCGTGATCTGCTCCAAATAATTTTTTTGCCCGTTCTATAGCAAGACTTTCTACTACATCAATGAACTCACACCCGCCATGATAGCGTTTTCCGGGGTAGCCCTCCGCATACTTATTGGTGAGCAACGATCCCTGAGCTTCAAGTATTACTTCCGGAACAAAGTTTTCAGAAGCAATAAGCTCAATCGTCATATTTTGACGTTCCTTCTCCCCTTCAATGGCTGCGGCCAACTCCGGATCGATAAAATGGATAAGGTTCACGAACCATCCCTCCTCTGTGCACGTTATAGTGTAAAAAGGCAGATAGTAAGCCTTCCATAAAAGCATAGTTTCTTAATATAAAAAGACAATAAGAAAAATAGGGAGCAAATGAACCAAAAACCCTACGGAAACGTCAGGTTTTTGGTCAATCTAGAAGGCAAAAAGTCCTATTTTTGTAGGGGCTTTCGACTATTTAGGCTTGAAGATGACGCTGCAAGCAGTCCTTCCCGTTCCGCGAAACGGGCTAATTCTGCTACTGAATAAAGACCAAGTTTTTCCATCGTTCTGGCCTTATGAGTTTCCACAGTTTTGCGACTGATTGAGAGTTGAGAGGCAATTTCTTTTGTAGCGAACCCTTGAGCCAGCAAAAGGAGTATTTCTTTTTCCCTGGGAGTGAGAAGTTCGAGCATTGTTGAAGAACTGGCGTTCGTAGATCTTTTGACGTAGTCTTGCAGAACCGTTGAGGTAAGGGCTGTACAGAGATACATTTCACCTTCACAGACGGCGTTGATGGCTTTGATCACTTCGTCAATGTCACAATTCTTCAACAGATATCCAGTAGCGCCGGCAGCGAACATTTCTCGAACATAATGTTTGTTTGAGTGAATGGAAAGGGCGATAATTTTAATCCTGTCATTTTCCCGACAAATGGCTCGGGTAGCTTCAAGCCCGTTCATATCAGGCATTGAGATGTCCATAATAATAACATCGGGAGAGTGGGACAAAGCTGCTTCCACTGTAGAACGTCCATCTCCTGTTTCAGCAACAACCTGAAAACTCTCAATATTTTCCAGAACGCTGCTGAGCCCTTTTCGTGTTACAGGGTGGTCGTCAGCAACGATGATCCGAACGGTCACAGATAAAACCTCCTTCAGAACTGTTTTTCAAGGGGATCCTGATGATAATGCCCGTTCCTTTTCCTGCAGAAGAGTTAATGATCATTTGCCCTCCCCAATGTCGAAGACGTTCTCTTATGCTGAATAGGCCAAAACTTCGTTTCCGAATGGTAATGGCTTGAGAGGGGTCGAATCCTACACCGTCATCATGAACAGCGACACAAAAAAAACCATCTTCCCTCGTAATAAGACATTGGATTGCGGTAGCTCGGGCATGTTTCAGAACATTTATGAAAAGTTCTTTGACCATATGGTAAAGCATAATGCTCAATTCTTGTTCGAGAAGACGGCAATTCATAGCTGCATCAAGGATAAAATCAATTGAAAGAGGAGAAAACATTTCGTCTCCAAGGGATTCTAAAGCGGCGGCGAGACCTAAATCATATAGCAGAGGGGGACTTAACCTGGCCGTAAGGTCTCGAGTCTGCTCTATAACTTCATCGAGATGGGCTATGCTTGCAGATAAGAGGGTGTTTTTCACCTGTCCATCATGAGTTCTATGGGCCTGGCGAAGATTCCTTTGCATGGTTACCAGTGCGTGTCCCACCTGGTCGTGAAGATTTGCCGCGATTTTGCGTCGGGTCCGTTCTTCTGCTAGGGTTAATTCAGAAGCAAGGGATCGCAGGTCTTCCTGAGATTCTTCGAGCATCTTTTCTGTGGTTCTCACCTGCTCTATTTCCCGGGCCAAAATGAGGTTGGCATATCCCTTTGAGGAGAGCTGTTGAGCCATAAGCCACAGTAATTTAAGGGTTTTTTCAAAATGAGCCAGACTCCCCTCTGGCATTTCCCTTAGGGCTTCGCAAAGTTGAACAGGGTCGGCTCCTATCTCAAGGGCATACTCTCGAATGCGATTCTCTCCAACTCCGAGAGCATTCTGAGATATCTGCCAGTTGGCAATATGCTGCCCCTCAACAATGATAGGAGCGCTGGCATCGACAAAACCGCAGCTGAGGCAGCGCTGATATGTTGGCTGAAGCAGCCGCGCGGCCTTGATGCCAAGCACACGGTCAGAGCGAATACAGCGGCTGGCTCCTTCTGATGTTTGACGGACCAATTGGCAAACTTTACTGAAATTGCTTGGTTCAGTAATAGAATTCCCATGAACATCCGTAATCACAGATGCCACATCATGGACTTCGGCAAAGGCATCCTGAATTTTTTGTAGTTCCTCTCGCTCTATAAGGTCGAGAAGAGAAATACGAGGAGAGGCCATGGATTTCAACTCCTTCGGTAAGCTCTCCTTATTATTTTACACGCAAAAGGGAGTTTTTAAATTCAAACTTTACAAGTGGGGGGCTTTAGCCTATAAAAGCCGTAGAGCATGGTGCCATGAGGGAATGATAGAAAGAATGGAGGGACAAAAGTGAAAAAACACGTGTTTCATGTGCCTGATATGTCCTGCGGACATTGTGTTAAGCGTATTAGCTCGGCATTGGAAGAAGAGGGTTTGACTGATTTCGAAATCAGACTAGAAACAAAAACAGTTACTATTGAAACGGATGCCCCCCAGAAAATTCTCGAAGCCCTTGAAGAGGCAGGATACCCTGCAACTCTTCAAAACTAAAATCAAGGAACTTGGAGGCCGCTCTCTCTATGGTGTGAGAAAAGCGGCCTTTTTACTATACATATGGAGGGTATTATGGCATAATAACAAAAAGATATCCTACCAAATCTATAGTATTTCTACAAGGAGCTGTTTCTATGATGACAAGGGGCGAAAACTCTAAAAAAATATCTTTTTCAGTAACAGGCATGACGTGCGCCACCTGTGCGAGGATCGTTGAACGGTCTCTTAAAAAAGTAGACGGGGTTATTTTTGCGGGAGTGAATTTGGCAACAGAAACTGCTTTTGTGGTTCTTGATAAAGATGTTTCAATGGAAGAGCTGGAAGAAGCGGTAAGAAAGGCCGGATATGACGTTTCCTATGAACAGCCGGAAGACCTTGATCGCCGTCGTTATGAAGGGGCAAAAAGAAACCTTCTTATAAGTTGGGGTATAACGGTTCCTCTCATGTTCCTTATGGTCGTCCATATGGCGGGGTTTCATATGCCCTGGTTTCCCTTTGTCGAAGCTATTGGCGGTGCCATTGTGCTCTTTGGCGCTGGTCGGGCTTCCATGAAAGGGGCCTGGATTGCCCTCTCCCATTTTCACGCAAATATGGATGTACTTGTTTCCCTTGGGGCGTTAGCGGCCTGGTCTACCGCTATTCTGCTTCTTGTGGGAGTTAAGGTAACTTCTTTTGGAGCCATTGGCGCTATGATCATCGCTCTTCATGTGACGGGGCGTTTTATTGAGTCCCATCTTCGTGACAGGGCTTCCAAGGAAATTAAGTCTCTTTTGGCAATACAGGCCAGAGAAGCTCGCATCCTTGACGAATCGGGTCGAGAAATAGCAGTGCCTATCGAAGCGGTTAAAGAAGGATTCATTCTTATGGTCAGGCCCGGGGAACGAATTCCTGCCGATGGAAAGATCATCGACGGGGCTACATCTGTAGATGAATCTATGATTACCGGCGAATCCATTCCTGTTCAGAAAAAATTGGAAGAAGAAGTGACGGGCGGCTCCCTCAACCTCACGGGATCAATAAAGGTTCAGGCGACAAAAATTGGGGAGGATAGCTTTTTAGCTCAGATGATTGCTCTTATTCAGGAAGCCCAGGGAGCAAAAATACCAATTCAGGCCTTTGCCGACAGAGTGACAAATTATTTTGTTCCAGTCGTTGCTGCCCTTGCTGTTATCAGCGGTCTATTCTGGTTTTTCGGTATCCATCGTTTTGCTTCTTTTCTCGATGGAGCAAGCCGTTATCTGCCGTGGGTCACCTCTGTGCGCGACCCCCTGTCAATTGCTGTTTTCGGATTCATTTCCACTCTCGTAATAGCTTGCCCCTGTGCTCTAGGTCTTGCCACCCCCATGGCCCTTATTACTGGCACAGGCGCGGCTTCCAGGAAGGGGCTTGTCATTCGCAATGCCGAGGCCATACAGACGGCGAAGGAAGTGGGCATTGTGCTTATGGATAAGACGGGCACAATTACTCAGGGAAGCCCCGAAGTTGTTGAGACCAATCTTTCTGACGATGATATGGAAAGGGTAGCAGCCCTGGAACGCCATTCTATCCATCCCTTGGCCAAGGCCATATCATCGGCCAGGGCAACACAGCTCGAACCTGTCTCTATGGAAGAGATTGCGGGAGAGGGAGTGAGGGGCACTGTAGGGGACGATCTGTACTTTGTTGGAAAAACTCACGACTCCTCTCTTTATAGCAGGCAGCTTTCTATGGGGCGAACGGTGGTGGAAGTACGCAAGAACGAGAAAATTGCCGGTTTTATAGCAATAGAAGATCCCTTGAGAAGGGATTCTATAGAGGCCGTAGAACGTCTTAAAAAACTAGGTATCATCCCTGTGATGGTAACGGGAGACAACGAGCGTACAGCTCAGGCCGTAGCTGGCCGCGTTGGTATAGAAAAGATTTACGCTGGCATTCGACCAGAAGAGAAACTGAATATCCTGAGGGATTTCCAGGCCCATGGGAAAAAAGTGCTCATGGTGGGTGACGGGATGAACGATGCCGCGGCCTTAAAGGGAGCGGATATTGGCGTGGCTATTGGTACGGGAACAGATCTCGCCATAGATAGCGCAGACATAGTTGTTGTGCGCGGCGGAATTTCATCTATTGCCGACGCTATTGAGATTTCCCGCCAGACCTTTACAGTCATCCGTCAAAACCTCTTTTGGGCCTTTGCCTATAACGTCATCGCCATTCCACTCGCCATGGGGGCCCTGCTCCACCCTGCCATTGCGGAAACGGCCATGGCCTTCAGTTCAATTTCAGTGATCTTGAATTCTATGCGAATTCGCCCCTCCTGAGACGGCAAAATAAAAAGGGCTATTAGTTAACCAATAGCCCAATTCTCTCAATAATCTTCGGCAAGGTTCAATTTGCTGACGATGTTACTGACAACTGGTGCACTGACCAGTGCAGCTTGCTCACCCACCGCCACCGCGGAGCGCTTCAACAGCCGGGACAAAAACATCCAGTATGTCGCCAAGATCATTAACTCCTTCGTCACTATCCATTAGACTAAAGACCTCTTTTATCGCAGGGACAGTGTCAGCGCCATCCACGATGGCCTGTACTATATCCCGAAGGGTAATATTCTTCGATTTAATAACAACAGTTTCTCCCGGAACCATTCCCCAGTCCATGATCATAACCTCCTTACTATAGAGCATGGTGGTATTGTAAAGGAAAAGGGGGGAAAAATAAATAGAATATTTTCAGGCTTCCCTTTCCTGTATTACTTCCTTGTTTGCGTAAGCATAAAGGGGCTTTAAACCTCATTGTTTTTTCTCTTTTTTATCTTAAAAAAAATACTAAAAAGGTCTAATTTTTATGAAAAAAGGAAAATGCTTTTAAGGGAAGATTTGTATTGACTTTTTTGTCGAATAGAGTGTAAAGTAATAAATACAATAAAACTTCAGCAGGTGTACGGGAAGTCCGGTGAAAAGCCGGCGCGGACCCGCCACTGTGTGCTTGACGATGGGACCAAATACCACTGGAAAGAGTTTTTTCTGGGAAGGGGTTCCAAAGAGTGAAAGCAAGCCAGGAGACCGGCCTGATGAAGAGATGCAAGTTCCCGCGAGGATTCGGGAAGGCTTGTGGAAAAACCCCTCTTAAAATAAAGGGGCAATTTCGCTTTTGAACTCTTAGCCTTTGGTGGCCGTCCTCGGGGACGGCCATTTTCTATTATAGGAGGATGAGAGTTATGAAGCGGGAGCACGTGGATTTGTTCCAGAACTTCTTAACCCCAAGTGGGGTTACTTTGCTTGAGCAAACGGTGAATGCACTAGAAACAAACTGCCCATCTCTTCCAGAAAGAGAAACACACAGCACGATCTTCTCTCCCATAGATCGATATATTTCCTATGTAAATGGATCTTTGAATAGGGATGGAAATATCGTGATTTCCGCAGATTTTCTTGAGAATACGCGTTTACTCATTAATACATTGCGAAGAGATATTGAGGCTGTTTCTGTTCCCCACGAAGAAGATCTTCAACTCAGGAGCGGGGAAAGGGCTCTTTTTGTTGAAGCCCACTTTAATCTTATCAATGCTGCTCGAGATTGGATGAGTGCCGTTGCTTTAGAGTCTTCAAGCGAAATAACAAAGATCTACCTTTTGTATTGTCGAACCTGCCTTCGTTCTTTGAGGCTTCTAGAGCCTTTATGGTCTAGTAGCGAAAAGGAGGCTATTGCATAATGAATTGTCAGAACCATCACTTATCCCCTCTTTTTACACCTCGAAGTATAACCATAGTAGGGGCATCCGCTGACCTTGACAGCTTGACTGGCCGTACGCTGAAAGCAATGCAGCGTTTTGGATATAGCGGTACGGTGTATCCGGTCAACCCTAAATACGACCAGGTGGGGGGGCTCCAGTGCTATCATGACCTCTCTGAAATTCCGGCAGCGACAGATGTGGCGCTCATTAGTATAAAAGCTCATTTGGTGCCGTCTGTGCTTGAGACTTGCGCTGAGAAAGGAATACATCACGCCATAATCTATTCCTCAGGTTTCGCTGAGACTGGGGATGGGTCTTTACAACAACGAATAATAGATATCGCCCGGGAAGGAAAAATCAGAATTCTGGGCCCTAACTGCCAGGGCCTCCTCAACCTGGCAGCTGGAATCCCCCTAACCTTCTCGGGCGCCCTTTATAATATAGAACCTCCCGCGGCAGGGCACATAGCTTTTATTTCTCAAAGCGGGGCATTCGGATTTTCCTCATTTGGAGTAGGTCTCAATCATGGAGTTCGGTATCGATATGTTGTTACAACTGGCAATCAGGCGGATATCGATGCTGTGGAGTGCGCTGGCTATGTCATTCGGGATCCGGAAGTTCGCCTTCTCATGATGTATCTTGAAGGTATTGATGAAGGAGAACGTTTTTTACAGGTTGCCCAAGAGGCAAGGGAACGAAATATTGCCGTTGCCGTTTTAAAGGCAGGACGTTCTCCCTCTGCCCAAAAAGCAGCACGGAGCCATACTGCCGCGTTGACCGGAGACGAAGCCGTATGGAAAGCTATTTTTGAGCAGTACGGCATAATCCAGCTGGAAGACATAGACGATATTATAGGAGTAGGCCAGCTCTTCGGGGCTTCTCCCCGAACGAATGGGAATAGCGCGGCCATTCTCACCACATCGGGAGGAGCCGGCATTGTCATGGCCGATAGCCTGAATGATTTAAAAATGAGCGTTCCGGAATTTTCAGTGACAAGTAAAAAGAGGATAGAGGAAGCGATTCCTGATTTTGGAGCGTCTCGAAATCCTGTGGATATGACGGTTCAAATCTCGGAAAAACCAGAGAACTTTCGCCATGTTCTCGATACGGCCCTTGAGGACCCGGATATTCATATGGTCGTTACAGCCTTATCCATGATTGTGGGAGAAGCGGGTCAAGTTATGGCAGAAGAACTGATTCGGAGTTATCAAGATACGCCAAAGCCCCAGGCCGTGGTGTGGATGATCGATGATGAGCATGGCAAGAATTTCATTGAACAGCTAAAAGGCGCCGGGGTTCCTGTTTTTCAAAGTTTTAGACAGTGTCCCCGCGCTTTAAAGGCCCTTGTGAATTGGGGCAGCGAAGGGAGTTGTCTTCTCACAAGATCGAACTGAAATCGTCTCTTTTGAGTTCTTTCCCCTCACAGTTGACAGAGTACGATGCGAAACGTTTTTTGGCTCGATATGATGTCCCTGTAACACGGGAATATCTTTGTCGTGATATGGAAGAAGCCTTTGATGCAGCCGAAGAGCTCGGCTTCCCAATTGCCCTTAAAGGGATGTCTGGTGAGATTCTTCATAAAACGGAAGCGGAAGTGGTACATCTTGATATTCGATCCTTTGAAGAGTTGCGCCACAGCCTTAAAAAAATACGAAAGAACATGAAAAAGCACGTTTCAGAAGAAAAGATTCAGGGTTACCTTGTTCAGGAGATGGTTAAAGGCGGCATGGAATGTATTGTAGGAATGAAACGAGACCCCATATTTGGCCCTGTTGTCGCAGTTGGGCTCGGCGGCATTTATGTCGAAGTGCTGGGTGATATATCACTGCGCCACGCTCCTGTGAATGAAGAAGAAGCATTGGGGATGATTCAAGACCTGAAAGGATTTGGATTTCTTTCAGGGTCGCGGGGACAACGCCATAGAGATGTTTACGCCTTGGCAAAAATTGTAAGTCAGGTTTCCCAACGTGCTTGTGCAGAGGAAAAATTGCTTGAACTAGATATAAACCCAGTTTTTGTAATGCCTGAAGGAGAAGGAGCCGTAGCAGCAGACGCACTTGTGATTCGAAAAAATGAAAATTGATCCCTTTGATTGCAACATGAAAAACGTTATACTTTTGAAATTGGCGAATGAAATGAAAGGGGGCTGTTTCTGATGACAGCCTCCTTATGGTGTTTAGAGCAGGCTTTTCTACATAAGGAGGGTGATTTTATGAACAACAGAGTCAAAGACGTTCTAAAGCGGGGAGGGGTCGTTATTGGCAGTTTTGTCGGCCTTAATTGCCCAGACCTCGTGGAGATCATGGGACTTTCCGGTTTCGACTTTTGCATTATCGATACGGAACATGGTCCCATGAATCCGGAATCCATACAGCATATGATACGGACTGCCGAGCTTTCGGGAATGACCCCTATTGTCCGAGTCACCCAAGGGGCAGAAACAGATATCTTACGGGTTCTCGATGTGGGGGCCCAGGGAATTCACGTTCCTCAGGTGAACGATTGTGAAAGAGCTAAAAAGGTCGCGGCATGGTCGAAATACTTCCCCGAAGGAACCCGGGGCGTGGCTCTTCCCCGGGCACTGGGATATGGTCTTCGTCCACTGACCGAAGCCATGAAAGAAGTTAATCAGGAGACCCTGGTTATAACTCACTGCGAGAACGTGGCGTGTCTTGATTGCCTTCATGAAATAGCTTGTCTTGATGGAATTGATTTGATCTTTGTCGGCCCCTACGACCTTTCCCAGTCACTGGGCATACCTGGCCAGATAGACCATCCCTTAATGAAGGAAACTGTGGCCAGAGTCTTGCGCATTACCCGTGAGGCAGGTAAACCCGCGGGAATTTTCGTTACATCCGTGGATGAAGCCCTTCGACGCATTGAAGAAGGTTTTCAATACATAGCTTATAGCATTGACATGATTCTGTTCAGCCAAATATGTAAACAAACCATATCTGATTTGAAAAAAAAATGAGTTAAGCAAGCTGTTTTTCTCCGTTTCGTGTTTTTCTAAAGGCTTCTTGTGCAGCCATGACCAATAATTGCAGACGGTTGTCATTGTTTGTCTGGCTTGTCCCAGGGTCGAGGTCAAGGCAGAGCATGTCAAGTTCGGGGTGTAGATGGCGAAGGGCACCTTCTATACCCTTTCCTGTAATGTGGTTAGCGAGGCAGCCGAAAGGCTGTAGACAAAGGATATGGTTCACTCCTTTTTCTGCCATGTCAATGATTTCTGCCGGCAGTAGCCATCCTTCACCGGCCTGATTCGCGAGACTTGCCACGTGTGTTACTTTTCGAGCCAATGCCTGAAGAGGTTGTCGCGGCGACCCAAAACGAAAGTCTTCAAGCACCTCCTCTACTTTTTTCTGGTAATAACCAGTGAGCCGCTCGATAAAGAATTCTTTGACCACGGAGGAAAAGTCTGGCTGGCTTAAATAAGACCGTCTATTAAATGCGTTGCTCTGGAATTTCATAAAAAAGAAGGAAGACAACGGTGGAAGCACAGGTTCTATTCTTTGGGCGATAAGCTTGTCTACAATATAGCCCTGAGCATATTCGTTATAGTTCACAAAAATTTCTCCCACGATACCAATAGAGGGAACACGCTCCACTGCTACAGGCAATGCATTGAAGTTGTAGACAGCATCTTTAAGGAGGTGGATAAGCTCGTAGAGCGAGCCCTTTTCCTTGAGCAAAATGCCAAGACGATTTAAAAATCGCTCATGAAGGATTTTTGCACTCCCTTGAATCTTTTCTCTGGCAGCAGTGGAAAGGTAGAGTGAGGCAAGGATGTCTCCTCCCAGAATGCCGTTGAGAAGTCCCTGGGCTGCCTCTATTTTGTTAACGGAAAATCCTGCTGTCTCAAAATCCTCAACGCCGAAGGTGGGAACATCTACTCCTGGAAAACCAGCAGCTGCTAAAGCTTTTTTAGCTAATGGAACATAATTTGTCGCCCGGCACTGTCCACCTGTTTGTGTCATCAAAACGGCAGTGGTCTCAGGAGCGTATCTTTTTTCCACAAAAGCTTTCAAGACATCCCCTATAAGTACAATGGCTGGATAGCACATGTCATTATGTACAAATTCAAGGCCAATATCGGTAGAGCGCTGATCCTGTGGCGGAAGCACGGAAGCATCAATGCCAAGTCCTTCAAAAAGAGGTGGCAGCAGAGGTGAATAGAGCTTTGAGAACCATGGCACAATAAGTTTTTTCAGATCTGTGGATTCTCTGTGCGGTTTCTTTATAGCAGTCGCTTGAACCTCTGTTTGTCCGAACTCAAGTATGGAACGTACTCTGATACGGGCTGCCCCGAGATTCGCAATTTCATCTATTTTGACAAGGGAGTAGTTGCATCCTCTTGTGCGCATTATATTTTCAAGCTGGTCAATGGTCACAGCATCTACTCCGCAGCCGAAGGATGAAAGGTGAAGGAGGTCGAGACCTTCTTTTGCAGCTGCTTTTGCCCCGGCGTAAAGTCTGTTTGTATAGGCCCACTGGGTGACCACCTGGCAGGCGTCAAGTTTAAGGTCAAAAATATCGCCAGCCAGAAGATCTGCCGGAATCGCGTCGGCACCTAAATCGGCGATAAGTTGTGGAATGCCGTGGTTGATGAGGGGATCCAGATGATAGGGGCGGCACGCTATGGCAAGAACAGGGCGGCGGGCTGCTTTTGCTTCTTCAAGAGCCCTTTGTGCTTCATGCCACATCCTTTGTTCATATTCCCGCTGAGCTTCTCTGGCACGCCTAAAGGCTCTCTCTACTATGGGGCGATCAAGGCCAAGGTCAAGGCCATAGTAAAAAAGCTGTTTATGAAAGAGAAAGGGGTTGCGCAGAGAAAATACAGGCGAGTCAAAGGGGACTCCCAAGTATTTTTCGGGGTTGATAGCACTTCTGATCACATCGCTATAACTACAGACAATGGGGCAGTTAAAGCTGTTGTTTGCTGTTCGGATCTCTCTTCTTTCGTGAACGATAAGGGGCATAAAGATGCGGTCTACCCCCTTTTCTGCCAAAGCCATAATATGCCCATGAGTCAGCTTCGCAGGGAAGCAGATATTTTCGGACATAACAGAAGAAGCCCCCAATTCGTGTAACCTCTCGCTCGACGAAGGAGAGAGCACTACCCTGAAGCCACTTTCTCTGAAGAAGGTACACCAGAAGGGGTATAGTTCATAGGTGTTGAGAATTTGGGGTATTCCAATGACCCCGCGACATTTACCCAACGGTTCTGTGGGGCGGTCGAAAAGGGCCTTGAGCCGAATGTCAAAAAAATTGTGCCCCCGTTTTTTCATTCCGCTATTGCTGAAGATTTTTTGACAGCGGTTCCCTGTATAGAATTTTTGCCCGGACGGGAAACTCAAGCTGGTAACGGAACATCCGTTTCCGCAGCCTTGGCAATTAAAAGTTTTGGCAGAAGGGTCATGCCATGTATCAAGAACATCAAGAATGTTGCGCTGGGATATAGTGTTGTGGTCTTTTTGCCATTGCTCCATTGCATATATGGCAGCTCCCCAGGCTCCCATAAGGCCCGCTTCTACTGGGCGAATCACCTGACGTCCCGTTATTTTTTCCATAGCCCGCAATATGGCGGGATTCTGGAATGTTCCGCCCTGAACAACCACAAGGGGGCCAAGTTCATTATAATCACGCATTTTTAGCACTTTATGAAGAGAGTTTCGAATGACGGAGTATGCGAGACCTGCTGCGATGTCAGCGACAGTCCGCCCTTCGTTAAGGGCTTGTTTAACGCTTGAGTTCATGAAAACAGTACAGCGGGTCCCCAAGTCGCAGGGATGGGTCGACTTGCAGGCCATCTGGGCGAAGGAATCCATTGTCAATCCCAGGGATTCGGCAAAAGTTTGAATAAAACTGCCGCATCCTGATGAACAGGCTTCATTAATTTGGATAGTGTCAAGATTATTTTCTTTTATTCCCATAGCTTTCATGTCCTGTCCGCCGATGTCAAGAACAAAAGAAACGTCAGGGCATAATGTACGAGCCGCCTTGAAGTGTGCCATGGTTTCTACCAAACCATAGCTGAGGTCAAGGGCCTTACGAATAAGGTCTTCTCCATAGCCTGTGCTGGCCCCTTCCGTTATAACAAGATCATGGCGGCCAGCCTCCGCAAGTACTTTTCTAAAATGAAGGAGAGCACGATGAGTTACTCCAAGAGCATCTCCCCGATTGGGTTGATAGTAAGAGCAAACAAGTCTTTTTTGCTGATCTACGCAGATAAGTTTTGTGGTGGTGGAACCAGAGTCTATTCCTAGAAACAGAGGCCCCTCTGCCTTTTGCGGGCATATACAGGGAATACCCCATTTGTTATGATGACGGACCCATTCCTCTTGTTCTGATTCGTCTTTAAAAAGGGGAGGCAAATCCGGTTCTTTTATACAAATGCGCTCTTTTCCTTTCTCAATGTTCCCTATCAGTTCCTGTAGAGAGAGAGGGTTTCCCTTATCATGGAAAAGTGCCGCTCCAAGGGCAGGCAAAAGTCGTGGAAACTCGGGAAGAGTCACGTCCCTTGCGCTGTCGAGAGCGAGGTTGCTGATAAAAGCTTGCCTCAGGGCAGGAAAGAAAGAAAGGGGGCCGCCGGCAAATAGAATCTGTCTTTTTATATTACGTCCCCTTGATAGAGCTGTAATCACATGAAGAGCAATTGATTTAAACACAGAAGCGGCAATGTCTTCAGGTTTTGCACGTTGGGCAAGAAGGGATTGAATATCTGTCTTAGCGAAAACACCACAACGGGAAGCGATAGTATGTATGGCTTTTCCCCTTAGGGCCAGGTCATTCAAAGTATCGAGCTCTATTCCAAGGAGAGAGGCGACCTGATCAATAAATGCCCCTGTTCCTCCAGCACAGGCTCCGTTCATATTCATGTCGGGATTAAGGTTTTCATCGAAGAAAATGATCTTTGAATCTTCTCCGCCCAACTCTATCATCGTGCGGACATGAGGAGCCTTCTGCCGTATATACCGTGCGGCAGCCACTACCTCCTGAACGAAGGGAAGGGAATGGCATGATGCCAGGTTCATACCGGCAGAACCTGTGATGGCCACGTCGAGCAATAAGTTTTGAGCTTTTGAAACGTAAGAACGTAAAATTGACAAAAGAGTACCGGAGGGATCTGCGTTATGACGTTCATAAGCAGAAAAAAGCAGCTTTCCTCTCGGATTACATACAACAACCTTAACCGTAGTTGAACCTAGATCAATGCCCGTGGGAAAAGCTCTTTCCAATCTGTATCACCTGCTTGTAATTAGCTGCGATTATAAGGGTACGCAACATTATATCCTATTGTAGACCTTGTGGAGAAAATTGCATAATTTTTTAAATGGCGTGGCGGGTATTTAGGGGCAGTAGGCGTTTAAAAGCTCCGGCGAGCTCCCTTTCTATATTGTATAAAGCCGCTCTTTTTCACTTTTGAGGTTGCTCTCTCTTTTTAGGAAAGAAACATTGTGTTCTCTTTGTTGAATGTAATCGTTACTTTTTCACCTACTTCCCATTTTCCATCGTTTCGGCTTAGAATATCCGCTTCTATTATTTGGCCTTCCAGGTCAATAAAGTAGGTAGTCATGGCCCCTTTGAACTGATGGCCAAGAATTGTCCCTTCATATGAATCGGACATTTTAGGTTGTTGTAAGAAAGTGATATCTTCAGGATGAACAGCAATCTTTGTTCCGCCTGGCAATGTGATAATATTGCTTCGTCCTATAAAATCCGCAACAAATGAGTTTTGTGCGTGAAAATAAATATTTCGAGGGGTATCTATTTGTATAATCTCTCCTTTCTCCATAACTACGATTCGATCTGAAAGAGCAAGGGCTTCTTCCTGGTCATGGGTTACGTAGATAGCAGTAATACCAATCCCCTTTTGAAGCTGTCTGATTTCCCTTCTCATCCGTATCCTGAGCTTGGCATCGAGATTACTCAGAGGTTCGTCAAGAAGCAGAACCTTTGGCTCTGTCACAAGGGATCTGGCAAGGGCCACGCGCTGCTGTTCCCCGCCGCTCAACTGGTCGATAGATTTGGAGGCTGAATCGGGGAGGCCGACCTTTGCAAGCATTTCATCCCCCATCTGCATTGCTTTCTTGCGGTCTATTTTTTTGAACTTGAGACCATAGATGACGTTCTGAAGTACTGTCATATGAGGAAAGAGAGCGTAGCTTTGAAAAACAGTGGCGGTAGGTCTTTTCTCAGGAGGAAGATGCGTAATATCCTCTCCCTCGAGGATGATGCTTCCTTCATCGGGTTGGAGGAAACCGCCGATCATACGCAAGGTTGTTGTTTTTCCACACCCGCTTGGGCCTAAAAGAGAAACAAGTTCTCCTTCATTTATGTCAAAAGAAAAATCACGAACTGCATAGGAGTGTCCAAATTTTTTATTGAGCTGTTTCAATTGAAGGTACATAACTTTCCTCCGTCTTTTGTGGGTCTGTTGTTTTTTTTCTCAAGAAGAACCATGAAAATCCAACATTTACAATCATGACAACAAGGATAATAACAGAAGCCATTACAGAGCTGACCCCGATATCCCCATTCTGAATAGCATCGAACATTTCTGCAGTAGCGACCTTTGTGTAAGGCGTAACGAGGAAAATGATCCCACCAACAGTAGTCATAGTAAACGTAAAAGTATTAATGAAGCTTACAAGAAAGGCTGGCTTGAGCGAAGGCATAATAATATCTTTAAAAACGTCCAACCCTTTTCCACCCTGATCTCGAACGGCATCCTCAAGTTCAGGATTGACTTGGCTCAGCACAGAAACACCGCTTTTTATTCCTAAGGTTAGCTGGCGGTACACGCAATTCGCAACGATAAGAAACCCCGATCCAAGCAAAGCTTCCGGCATCCAGTTAAAGGCAAGGAGATAGGCAATGCCAAAAAAGGGGCCGGGCAATATAAATGGCAGATCAGCGATAAAATCTATGGTCCGGGTCAAGGGGCCCTTTTGCCTTCCTAAAAACCATGCCAGGGCTGTTCCCATAATTCCGGCAGTGAACGCTGACAGTGTTGCATATTTAATGCTGCGGAGCAGGCAGTGAAGTTTAGAGAGCTTTAATGTCTGGAGGTGGTGGAGGGTTAATGAAAAATTGACGCCCCATGTTTTGACAATGGCCCCGCAAAAGATTGTTCCATACTTTAGAAGTTCAAAAAGAATAAAGCTCCAGGTAACGGTGAAAACCACAGCGTTTACCCACGAGGGCAGACGCGATCCTTGTGTATCTGCTCCTGTTACCCTTTTCGAGAAAAGAGGAGTTTTAGTCATCATTTTTCTATAGATAAGAAAAACAACGAAAGCTGGGATAACAAGTAGAGTTGAAATGGCAGATGCCTTGGGAAGATTGTAGATGCCTATAGCTGTCATGTAAGCTTGCGTGGCCAGGACATTATAATTCCCCCCAATAAACATGGGAGTTCCAAAGTCTGACAGAGAGCGAATAAAAACAATAAGTGCGGCGGTTACAATCCCCGGGCGCGCGAGAGGAAGGGTAACATGGCATAATGTATTCCACTTGCTTCCCCCTAAATCAAGAGATGCTTGTTCCAAACTGCGGTCAATCCCTCTTAACACAGCTATAATCAAAAAAGCAGCAATGGTGGCCAGCTCGATGGATTCCATCATAATAATGCCGTGGGGACCATAAGGACTCCAATGAAGTCCCAATAGTTTCCATGTAATAAGTCCCCTACGGCCAAAAAGCATAATATAGGCCAGAGATGAAACAAATGGAGGGGATATCATAGTTAAAAGGAGCACCATGACGAGGGCCTTTTTGGCTTTAAATGAGGTGTGGGTTATATAAAGGGCACAACACACCCCGATGAACAAAGCTAGAATCGTGGTCCAAAAGCCTACAACGAGACTGTTTTTCAAGAGAGTCCTGTTTATGACGAGCAGATTCCGATAATGCTCGAGGCTAAAAGCCCCATCGAAATAAACACTTCCCTTTAATATGCATACTGTTGGCCAGAGAATAAATACGAGGACACTGGCTGCCATTAAAAGATAGATATAAAAGGGGGCACCTTTCGATGCCCCACCAAAGCTGTCTTTACTGTTCTGCCTTGCTGCCAAATTCTTTCTGCCACCTCTCAATAATGCTCTTTCTCATTTCTCCGGATTTTACAGGGTCAACGACAATGATCTTGGCTTCCTTAAGACCTTTCAGATATTCGGGAGCATCGGCATCAGGTCGAGTCCCCACTTTGGCGGTATTGGCCATCTGCACTTCTTGTCCTCGTTTAGAAAGGCTCCAGTCAACAAAGGCTTTAGCTGCTTCCATGTTTTTTGCCCCCTTCAGAATAGCAATGGGGGAGAGAAAACCGGGACTTCCTTCCTCTGGAAAAACTGAGACCACTGGATAGCCCTGTTCAATAATCTTTACGCCGCAATCGTATGGATCGATGCCAATGGCAACTTCTCCAAGGGCAGCTTTATTGGGAGGAGCAGCTCCACGCTTTGTGTAAAAGGGAATGTTAGAGTCAATCTTTTTTATTAGATCCCAGCCTTTTTCTTCACCGAAAAGCTGGATGAGGTGAAAGAGAACAGAATAATTTGTTCCAGAAATAGAGGGGTTGCTCATGATGATCTCACCTTTATACTCTGGTTTTCCCAGATCAGCCCAGCTTGCGGGCATAGGCAAGTTTTTCTCTTTTGCCACATCTTTGTTAATGATGAAGTCTACAGCGCACACTGAAAGACCAGCCCAGTATCCATTGGGATCTTTGTATTGGGCAGGAATTTTCTCTGCTTCCGGAGATATATAAGGTTCAAGAAATTCCTCTTCCGCGGCCTTTACATAACTATCGACACCCCCACCGAACCAGGCATCGGCCAGGATCTTTCCGTTGGCGGCACGAAGTCTTGTAAGCACTTCTCCTGAAGACATATTCAAGTAATTCACCTTTATCCCTGTGTCTTTGGTGAATTCTGCCATGATCTCATCAATTCCCGTAGCGGCGATAAAAATGCTGATAGTCTGTCCGGCCAGAGGTTTATCGGCACTGGCAAAGGCTGCCGATCCTGCAGCAACAATTAGACAGACAAGTAAAAGTACTGTAAAAAAACGTTTCACCTTTCATCCTCCTTGAGCTATCTCTATGTTTTGGAATAGATTTTATTCCAAAAAGCAATAATACATAAAAGTAACATGAGAGTCAATGTTGTAATGCACAATATGAGGAGAAGAGAGGGGAAACAAAAAGAGGCTCCCTTTGAGTGGGAGCTTCACGTCTAAACACCCATTGCGATGGATCCGCTAATGATGAGAGCCATACCGGCCCAATGGGAGGGTAAGGGATGTTCTCGCATAAAAACAAGAGCGCCTATGGCAGTTAAAAAGGGACTTGATGCGGTGATAGGGGTTGCTACTGATGCAGGGGCGTAGTTCATAGCCAGGGCAAATACGTATCCCCCTAGCCTAGGCCATTATAAAAAGGTTGGGGATTAAGTCCATGGCGACAGAAAAACATAGGGGGATCTCCATTCATTTTTTGAAGAAGATCCTTTTACTTTTGCACTCAATCGCATGTTTAAATCAAATTTGAGAGAAAGATCAGTAGATGTAAAGAGTGGAGCGTTCTTTGTGAGAAATGCTCCACTCCATTAAAAGTTAGTCCCTATAGTTTTTATCTCTTTTCCCAGGCTCCCTCCACGGTTTTCTCAATAAGTGCGTTGTCAGGAATGAATGGAAGGGTGAGATGATAGTCTTCAGCGTATTTTGTGTTTATATCCATAGCAACTTCTATGGCGTGACCGCAGCGACTCCAGGCTCTGCGGGCGACGCCGCCGAGAACATCCCACATCATGGCTGACCTGATGATGTCATCAATTTCTGTTGAACCATCGAGGACCAATCCAAAGCCGCTGTTTATAACTTTGCCGATGCCTACTCCCCCGCCATTGTGCAGGGCAACAAGAGACATCCCCCGGGCGGCGTTTCCCGCGAAGCAATGAGAGGCCATATCCGCACAGATATTACTGCCGTCTTTAATGTTGGATGTTTCTCTGTAAGGGGAATCTGTTCCTGAAACGTCGTGGTGGTCACGGCCAATCATGACGGGGCCGATTTTTCCTTCCCGTACCATTTTGTTAAAGGCAAGGGCAATGTTCCTCCGGCCTTCAGCGTCCTGATAAAGGATCCGGGCCTGGGTACCGACGACGAGTCTGTTTTTTTCAGCGTCTTGGATCCAGATATAATTGTCGCGATCCTGAGGGCGGCGATGGGGATCGATGCAGGCCATAGCGGCATGGTCGGTCTTTGAAAGATCTTCAGGCTTTCCGCTTAGGCAGACCCAGCGAAATGGACCGTATCCGTAATCGAAGAGCAAGGGGCCCATAATATCTTCCACATAGGATGGGAAGATGAAGCCTTCTCTGGTGTCCTGCCCGTTCTTACATATCTCTTTCACGCCAGCATCAAAGACGGCCCTCATAAAAGAGTTGCCGTAATCGAAGAAGTACGTTCCTCTTTCAACAAGGGCCTTGATCAGTTGAAAATGTTTTTTGAGGCTTTTATCCACAAGAGCCTTGAATCTGACAGAATCTGAGTGAAGCATTTCAGTCCTCTCGGCAAAGGTCAATCCTTGGGGGCAGTAACCTCCGTCATAGGGGGCATGGCATGATGTCTGGTCTGAAAGAAGTTCAATATGGATATTGTTTTGTACGGCATATTCCAGCAAATCGACGATATTTCCGTGGTAGGCGATAGAGAGAGTTTCCTTCTTGCCCATGTGTTCTTTGGCCAGGGAGAAAGCTTCCTTTGCGTCATCTGTGATCCTCGATACCCAGCCCTGGTCGTATCGTGTCTGGATGCGAGAGGCGTCCACTTCCGCGACAATGCCAACCCCTCTGGCTATTTCTACCGCTTTGGGCTGAGCGCCGCTCATTCCTCCAAGGCCTGAAGAAACGAAGAGATGTCCCGCGAGGTCATCGTTGTTTCCAAGGCCGAGATGGAGGCGTCCGGCGTTGATAATGGTGTTGAAGGTGCCGTGGACAATGCCTTGAGGGCCAATATACATCCAACCCCCGGCGGTCATTTGTCCGTAGTTGGTGACCCCAAGCTGCATGAGGCGATGCCACTCTTCCTGGTTATCGAAGATTCCTACGAGAAGGCCGTTTGTGAGAATGACCCTTGGCGCGTCCGGTTTTGATTTAAAGAGCCCCATGGGGTGGCCGGATGCCACAACGAGGGTCTGATTTTCTGTGAGTTCTTCAAGATATTTTTTTAGAAGACAGTATTGCATCCAGTTTTGGCAGACTTGTCCTGTTTCACCATAGGTGACAAGCTCGTAGGGATAGAGGGCAACATCGAAATCCAGATTGTTGTCGATCATAACCTGAAAGGCTTTGCCCGCAAGGCACTTCCCCTTGTATTCATCAAGTGGTTTGCCGTAGATGCGTCCTTCCGGTCTGAAGCGGTATCCATAGATTCGTCCCCGTGTCTTGAGCTCTTCCATGAATTCAGGGGCAACTTTTTCATGGAGTTTCTCTGGAATGTAGCGGAGCGCGTTTTTCAATGCGAGCTCCGTTTCTTTTTTTGTAAGGGTCCAGCCCCTATCGGGGGCTCTTCGAATATCTTCCCTGAACTTCGGGTAGTCTGGAAGTTCAGATTCCATCTTGATTGTCATGGCCTGAGCGACCAGATTATTTGTGGATTCCATATAAAATCCCTCCTCTTGGCAGAAAGAAACTTTTAGGCGACCAAAACACCTTTTTTATACACTGAAACAACAGGCGATACTCCGGCGTGGTAGGCAAGGATAGCCGGGGAATCTCCGTCTAAAAGCAGGAAATCAGCTTGTTTTCCCACTTCAAGGCTGCCTACGGAATGTTGCATCTCAAGGGCCCACGCGGCATTTATTGTTGATGCCACAAGGGCCTCTTGTACTGTCATATTCATATTCATAACGGCAAGGCCGAAGACAAAGGGCATGGATTCCGTAAAGCACGATCCGGGATTGCAGTCTGTAGCCAGAGCCACAGGAACATTAAGCTCTATCATTCTCCTGGCTGGGGCATAAGGTTTGCGAAGACTGTAGGCAGTGGCAGGCAGAAGGTTGGCTATAACTTTTGCTTCTGCCATGGCTTTCAGATTTCTTTCTGAAGCGGCGAGCAGGTGCTCCGCAGAAACTGTCTGAAGTTCGGCAGCTAAGCCCGCTCCCCCCGTATCATAAACCTCATCTGCATGAATTCGCGGTTTAAGGCCGTGTTTTTGTGCCGATTGCAGAATCTTTCGGCTCTGTTGAAGGGTGAAAACACCCTCTTCGCAGAATACGTCGCAAAACCTGGCAATTCCCTGTTTTGCTACGGCGGGAATCATTTCATCGGTGAGAATGCTGACAAAGGTGTCAGGGTCTTCTTTGTATTCATGGGGAACAGCATGGGCTCCCATAAAGGTAATGGCCACGTCAAGGGGAGTTTCACGTCTGATGCGATCAATGACCCGAAGCATTTTCAGTTCTGTTTCAGTGTCGAGACCATAGCCGCTTTTTATTTCTATTGTGGTTGTGCCGAAAGACAGGGCAGAAAGCACGTTTTCAAGGGTTGTCTGAAAAAGTTCTTCTTCACTTGCCTCCTTGACAGCTCGGACAGAAGAAAGAATTCCACCTCCAGCCCTAAGGATGTCGAGATATGGAGTGCCGGCAATACGCTGAGAGAACTCCCTTTCCCGTCTGGCGGCGAAACAGATGTGAGTGTGAGGGTCGACAAAGCCTGGGATAAGGCAACATCCTTCGCAATCGATCTCTATGTCCACATCGTAAAGAGAGAGGTCTTTTATTACGGCATGCTCCTCCCCTATTTTTTCAATGAGGCCGTTACGGCATAAAAGGGCTCCCCGAGCTATAGAGTCAACCTTCCCCTGGCTATCTCCTGACAGTGGAGTCTGGCTTGATGCCGGGGTATAAATAGCCGCATTTCGAAAAAGGGAAGTGATCATTTTTGCTCCTCCTCTGCCATGTTGGGGTAACGTTCATGGTTTCTGACCTCTTGTAAGATGGCATCCATTACATGTTGGCGGCTCCCCTCGCTTAAATTTAAAACATACTCTATGAGTTGTGTCATAGTTAAATCCCCCCGTTTCTTAGAGTTGGGATGATATCTGTGCTCCACCTTCCCTCAAAAGGGTAAGAAGCTCTTCCACGTGCCCGTCAAAGCTGGAAGAAAGGCCAGCGATTCCCAGCTGGCAGACAAACTGTCCGTTCCGATCAAATATGGGGATACTCAGGTCGCCCGCATGGATCATCCATTCTTCCTGGCTAAAGGCATATTTTTGTTTTTTGATGATTTCGATCTGATCTTTGAGCTCTTCAGGGTCAGTTGTTGTTTTTGAAGTGAATGGCACAAGTTCTTGGGAAAAAACTGTTTGCTGATTTTCAGGCTTAGCGAAGGCGAGAAGAATTTTTCCAGTGGCTCCGGCATGAAGAGGGATAGCCATTCCCTTATGGGCAACGAATTTTAATGCCGTTGCCGGTTCTACAGAGTGGATGCATCTCCCTTCCGTTCCATTGAGAACAGAAAGAAGAACGGTTTTGCCGGTCTTTGCCGAAAGCTCTTTCATATAAGGGTCGCAGCGTTGAATGAGTTCATGATAAAAGGCGTGCCGGTCAAACGAGAGGAAAAAGCGGATGCCTGTACGAAAATTTTCAGTGATTGGATCTTGGTAGACCCAGTCTTCCTGTTTCAGAGAGCGAAGAAAACGGTGAACAGTGGTGCGTGGAATGCCAGTACGTTCTTCTATATCCCTGATGCTCAGCAGGTCATCAGCCCTGCTAAGAGTTTCCATAATGCGAACAATGCGAGAGATGACATCATGACGGGAAGAAGGTGCCATTCATACTCTCCTTTCTTAGCGGGACAGGTTGTCCCATAATATGTTATTAAAATTTACCCTAATGCAAATGAAAAGTCAACCGAAGAAGATTTTGCTATACTAGACAGAAATGACTGAAAGGGGGAAAGGAGATGCAGTATAGACGTATGCCTGGAATGACAGAAGAACTTTCTATTCTCGGCTTTGGATGTATGCGATTTCCTGTAACACCAGAGGGGAATATTAATGAAGCAGAAGCCACCGAAATTCTGTGTTATGCCATTGACAACGGTGTGAACTATGTAGATACGGCCTGGTCTTACCATAACGAAATGAGCGAACCTTTTGTGGGAAGAGCGCTGCAGAATGGTTATAGAGAAAAGGTTAACCTTGCCACGAAGCTGCCATCGTGGCTCGTCGAAAAACATGAAGACATGGATTTTTATTTAAATGAGCAGCTGCGGCGTTTAAAGACAGATACCATTGATTTTTATCTGGTCCATTCCCTCAACAGACAGCGTTGGGACAATATGGTGCAACATGACGTCTTCTCTTTTCTTGAACGGGCGAAAGCAGACGGGCGCATTCGCTACGGAGGTTTTTCCTTCCATGGAGAGTATGAGCTTTTTGAAGAAATTCTCAATGCCTGGCATTGGGATTTTTGCCAGATCCAGTACAACTATCTTGATGAAAACTATCAGGCAGGGACCAGAGGATTAAAAGAAGCGGCATCCCGGGGCCTTGGCGTGGTTATTATGGAACCTTTAAGGGGTGGAAAGCTGGCCGTAAATGTGCCAGATACCATTCAGGGCATCTGGAAGGAAGCAAGGGAGGAAATGAGCCCTGCTGCCTGGGGATTGCGGTGGGTCTGGAACCATCCGGAGGTGTCGGTGGTCCTGAGTGGCATGAATTCTATAAACCAGGTGAAAGAAAATATCGTGGCAGCTGCGAAGGGTATCCCCGGTGCCTTGTCAGATCACGATCTTGATGTTGTGGCAAGGGTTAAGGAAGAGTATAAAAGGCGGATGAAGGTGGATTGCACGAACTGCCGTTACTGTATGCCCTGCCCTCAGGGAGTGAATATCCCAGAATGCTTCAACCGCTATAACATGGCCTTTATGTTTGATGATGAGAAGATGGCCAAAGATACCTATTTTGTGTTTGTAAAAGACTATGAAAGGGCGAGCCTATGTGTTGAGTGTGGAGCCTGCGAAGAGGTTTGCCCTCAGAATCTTCCCATCCGCCAGCAGTTAAAAGAGGTAGTGTCCCTTTTTGAAAAAAATAAGGAAGAGAAATAGAGTTGCCATCTATAGTTTTGAAGATAAGGCGGAGGAAGCGCTAAGCGCCCCCTCCGCCTTATCTTTGGGGTTTTAAAGAACTGCTTTTACCATTCCTCCGTCGGCAAGTATGGTTTGCCCCGTGATGTAACTGTTTGCCTCTGAACAAAGGAAAACGGCAAGCCGGGCATATTCGTCTGGGTGGCCATATCGGCCGAGAGGTATTTGATTCATGGCTTCACGGCTTATTTCATCTGCGGAAACCCCTCGTTTGACAGCTAAAGCCTGATCGAGCTGGCGTATTCGCTGGGTATCGAATCGCCCGGGCCCAATGGCGTTGATCAGAATATTATAAGGGGCAAGCTCCTGGGAAAGAGTTTTTGTGAGGCCGATAACACCGAGTCTCAGAGTGTTTGATAGAATAAGGTTTTCTATTACCTGCTTAACGGAAGAAGACGTGGAATTCACGATCCGTCCCCACTTTTGAACCTTCATAAAAGGAAGTACCTCCCGGGTGGTTCTAACGTAGCTGAGAAGGTTGAGTTCGAAGGCTTTTTGCCACGCTTCATCGTCAAAGGTGTCAAAGGTTCCTGCAGGAGGCCCCCCCGCGTTATTTACAAGAATAGAAATGGGACCGAGCTTTTCTGTCGTTGAACGTACCAGATTTTTAATCTGCTCTCCTTTGGTTATGTCACATACTGTGTAATAGGGAGTTACGCTAGTGTCATCGGTAAGTTCCTGAACTGCGCGGTTAAGCATTTCTTCGTTGCGGCTGGCCAACATGACTGTTGCGCCTTCCATAAGGAATCGTCGAGCTATAGACTTCCCCAGGCCGCTGCTTGACGCCATAATGAGGGCAACTCTGTTCTTAATACCTAGATCCATAACCATACCTCCTTTTCTCTAAGCCTTATTATAGTATTCTGTAAATTCAGTCTTGAATCAATAGGTAAAAAGCACTTTCAGCATTTTATCGGATTAGGCAAAGTGTTTTTCATGATAAACTGACTTTTACATAATGAAGGATACATTCTTTGAAGGAGAGATTGGTATGTGGAAGCATATATTTCTTGCTGTTCTTGTGACGGGAATTGCCGTTGTCATTTTGATGTGGAATGCTGGAAGCCTATGGGCTCTCCCCCGCCAAATTCCTCTTGAAGATTTCTTTAGAAATCCTGAAAAGGTTTCTTTTTCCCTTTCCCCCAATGGAGGATATTTAGCGTATATGCAACCGTGGCAACGGCGCATGAATGTCTATGTGCAAAAAATTGGATCTCATGATGAGCCTTTGCGCCTCACAGAAGCCACGGCCCGAAATGTAGCCGGGTACTTCTGGAAGGGAAATGATCGCATAATATATGTTCAGGACGCTGGCGGGGATGAAAATTATCACCTCTTTTACGTAGATATTACCGGCAAGAATAAAAAGGAACTTACGCCCTTTCCTAACGTGCGGGTTTCAATTGTCGATGATCTGGAAGATGTGGAGAACGAAATGATCATTGCCATGAATCGGCGGGATTCTCGTCTTTTCGATGTGTATCGAATCAATGTTACCACAGGGGAAATGGGCCTTGTTGCTGAAAACCCTGGGGATATTGCCGGATGGCTGACAGACAATGAGGGGAAGCTTCGGGCGGCAGTAAGAAGCGATGGCGTTCAGACAAGTCTTTTATACAGAAAAACTGAGGATGAACCTTTCCGCACAGTTATAACGACTAATTTTAAGGATTCGGTGAGCCCCCTCTTCTTTACCTTCGATAACCGCTATCTTTATGTAGCCTCTAACCTCCATCGGGACAAGAGCGCTATTTATCGTTATGATCCCGAAACAGGAGCCTTCCTTGATTTGGTTTACGAGCATCCAGAAGTTGATGTTTACAGGCTTCTTCGATCTAAAAAACGCCAGGTTATTACGGGAGTTCGCTTTGTCACAGATAAGGGGCATTACGCTTTTTTTGATGAAGAAAGAGAACAATTGCAAGCAACGCTTGAAGAGAAGCTTCCCGGGTATGAAGTTGGGATAGCGAGCATGAGTCGCGATGAAAATAGAATGCTTGTATATGCGGGCAGTGATCGAACCCTTGGCAGCTATTATTTTTATGATCGTAACACAGGGGATTTCGAAAAACTTGCTGATTTAAGCCCGTGGTTAAAAGAAGAAGAAATGGCGCCGATGAGGTCTATTGCGTACACATCCCGTGATGGGCTGGCCATTCACGGCTATCTTACCCTTCCTGTAGGAGTAGAGCCGAAAAATCTGCCAGTGGTTGTTCATCCCCATGGAGGTCCGTGGGCCCGGGATGTTTGGGGCTTCAGCCCTGAAGTTCAATTTCTTGCCAACAGAGGGTACGCGGTTCTGGAGATGAATTTCAGAGGATCCACAGGGTATGGCAAAAGTTTCTGGGTTGCTGGTTTTCGGCAATGGGGACGTAACATGCAAAATGACATTACCGATGGGGTGAGTTGGCTCATAAAAGAGGGTATAGCCGATGCAGAGAGAGTTGGTATTTACGGCGCTTCCTATGGCGGTTATGCTGTTTTAGCTGGACTGGCCTTTACACCAGATATCTACGCTTGTGGCGTTGACTTTGTAGGGCCATCAAACCTTTTTACTCTCCTCGAGACGTTGCCGCCATACTGGGAACTGGGGCGGCAAATGATGTATGAACAGATTGGCGATCCCGAAAAAGACAAGGATTTACTTCGCTCAGTTTCTCCTGTGTTTCACGCGGATAAAATACGGGCGCCTCTTTTTGTTGCCCAGGGAGCAAATGACCCGCGGGTCAAAAAGGCTGAGTCAGATCAGATTGTGGAAGCGTTGCGTAAGCGCAATATAGATGTAGAATATATGGTTAAAAATAACGAGGGACATGGTTTCGCAAATGAAGAGAACCGCTTCGATTTTTACCGGGCTATGGAAACTTTTTTAAGCAGGCACTTGGGAAAACCCACGAAGTGATGTTCGGTCTGAAGAATTTTTGTGAAACTTGCTGGGACTGCGTTTAAATGGCGTAAAGTCATGTTAGCAACATGGGAAATATCAAGATATCGAGGAGGGGGCTGTGAGAAGCCCCCTCTGTTGCTATTTTCTAGTTCTAAAGTCCGAGGAAATTTGGAAGCCAGGTTACAATTCCCGGGACGTAGGTTATAAGGAGCAGCAAAATTAGTAGCGGAACGAGCATGAGGATGAGATCCTTGAACATTTCCCGGAGAGTCGTTCCGGCAATTTCGCAAGATACGAAAAGACACACGCCCAGAGGGGGGGTGCACATGCCTATTGTGAGGTTCACTGCCACCATTACGCCAAAATGGATAAGGTCTATCCCGAAGGTCTTCACCAGAGGCAGGAAGAGGGGTACAAAGATGGTGAGAGCGCTCGTGGTGTCGATAAAAGTTCCAGCGATGAGAAGGATGATGTTCATTACCATAAGGGCTCCCCATTTTGAAGTAACCACCTGAAGAAGACTCTGGGTGATGGATTGAGGAATCATTTTTACAGTCATGAACCAAATAAAAAGGCTTGCAGTCATGAGGACCGTAAGGATGATGCCGGTGGTAACAGCCGCTTCAATGAATGCCCTGGTGATATCTTTCCATGAAAGCTCCCTGTAGACTATGGTGCCGAGGAATAGGGAGTATGCTACTGCAATGGATGCCGATTCAGTGGGAGTGAAAATTCCTCCCACGATTCCTCCGATGATGATAACCGGCATGAGGAGGGCAAGAATAGCGTCTTTAAGCCCTTTTCGGAGTTCGGCAGCGCTTGATTTTGTTTCCCGCCCAACATAGCCACGTCGCTTACTGATCATCCAGTTTGCGATCATGAGGAACACCCCCATGAGGATTCCGGGTATTATCCCTCCCATGAACAGCTTCGCAATAGAGCTGCCAACGATGACCCCGTAGACCACAAGGGGAATGCTGGGAGGAATGATAGGCCCAATGGATCCTGCGGTTGCCACCAGTGAGGCTGCATATGCTTTAGAATACCCCTTGGAGATCATTTCGGAGATTAAAAGAGCGCCTATGGCTGCTGTGGCGGCGATGGCAGAGCCTGTAACGGCAGCGAATATCATAGATGCGACAATGGCAACCATTCCAAGGCCGCCTGGCCAGTGCCCAACAAGTGCTTCCGAAAAAGTGGTAATACGTTTCGATATCCCTCCCACAGCCATAAGATTTCCTGCAAGGATAAAAAGAGGAATAGCAACAAAAGCAAAGTTATCTACCCCAGTGAACATTCTCTGAACGAGAACCTCCATGGGAAGTCCCGCTCCTGCTAGTCCTATGAGGGTCGTTATACCTAAGGAAAAGGAGATAGGTATCCCTAAGAGAAAAATTCCGAAAAGAGCAGCTATCCAAAGCATATATATCTCACCTGCTCCCCGAATTAGTAAATTTGTCTCTTCCGAAAAGAGTGACAAGCAGTTTTGCTGTATCTAAAAAGAGAAACAGAACCATAAAGGAAACGGCAATAGGAATGATCATATAAATATAACTCATGGGAAAGAGAAGATATGGCGTCACCTGGTCAGCATTTGCTTTAATGAAAGGGATGCTGAAGTAGAGGACAAAACTCAGGAAGATGGACACTACAACATTTGAAAGAAGGTCGAACCAGGGTTTGGCCCATGAAGGAAATACCTGTACAAGGACGTCGATATTCAAGTGGGCCTTCTTAAAAACCCCTACACCCATGCCTAAGAAAATGGAATAGACAAAGAAGATACGAATCACGTCTGTTGCCCAAGGCATGGGAAGCTGGAAGACGTAGCGTTGGATTACCTGTCCAAAGGTTACAATGAAGACCACTGCGAGACTAATTCCTGTGAGGACAGAAAAAATGTTTTCAATTTTTCTCAAAGGGATCACTCCTCGATTTCTCTAAGAAAAAACTCTGGGGGAGAAATCCCCCAGAGCAGAGAGACATTATTTTACCTTCGCTGCTTCGTCCTTGATCTTTTGAACAAGAGCTTCGGGTACCACATCAGCGAGAACTTTATAAAGATCTTCTGTCGCTTTTGCGAAAGCTTCCTTATCAGGATTCTCCTCCACCTGAACTCCGGCCTTCTTTATGATCTCGAAACGTTCCTTATCCATCTCGGCGAGGGTCGCCCGTTGGTAGGCTGCTGCTTCGGCCGCTGCTTCCACCAATATTGCCTGATGTTTCGGGTCGAGACCGTTGAACCATTTCGGATTTGCTATCACAATGGCCGGCTCATAGGTGTGGCCGGTCAGGGAAAGATATTTCTGGACTTCGTAGAATTTCATGGAATAGATTGTAGCTACAGGGTTCTCCTGGCCGTCCACAACTTTTTGCTGCAATGCGGTGTATAGTTCGCCAAAGGGAATCGGTGTGGCAATTGCGCCAAGGCGTTTCATGAACTCGATCCAGATCTTTGATTCCTGCACCCGGATTTTTAGCCCCTTCATATCTTCAGGTGTTTTCACCGGGCGGACGTTGTTCGTTATATTCCGGAAGCCCACTTCCCAGATGGAGAGGTTCTTGAACCCCTTTGCAAGCATGATGTCGGCGAGGTCTTTGCCAACAGTTCCGTCGAGCACTGAGTAGACCTGCTCACGGGTCTGAAAAAGGAAGGGAACGCCGAAAACCTGAAGCTCCGGAACAAACCCTGCCAGGTTGCTGGCTGCTACCGAACTCATTTCGATTGTCCCCATGCGGACACCCTCAGCAAGATCCCGTTCCCCGCCAAGCTGGGCCTGGGGGAAGATGTTTACCTTCAGTTCTCCTCCAGATTTTTCCTCAACTACCTTCTTGAAGTGCTCTGCGCCAATCTGATACTGGTGCTCTAGGCTTCCCGAATGAGCGAACTTGAATTCAACTGTGTTTGCAAATACCGCACCTGACCAGAGTATCGCCGCCATTACGACTAGCGCCAAAAAAAATCCCCTTCTCTTCATTGTCCTTTCCCTCCTATTTAGTTTGTGTATCATAGATCTCAGGAACCCTGTCATTGAAAACTGTTATGAATTTCCGAATTTCTGAAACCGCTTTCAGGTTGAGGGTGACGAACCCGGCCTCTTCCCCTTCACTGCCTTCAAAGAGAATCTCCCCTTTAGGGCCGATGACCATTGATCCTCCGGCAAAATGGGTATTTCCCGTAGTTCCGCATCGGTTGCATGCTACCACGTACATCTGATTCTCGATGGCTCTGGCGCGAAGAAGGGTCTTCCAGTGGTCTACCCTTGAGCTCGGCCATTCTGCACTTACGAAAAGAACCTCCGTTCCTCTCAATGCATAGGTACGGAGCCATTCGCAAAAGCGGATGTCATAGCAGATGACGCATCCGGCCTTTATCCCCTCCAGATCGAAAAGGCAGTCTTTTTTGCCACTGAGGAGGTATTTATCCTCATCCATGAGTCGGAAGAGGTGGACCTTGTCATACCAGGCCACAAGTTCCCCCTGAGGGTTGATAGCCTGCGCCCGATTGGTATGCCCCTCTTCAGTGGAAACAAGAACTGACCCGCCCACAAACCAAACGCCATATTTCTTGGCCAGGTTGCCGAGAAAGGCAGCAGTTCTTTTCCCTTCAGTATCTGCCAGTTCAGTGGCTCGTTCCAAGGCGTACCCTGTATTCCAGAGTTCAGGAACCACGATGGCCGTTGGCACATCTGAAGGAACGTAGGTCTGGGACATCCATCTTTCGATATTCTCACGGTTTTTCTTCTCATCGCCGAGGGCGATGTCAAGCTGCAGTACTCCTACTCTAAGCTTCATTCCATACCTCCTTAGTTGCGGTCAGGCAGAATACGGACAGAGTATTCATGACGAATCTCCCTGTTCAGAAGGGGGTCTTTAAGAGAGAGAACGTATTTTTCGCCATAAATAAGCCCCTCTCCGAGGGTAGGAAGGGTACCGCTAAAGAGGGCAATCCTGCAGGAAGAGCATGGTGAATCCTCTTGAGCCAGTTCAAAGAGCTTTTCTGGCTGTAGCATTTTCCCAAGGGTTCCTTCCTGATAAAGTTTTCCGTCTGCCCAGCACCGGAGTTCAATGCTGTCCCAGTGTCCACGAATTTCGTCCATCCGCCAGAAAGCGGCTCCCACAATCTTCGAACATATTTGTTTGGCTTTTGCCACCGATACTGTTTCAAGGGCCCTATCTGTATGATCGCTTGCCACTGTGACGCAGAGCTCTCCTTCTTCGGTCCGCGCCAGGAACACTTCTACTTCTCCGGAAGTGAAATCTCCCACCACCCACAGAGTATTCGACGAAGAAACCCGTTCTGGCTCCACCCAGTACATTGAGGGAACTTTATCAGGTGCGGGCACTCCTATCTTTCGAAGTTCCTCAACGTGAGCAAGGACACTTGCTTGATCTCTCCCAGTGTAGCCCGCAGCGACACAGGCATCCCATTTCAGGGTCTTTTTTTCGCATACCCCGTTTTCCCTTAATACAGACACATCCATCAGCATGTATTTCCATTCCTCCTTCCATATCATGAAGTAATGGTCTCAATTTTTTTAATCAGTACATCTTCAGTGATTTCAAGATGATCCTGAAGGGCATCTTTAGCGTCTCTTTTTCTTCTTGCAATAAGGGCTTCTACAACTCGCCCATGTTCTCCCAATACAGCTTCGTATCTTTTCTCGTTCATGGCGAGCATGCCAAGCCAGATCATTTCCTCGCTAACACTGTTCCAGAACCTCTGGAGCCTGGAATTTCTTAAAATTTGAAAGAAAATGGCATGGAAGGATTGGTCTGCCAGAATAAAGTCGTGCAAATTATTCTGTGACTCTTTCATGAATGAGAGCATATTGGTCATATGCCGTCCTGTTTGTCGAAAAAGATCACCGGAAAAGATAAGATCAAGAGCATCCCGCTCTAGAAGCCAACGGGCCTGAAAGACCTCTCGTATTTCCACGGGAGAAACAGAGCGAACTTCAATATTTTTCCTGGAATTTACAGTAATCCATCCCTCCTGAGATAAGCGGTGCACGGCTTCTCTCACAGGAGTTCTGCTTACTCCTAACTCTTCAGCAAGGGCCCTTTCCTGAAGCAAGGATCCAGGTGGGAATTCCAGAGAAAGAATCCCTTTTTTAATGCGATCATAGGCTTGTGAAGCGAGATTTTTTTTCTCCATTTGGTATACCACATCCTATAGTTGGTATACCAAAAGAGTAATTTAAGAATTGCGACTTGTCAATATACAAAACAAAAAGAGAGAAAAGGCCGATCTTTTTCGAGAACGGCCTTTTTGCGTGGGATTCTTTTTCGTTAAATGTTACAGGAGCCCAAGACGCTCCAGGGTCTCCTGGGAAGGAACTCCCTTTTCATCCCAGCCCCGCAGCTGATAATATTCAGGAAGCATTTCCGGAACTCTGCTTAACTTCCCCTTTCCTGGCCCTTCGGGGATAGGTTCTTTCAAAAGTCGCGGCGGAAGAGTGTCTTCAGTCTTGGGATCAAGCCCTTCTCTTAAATTGAAAAGGCGCTCGAGGTTCCATATTCGGTCTCCGCACGTCATGATTTCGTCCGCAGAATAGTCAAACCCTGTCCCTGCTTTCAAAAAAGCGGCGTAATCTGCGGCATCAAGAGCAAAGGATGTAAAGAGGCACATTCCCGAAGAATCGATGGCAGCGGTGAGATCGTGAAAGATTTTTCCCCACAAGGGTTTTTTCGAAATATCGTCAGGGTCTAGTTTTTCGGGTGATCCGAGAATTTCTGGGGAGATGAGGTACCCTCGTACGTGGCAAGCTCCACGGTTGCTTACGGCATAAGTCAGCCCGATTCCCTGGATAGCTCTGGCATCATAGGCTGGCATTTCCTGCTTTTTTACTGTCATGGACAGTTCGGGATGTCCGTACATGTCACAGAGACGCCAGGAGCCAAGGGCAAGTTTTTTGCCAAGCCCCTCCCCTTTTCCCATTTTCTCTATCCAATACACGAGGGCTTCTGTATTGCCAAAGGTGAGATCGGGACCGCTTTCAAGCTCCTCCTTTTTGATGTATCCTTTTTCATATAGCTCCATGGCAGCTGCTATGGTGACGCCTGTGCTTATGGTGTCAAGTCCGTATTCATTGCAAGTATAGTTGGCCATTATTATGGGTTCGATAGGCGCGATGCCGCAGCATGCGCCAAGGGCGAAGATACTTTCGTACTCTGGCCCTTCTCCGGCTATATCGTTAACCTTTGTAATACGTCCACAGCCAATAGGACAACCAAAGCAGTGGTAATTGTCTGTTAGATATTTTGCTGCAAGAGTTTCTCCAGATTGTTTATCAGCGTCCTCCATATAGGCTCCTTGCCAGTTGCGGTAAGGGTAGGCCCCGGTCTGGTTGATGATATTCACCAATATGGCTGTTCCATAGGCCGGCAATCCTTGACTTGTGACAGGATGAGCCTTGAGTTTGGCTGCTCTTTCTTTTAACACAGCAGAGAATTCTTCAGAGTTGGCGACATAGGGTCGGGATGTTCCTCGCACGGCGATGGCTTTAAGGTTTTTTGATCCCATAACTGCGCCTACTCCGCTTCGCCCAGCGGCTCTGTTCTTTTCGTTCATTATGGACGCAATGGGGGAAAGATGCTCTCCTGCCGGACCGATGCAGAGGACCCTGGCCTTTGGGTCTTGAATGTCCTCGAGGATTTGATCGGTGGCGATGTAGGTGTTTTGTCCCCAAAGGTGGCTTCCATCCCGAATCTCCACCTGATCATCGCGGATGTTAATGTAGACTGGACGATCAGCTTTTCCTTCAATAATAAGCATGAACCAGCCGGTTTTAGCCAGCTCGGCTCCCCAGAATCCCCCGGAATTGCTTGATGCAATATAGCCGGTGAGGGGGCTTTTGGTAACAACCATATATCGGCCTGCAGCAGGTGCTGCTCGTCCCGTTAAAGGTCCGGTTGCGATGATGAGGCGGTTTTCTGGGCTCAGTGGATCAACATTGGGAGGATTTTCATCGTAAAGGACTTTGGAGGCATAGCCGCGGCCTCCGATATAATTACGAAGGAGCCTTTCGTCCAAAGCTTCTTTTGTCATTTTACGAGAAGACAGGTCTACTCGCAAAATGGCGCCAAAACGGCCTTCCATTGGGTTCCCCTCCTTCTCTCTTCTCTTCACATGAAAAATTACTCTTTTTAAAAGTTCCTCTCTCTTCTTCATCTATCCCTTAAAACGTATTTGTTGTTTTTTTGTCAAGATCCCTCCTTAATCAGAGCATGGGCGGCTCGTATAGATTTTGTTCTTTCCAGTACTGCTCAAAAGTCTCAAAAAGGGAAGTTACCTGGTCACCAAGCTGCTGAGAGATGCTGAGAATGATGCAGTTCAAAACACTCATAGGGGCCGCAAAAGAATCGATAAAAGAAATGGGGGAATAAGGAACAGCAAGTATGTGGAGGGCATGATTTGCCAAAGGACTTGTGTGTTCGTCGGTAATGGCAACGGTTTTTAAATTATGTTCTTGGGCTCGACGGAGCACATCTACTGTCCACGTAGAGTATCTTGGAAAGCTTATCCCTACAACTACGCTTTCTCTAGGGGCATTTACGAGCAATTCATAGGGAGAGTCCAGGGGCATGAGCTTCACTGCCGGCAAAAGCCATGATAGATAGAAGGAAAGGTAATAGGCAAGAGTATAAGAGCTGCGATAACCGGCAATATAGACGGCGGGGGCTTCAACAAAAGTCTTTGCCAGATCGAGAAGCACTTTTTCATCGAGACGGAATTGAGCCATTTTCATGGCGTTAATATCTTTATCCATAGCCGTGCCAAAGATTCCCTTTTTTCCTGATGACCGATATTTTTCTAGACGGGCAAGGGTTGAGAGGTCATCTATCAGCATGTGGCTTATGGATTGGTGGAGTTCCTGATACCCTGAGAGTCCCAGCGTGTAGGCGAAACGTATCACAGTGGCTTCGCTGACTCCCACATGGGCTCCGAGCTGAGAGGCTGTTAAAAAAGCCGCTTCCCGCGGTTTTTCAAGAATAAAGCGCGCTACTTTTCGGTGTCCCGGAGACAATTCGTTGATTTTTGCTGTAATGCGCTCTCTTAACATCAAGGGTTCTCTCCTTAATCATGTTTTTTCATAAAAAGATCTGTGTAAACAGCATAAAAAAACCTAGGTCATTCTTTGTCAATGAATAAACCCAGACTCTTAAGATTGAAAAAAAATGAAGGTTGATATATTATAAGAACATTCTAACATATTTCTAAATTTTAATTTTTAGTCATCCCTGTTTAATAAACCATCTGTTCTTTTCTTCGCACCATGAAGCAGCCACCGAATGAGAGGTCTTCTAAAATTAGCAGAATTTTCCCTTTTTATACAATTAAGAGTGCATTGACGGTTAAAGAAAGACGTGAGGCAGGTAACGTTTTTTTTGTGAAGAGAGGGAAAAGATGAAAGAAAACAAATGGGAAGAAAGAGAATATGCAAGAAGTTGCAGACAGATTTCCCTTCCCTTTGAAGATGGATTAAGTTTTCTGGAGCGAAAAGATGACAGTATGTTTCAGGACTTTTCCATATGGTTCAATGCCAGTCTCGATCATCCCGATCTTCTTTTATCGCTTATCGATGAAGATGGATGTCTCCGTTTTTGGAATAGCACTGCAGAACGAATCAGCGGTTACAGCTCGGATTCTCTTTTAGGCTCCAGAAAATGGCTGTCACTTCTCTATCCGGATAGCGAATATCGCCAGCGGATGCTTTCCTCTTTGCGAATGATAGCCTTGGTGAAGGGAGCTTCGGTAACTGTCGAAACGAAGATTCAGGGGAAGGATAGTCGGTTTCATACGATCCTATGGGTGTGCAGCAATATGACCCCCATGTTGGAAAATCATCTTGCCGGGGTGGTCTGTCTTGGTGTGGATATAACGGCCCGATGGGAGAGAGAAAAGAATTTAACCGAACGTGTGGCTACAATGTCGGCGCTTTTCGATAATATGGCAGATGGCGTTTTTCTTCATGAGGTCGACGAGGATGGATGCCCGGGCCCCTTCATTGAAGTGAATGAAGGAGCCTGCCGTATGCTCGGCGTGAAGCGTGAGGATCTTCTTGCTATGTCCCCCATCAGTATTGATGCCCAGATACAGAGAGAAGAAATGCCTTCTGTTGTCATAGATATCTTTAGGAAGGGACACCATACCTTTCAAACTTTATTGAAAAAGCGCGGTGGTGATATTGTTCCTGTAGAAATTCATTCCCACCTTTTTTCTTTTCAGGGTAAGCCGTATATTCTCTCTATAGCTCGTGACGATTCAGAACGAAGAAAGAACGAAGAGGTGCTTTTGGAAAACCATAAGTTTTCTTCATCCATCCTCGACAAAAGCCCAAATGCCGTGTTTGTAATTGGGCCGGATACCCGCATTCAATATGTGAACGAATCCTTTGTAAGACAGTTTGGTTTTCAGGCAGAAGAAATTGTGGGACGGCCGGCTCCATATCCCTGGTGGCGAAGTGATTACTGGATCAATATGGGCGAACTCCGCGTTGCCATGCACGATGGGATTGTAGGTAAAGAGAAGCATTTTATTCGAAAAGATGGGGAAGAAATATGGGGTGAAATAACTGCGGTGCCCATTCGCGAGGAAGATTCCCGTCTCCGGTTTTGTGTCCTCACATGGAAAGATCTGACTACGTATAAAAAACTGCAAGAAGAGTTGCGTCTTAACCAGCACCAGCTGCAATACTTGTCTTCCGAGCTCTATGTGGCAGAGGAACGGGAGAGACGGCGAATCTCAACCGATCTTCATGACAGTGTGGGTCAAAACCTAGCTCTTTCCCGCATTAAGCTTGAGATGCTGAAAAAGAGAACAAAAGGTCGAGATCACCAGGGAGCTATCGATGACGTTCTTTCTCTTATCAACCGTTCAATTCAGGAGATGAGAACCCTTATTTTCGAACTGAGCCCTCCCATGCTTTTTGAATTAAGCTTTCATGCCGCTGTTGAGTGGCTGGTGGAAAAAATGGAAGAAGAGCACGGACTTTGTATCCTGTTCAAGGATCTTCTAATGTCAGATGAAATTCCCATGGATATAAAGATATTTCTTTTCAGGGCTCTGCGGGAACTTGTAATGAATATTATTAAACATGCGAATACAACGGAAGCTGTTGTTACATTATCCCGATTCGATCCTTGGACAATAACCCTTGAAGTCAAGGATAATGGCGTGGGCTTTGACCTTTCCTCGTTAAGGGAACTGGGGCGGGATCCAAGCAACTTTGGGTTATTGAGCATCCGGGAGAGAGTGAACTATCTTGGCGGTTTTATGCAGATCCAGACCCTTCCCGGAGAAGGGACAAAGATATCCCTTTTTGTTCCTGTAGAGGGAGAGGAAGAAAGGTCTAGTGAAATCGATGAAAAAAGTCAGGATTCTGCTTGCTGACGACCATCAGATTCTTCGTGATGGTCTGAGAACGCTCTTAAATACTCAGGAAGATATGGAGGTCATAGCCGAGGCTGATACGGGCAGAAAGGCTATTGATCTGGCATTATGCCATTGTCCTGATGTTTTGGTTATGGATGTGGTAATGCCCGAACTGAATGGGATAGAGGCGACAAGCCGGCTTAAAAAAGACCTTCCTGAAATTAAGGTCCTGGCCCTTTCAATGCATGCTGACCGCCGCTTTGTCGCTGAAATGCTTAAAGCCGGAGCGTCAGGTTTTTTGCTGAAAGAATGTGCCTTTCAGGAGCTCGCAGAGGCAATCCGTTCAATTATAAAGGGGAAAATGTACTTGAGTCCCAGCATTTCAAAGTGCGTAATCGAAGAATATGTGGGGTTTCTTTCAGGGGATGAAAAGGAACATACAGACTCTGAGTCTGCCTTAAGCCATAGAGAAAAGGAAGTTTTGCAGCTGATCGCGGAAGGCAAGGCAAATCGAGATATTGCCAAAACCCTTCATATCAGTGTCAAAACAGTGGAAACCCATAAGTATAATATAATGCGCAAGATCAACCTTCATTCCGTTGCCGAGCTGACGAAGTACGCTATCAAGAGCGGACTGACACCTATCGACTAAGTGATATCCCTGATCCCCCCAGGAAAATCACTTAGTTTCTCTGGAAAGCTTCTTATGCCTTTTTCAGGCACATAGCCTTTTTCAGCAAGGGGATTACGCAGCCCCTTTCAGTTTTATCCCGATATCCTATTTTAATTAAGTTGAGTAATCTTTACAAAGAGCTATTCGGCTCCAGCTCTTTCGCTGGGAAGGGGGTCGTAAAGGTGCCCGCGTAATGCGGGTTTGCCTGATAAGTTCTTACTTTCCGGCAGCGTAAAAGGGTATATGGGAGATAAGGCTATCTGCAAAAAAAGGGGGAAAGAAAGATGAAAAGACTATTTCTTCTGCTAGCAGTAGTCGCCATGGTGGTCTTTGTGGCAGGTGCAGTTTTTGCCGAAGAGGCCCCCATGACACTGGAAGAGGCGGGCTTTAACGTCAATTGCGATCCTGTTATGTGCACACCTTTCGACACTTTGAAAATCAACTGGAAAGTTATTCCCATCAACTGCCTGCAGATTAAACAGGAAGAGATCTGCATGCAGACCTACATCGGCTGCACATATGGCTGGTGTGATGAGGAGTGCATCTGGTACTCAGTCATGGCGACTGGAACCGATGTGAGGAAAATAGTGGGCAAAATCAATGCTAACATGCCCGATCACGTCTCTCTGTGGGCCAAACTGAACGCTCCTTATGGAACGAGCGCTGTTGGCACACCTCACTGGACAATTCTTTCCACAGAGTATGTGGACCTTGTAACAGGTCTTTCCAAAGTCTGCGGGAACTGGGGCAAGGGCGGACTCAAGCTTTGCGCTGGCCCAGATGCAGAGAAAGCAGCGGGAACCCGTATCCTGACCCTTCTCATTCAGGACGCATAGTGGTTGTACTTTAGGGCGGCGCTGGGGGGCGCTGCCCTTTTTTATCCCTTGAGAAAGGAGATTAAAAATGAGTGGAACCACGGCAATCTCACGAGCTGTTCTTCTTGTGTTTCTCGTTATTTATTCTCCTTTGAGCGATCGTTCAGAGGCCATGGAACTCATTGCCCTGGGAAGTTGGTCTTCTCTTGTTATCGGGGCATCGGCCTCAGGGGGACGAGGCATGAGGGAAAGCGACCCCTCCATTATTTCTTTAGCGGTAGTCAATGCAAGAGGACAGGACGCACAGTGGAATGTAGAGGCGAAACTTGTAGAAGGCACCCTTTTGCCAGAGGGGGTCCAGATCTGGATTCGCCGTACAGACGGCGGCATGGGTGCAGGTTGGGTACGGGGCGGAACATCGTATCAGATAGTAGAACCTGCAGGAACGACTCTTTTCACCGGAGTTGGGGATCGAAATCGTATATGCCTTCAATTGAAAGTTACAGGTATTACGTCAGAAACACCCAAGGGAGTCTATGCTCCCCATATTGCCTTTACGGTGGTGGATCTATGATGAGACAGACAATAAGAAGGGCACTTTTGACGATAAGCGTGATGGTATTTTTTTTCTTTGTCATGGGAACTGGAGTTGTTCTGGCGAGCACTGTGGACATAGAAGGAGATCTGACCTATCGATTTGCGGTAACTCCTGGCCAGGAGATCCGGGGACAGCTTGTTATAAGGAACAACGATAAAGAACAGCCTGTTCAGGTTGCTATCAATCAGTCGGACTATCTCACCTATGCAGATGGCAGAAATGACTATGGCCAGCCAGGGAGCACCAGCCGGTCCAATGCGTTATGGATGGCTTTAACCCCTCGCCAGCTTACTATCCCTCCTTCTGGAACCGGAATGGTTAACTATGTAATTCAGGTTCCTCAGGATCCATCCCTTTGTGGAACCTACTGGAGCATGATTATGGTGGAACCCCTCGATCAATTTATGTTGGAACCACCAAAAGGACTCGACAGTAATATGGCTTTTAACGTTATGACAGTTTTTAAGTATGCCGTACAAATGATTACAGATATTGGGAACACAGGCATACGGAATATTGAATTTGCTGATAAAAAGCTTATAAGTGACGGGAGCAAATCCGTACTCGCTCTCGACATCGTGAATACAGGAGAACGTGTTATCCGCCCCCTGGTGTGGACGGAGCTTTACGATGAGCAGGGAAACCTTGCCGGACGCTTTGAAGGGGGTCAAAGGTGGATTTTTCCAGAATGTTCATGCCGTTTTGAAATACCCTTTCAGGGGGTAAAGGCAGGAGAGTATAAGGCGTTGGTCATAGCGGATGGCGGAGAGGATGAAGCTTTTGGTGCTCAATATGCCCTGGTACTCAAATAAAGAGGGTGGACGCTATGACAAAAATCGGGCAGAAAGGAGTTATTAAGGCTCTATTTTGTTTTGTTTTGTTTATATGGCTGTCTTCGAGCCTGGCTTGGGCTCAGGCGAAAGGATACGGAGTGGAGGTTCGGGCCAGATCGTCACTTCATACAAGTACCCAGCCGGGAAGAATTATCAGCGTAAGCGTTCTTATCACAAGCTATCAGCCAAGCCTTGAAACTTTTATAGAAGAGATAGGTCTTCCCGAAGGATGGCAGCCCCTTATGCCCCCAGGACGTTTCTCTATTCCGGCCAGGGGAAGCGTCTCTCGTGTCGTGGCTTTCCAGATTCCTCCTTCGGCTCAGGCAAAAGATTATGAAGTGGTGTATTCCGTAAAGAGTCGTAGGGATTACGGTGTTCATGACGAAGAGATATTTACAGTGTCAATTCTCGCTGTAGAAGGAACGGAGATCGTTCTGGTAAAAAAACCGGTGGCCATTATAGGAGGACAGCACTATGAGGTTGACCTTCAGCTTATCAATAAATCTAACACGACTCGAACCTACTTTCTCCACCTTCCTGACAGAGACGAAAGGTATCCGGCAACAATTACCCCTACGGAAACCACTCTTGATCCAGGCAAGAGCGCTGATCTTAAATTGAAGGGACGTATTTTCGAGGGAACCACCTCCAGATATCATTTCGTAGAAGTTCAGGCTGTGGCTACCGGGGATGAAGGTCCCATTTCCACATCAGTGATCGTAGATCTTGATGTTATTCCCAGGGGCGGAGGGGAACTTGATATTTTTCATGTTCTGCCCACCGAACTGGTGATCAGCGCTATGGGCAATAGCGAAGGAGACGGCGCTAACATTGAGTGGAGCGGGTGGGGCTATCTCGATGAGGAACGGACGAGATGGATAGAATTCCTTTTTAGAGGACCTGATGTCAACGAGTATGGAATCTATGGCGATATTGACGAGTATTGGCTGAATTACTTTACTGAAACTTTCGACCTGTACCTTGGCGATCAGGGATATCCCTTGTCTCGCCTTACGTCATTAGGGTCTTATGGACGGGGGCTGGGATTTGCCATAAAGCCTGTTGAATTAGGTTGGGGCGGCGGGGCTCACTTTCTCAAAAGCCGCTGGGGCTATCCCGATAAAAAAGAGTTTGGATTCTATATCAGCCAGAAAATAAGAAGCGATCTTGAGGTGCGGCTTAATATGCTCCAGAAAGAAAGGAAAGCCTATGGGAAAAAACCCGACATGAAAGACACGTTATGGACTGTCAGCGCCGAATACAGGCCCTGGGCCCATACCCTTCTTGAACTTGAGTATGGATTATGCGATACAGACAGGGTGGAGGCCCTCGATGACGATAAAGCCTATAGAATTTATTTACGGGGGCGTATGAATGGCAATATCCCCTACTCTATCGCAAGAATTCGTGCAGGCACCGACTTTTGGGGCTATTATCACGATTACGATTATACAAGCGCAACCATAGGTTACCCATTCAGTGACAGGCTGCAGGGAAACATTTCCTGGTATCAGTATAAGGATAACCTGAATCTCAGGCGGCCGGAAGGAACCACTCAGACCTATGAAGAGCTTTTACAGGTTTATTTTGATTATGAGCTGGCCAACGGCTGGTATTTCACAGTAGGATACGACTCTTTTTCAATGGAAGATCGTTTACTGCCGGCCGAATACGACTATTGCGAAGATTCGTGGTGGCTTCGAATTGGGCGAACCATGGATCGCTATAGCTACTCCTTCGAGGCCCGTTATGCCGACCAGGAGGATCGCTTTGGCGGAGAGAGCGGATCGGCTTGGAATTATAATGTTTTCATAAGTTACCAGTTGACTCCAGATCTCTATGTTTCCATTTATGGCGGTTTCGGTGATAACGAAGTTCTTGCCGCTAGTTATCTCATGAGGGCTTCAGATAACCGGGGCATTTCTCTCGTGTGGGATGTAAATCCCACCCTCAAACTCTCTTTCTGGTATACACGATACTCCTATGAGAGAGACTATGCTGATAACAGCGAGCAATACGAATTTATCGCCGAACAGACCTTTAAAAACGAGAACGTTCTTCGGTTTCGTATACAGCGAAACGATTACAGAGGAGATATGGAAACGTCTTACTCGGTGTCCTACGTCATTCCTATTGATATCAAGCTTGCGAAAAAGAAAAATGTGGGAGTGTTGCAAGGCCTTGTCTATGAAACGGTAGATGGAGAGAAAAGGGGAATTTCTCAGGTGGTTCTGAAGCTTGAGGGGGAGACATCCGTTACAGATGAAAAAGGCATGTTCCTTTTCCCTGCCTTGCTCCCTGGAACATATTTGCTGGAAGTTGATCGGGCTTCCGTAGGGAACCGGGTTCCTGATCAGCGGGTTCCTATTACTGTAGAAATTGCCGGATACGGCGAAATAACCTCCATGGACATTGGCATTACTGACGGCGCATCCCTTAATGGCATGGTGGTTCTCGTAGATCCGGATTCGGGAAAAGAGTCGGTATCGTCCATAGAGGGAGAAAAAGGATACGTCGTGGGTGATACATTGAAACAGGATGGAACATTAGAAGCTGGCGGATTGCAAAGCGTTCTCGTAGAAATGGCCAATGGAGACGAAGTGCATCGTAGGCTTACTGATAGTTGGGGACGGTTCCTTTTTGAAGGGTTGCGTCCAGGAAAGTGGGTTTTGAAAATTTACGATATAAATATTCCGTCATCTTATCGCCTTGAAAAACCCGAGCAGACCCTCGAAATTGCTCCTGGAGACAATCTGATCCTTGAGGCGAAGGTGTTGCCCCGTAAAAGAACCATACGGTTTATTGAAGAGGGGCGCGTTGTTATGAAACGTGGCGAGAAGTGAGGTGAACGATTATGAGGAAGCTGCTTGTTTTGATATTCCTTGCAACCTTTCTTCTCTCCTGCGGAGTGTCTGAAGGGGTAGACAGGACTGTTGCCGTTGTGAGCATAAAGATAGAGATAGTGGAACAGAACGCTATTTCCATCCTCCAGCAGCCCCTTTCTTTACATAGTTATATTAATGACAGGGGAGAAACAGCTCAGTTGTTATACACCATAACGGCTACTGGGCAGACATTCCGTAGCGTTACAGGCCGTCTTGAAGGGAGTTTGCCTGAAGGCGTTCAGATCTTCGTTAGGCTTGATTCTCCTATACGAGGCATATCCACAGGACTTCAGGAGCTTGGTTCTCAAGAAGTGGAACTGTTAACAGGTGTGTGGGGAATATACGGTGTGCGGGGAAGCGGCGTGGTTCTTCTTAAAGCCGCGAATGAAGCACCGCGAAGTTTAGGGCATATCAGGATTCGTCTTGCGATCCAGGAAACATAAGGAGGCGTTAGAAACATGGGAGACCTTTATTCTCTTAGAAAGGAGCGAGATTATCTCTCTCGTGAATCTACGCGAAAGAATATGGACAAACGTGAGTGGGAGATTCGTTATTTGAAGATCCTTGAAGATATATATAGAGAGGAACAGAAACTTCGAGGACGTCCTGCGCCAAAGAGAAGAAACCACCGAGACAACAAGCCCTATCCAGATTGAAAATGCAGAGGCCTTCCACGATATAAGGGAAGGTCTTTTCTCTTGTTTTATTGGTTTTTATGTAGAATAATACAATAACGAATGAAGGCTTGATCATTATAACGAGGTGACAACCATGTCTCATGGAGGCGTAATGAAGGCAGTGCTCTTATTCTGTTTGCTTTCTCTCTCATTTTTCCACAGAGGAGCTGTTTATGGGTCAGAATACATGGATGTGGCCGTATCTATTCCTCCCCAGGCCTATTTCGTGCAGCAGATCGGTGGAGCCCGTGTCAATGTCCAGGTGCTGATCCGTTCTGGCGATGACCCCCATACCTACGAACCAAGGCCGGCTCAAATGGCAGCCCTTTCTAAAAGCCTTGTCTATTTTTCTATAGGTCTTCCTTTTGAAGAGCCCTTGCTTTCAAGGCTTGTTTCCTTAAATCCCTCGCTGCGTATTGTGGAAACCTATGCAGGAATTGAACGAATGCCTGGAGATCCTCACATCTGGTTAGCACCTTCTCTTGTTAAAGTTCAAGGGATAGCTATTCGTGATGGTCTCATGGCCGTTGACCCCGGACATAAAGAGGAATATTCAAAAAACTATGATCAGTTTTGTCAGAATGTGGATGAGCTTGACCATACGATAAGGGAGCTTTTAGAAAGGGTGAGAAAAAAGGATTTTGTGGTCGCTCACCCCTCATGGGGTTATTTTGCCAGGGAATACGGGCTTCATCAGATATCTATGGAAAGGGAAGGAAAAGAGCCAAAAGCTTCTGATTTGGCAGCTCTTATTCAATTGATGAAAGAAAGGAATATAAAAAGTATCTTTGTATCACCTCAATATTCAAGAAAAATGGCAGAAAATCTCGCAAGGGAAACAAATGGAACGATCATAGCAATAGACCCCCTCCCCTGGAACTGGATGGACGATATGGCAGAAACAGCGAGGGCTATTGGAGGGAGCCTGCAATGAATCTTGCCCCCGCGGTTGTGTTCGAAGACGTGTCTTTCGGCTATGAAAATGGAACCATGGTATTGGATCAGGCTTCTTTCCAGGTTCCCCAGGGAGAGTTTCTTGTGATTATCGGGCCTAACGGCGGCGGTAAAACAACGTTGTTGAGGCTCATCCTTGGTCTCGAGAAACCAGCTAGGGGGAAAATTGAAGTTTTAGGCACAACGCCGGACAGGGCTGTTACTTCTGTTGGTTATGTTCCCCAGGAAGGAGTACGGGACAAAATCTTCCCCGTATCTGTCTTCGATGTTGTTCTCATGGGACGTCTTGGCATTGGTCGAAGGAAGATATTTACTGAAGAAGACAAAAAAATTGCCATGGACGTTCTTGAACACATGGGCCTGGCAGGAAGGAGAAATGATCCTATGGGGGATCTTTCCCAAGGACAGCGCCAGCGGGTTCTTATTGCCAGGGCATTAGCCTCCCGTCCTCGAATTCTACTGATGGACGAACCTCTTGCCAGCATTGATCCAGAAGCGAGAGGGGTTTTATATGAGGACTTGGCTTCCTTTGCCGGAAACGTCACTATCATTTTAGTAAGCCACGATCTCTCCGTTATTGCCAATGGTGCTACGGCTGTTGCCTGCGTGTGCGGGGATGTGTATTATCATGGGTCAGGAGAAATTACGGAGGAAATGCTGAAAATGGAATATGGCGGCACATGCCCAATAGAACTCGTTGCCCACGGTGTCCCTCACCGGGTTCTGGCCCGCCACGACCATCTGGACAGGCATCGTCATGATTGAACTTCTGCAGTATGAGTTTATGCAAAATGCTCTCTGGGCAGCTTTTTTCGCAAGCATCATCTGCGGCATGATGGGCAGCATTGTAGTGGTGAGGCGCCAGGTTATTGTTGCAGGCGGGATCGCCCATGCTGCCTATGGCGGCGTGGGGCTGGCCTTTTTTCTGAAGATCTCTCCCTCTCTGGGAGCGATGGGATTTTCTCTCGTAATGGCTTTTCTCATCGCGTGGGTCACATGGCGAAGGCCGTGGCGGGCCGACTCTATTATTGGCGTTCTCTGGGCGGTGGGAATGGCAGCGGGAGTTATCTTTATAGACTTGACTCCTGGATATGCTCAAGACCTCATGAGCTACCTTTTTGGAAGCATCCTCTCGGTGTCCCGCGTCGACCTTATCTCTATGGCAGGGTTGATTTTTCTCTCTTTATTGCTGGGTATTCCCTATCACCGGGAATTTTTAGCCTTTGTCTATGATACGGATTTCGCCAAGACCAGAGGAGTCAATGTTGCCCTTATGCATTATGTTACAGTAATTCTCATCTCTATGGCCGTAGTGCTTCTTATTCGGGTGGTAGGCCTTATTCTCGTCATTGCTCTTCTTACCATACCCCCTTCTATTGCCGAAGGCTGGAGCCGTTCTCTTTTTTCCATGATGGCCGCAGCCTTTATCCTGAGTCTGATCTTTTCTGTAGCAGGATTGTGGCTGGCAGTTTTCTTCAACCTTACAGCGGGAGCCATGATTATTCTCGTAGCAGCGGCGGGGTATGCTCTTTCATTGTTAAGAAAATAGAGAGCAAGGGCAGATCCTGTTCCATCTGCCCTTGCGGAGAAGTAGAATTTATCCCTTAACAGCTAGTTTTATTGCCAATTCAGAGCGAAGTGGGCAAAGATGGCTGATCCAATCCAAAGAGTCTCTTCATCTATATCGAACCTGGAGTTATGGTGAGGATAGGTTTGTCCTTTGTCAGGGTTGCTCCCAACATGGAAGAAGAAGGTCCCTGGCACTTGCTCAAGGAAATATGCCACGTCCTCCGCCCCCATAGATGGTTCTGGTATTTCCCGAACGTTATCATTCCCCAGAAGTAAAGCGGCAGAGGCTATGAGTTTATTGGTCATGGCTTCATTGTTAATCACCGGCGGCGGGCCTGGCGTATACTCCACCATTGCCTCACCCCCCATGCTTTCAGCCGTAGATACGGTCAGTTCACGAATGCGTTCTTCAACCATCTTTCGTGTGGCTACGTCAAGAACTCGAACGGTTCCCTCTAGGATACATTCGCCAGGGATGATGTTATAGGCTGATCCTCCAGCTATTCGTCCAATAGTGAGAACTGCCGGGTCTACCGGATTTATCTCCCTGCTGAGAATTGTCTGAAGGCGGCAGATAAGCTGACCAGCCATGGAGATGGGATCCACTGTCAGATGGGGGGTCGCTCCGTGGCCCCCCTTCCCTTTTAGCGTAATAAGGAAACGGTCGGCGGAAGCCATCATTCCGCCGCGGGAATATCCAATCTGTCCGACGGAAAAGTCTTTCCAGAGCAGCCCTGTATGAAGGGCAATGAGTGCGTTAACCTTGGGATTTTCGAGCACTCCGTCATCAATCATGGCCTTGGCTCCTATAACGGTTTCTTCTGCTGGCTGAAAGATGAACTTAACGCTTCCCTTCAATTCGCGGCGATGGTTTATGAGCACCTTGGCAGCTCCCAAAGCCATGGCCGTATGGGCATCGTGGGCGCAAGCGTGCATATTGCCATTGGTGGCGGCAAAGGAAAGCCCTGTTTCTTCCTTTATGGGTAGTGCATCAAGATCGGCGCGAATTGCCAACGTTTGTCCAGGAATGTCTCCTTGCAGAACTGCCGCTACTCCGTGTCCCCCAATGCCTTTTTTAATGGATGAAGAAGGGAACCCCATCCCCTCAAGCGCTTTGACAATATAAGCCTCTGTTTCCGGTGTTTCAAGGCCTAATTCCGGATGAGCATGGATATGCCGTCTCCACTCAACAATTTGAGGCAAAATTCTTTTAGCCTCGTCTTTTATGTTTGCCATGATACAGTATTCTCCTTTCCCGAAGTTTTGAATGTAGAATACAGTGTGGCGCATAAAAAGGGGACGGGCTTTAAAGGTCTGTCCCCAGAGTTTTATTTATGTTTTTTCAGCCACTCAATAGCCATGGTGGACATAACTGCCGGGCCAATCCACAAAACGTCTTCGTCTATGGCGAAACGGGAATTATGGTGGGGATAGATCTGTCCCTTTTCCTCGTTGCAGCTGGGGTGGAAGAAGAAAGTTCCTGGAATTTCCTCAAGGAAGTAAGCGATATCCTCTCCGCCCATGGAGGCATTCTTGATTTCCTTTACGTGTTCTTCTCCAAGAATTTCCACAGCTACCTTGCGAAGCTCCTCGGTGACCTCAGCGTTGTTCATTACGGGGGAAGGGCCTTCCCATCCATAACGTAATTCTATGTCGCCACGCATTCCCCGGGCTACTGTTCGGGCGATTTCCTCAATCCGGCTGGCCATAAATTTTCTGGTCTCAGTGGAAAGGGCTCTCACTGTCCCGCTGATGCGGCACTCTCCTGGAATAATGTTGAAGGCCGTACCGGCGTGGATTTCACCAATGGATATAACGGCTGGTTCCACTGGATTCATCTCTCGGCTCACGATGGTCTGGAGTTCAGAGATTATCTGACAGGCAATGCTGATGGGATCTATAGAGCCGTGAGGATAGGCACCGTGGCTTCCCTTCCCTTTTACCAGAATCTCAAATCGATCCATGCAGGCCATAATGCCGCTGTAGTGATAGCCGATGTCTCCCGGCTTAAAATTCTCCTTCCAGATAGCGCCGGTGTGAAGCCCTATGAGCACGTCAGGGCGAGGATCTTCTAAAGCGCCGTCGTCGATCATGCGCTTTGCGCCGCCGTAACCTTCTTTGCATCCCTCTTCGCCGGGCTGGAAAATAAATTTAACCCTTCCTTCGAGTTTATCCTTATTGTCAGCAAGTATCTTAGCCGCTCCAAGGGCCATAGCGGTGTGAACATCATGCCCGCAGGCATGCATGCAACCGTTAGTGGAGGCAAAGGGAAGATCTGCTTCTTCTTTTATAGGCAGACCATCACAGTCGGCCCGTATGGCAAACACCTTGCCGGGCTTTGACCCCTCCAATACAGCCACTACTCCATGTCCTGCTACGCCCTTTCGGTAGGGAATGCCCATCTCGTCAAGGCGTGCACAAATGTAGGCTTCAGTCTGGACTGTGTCCATTTCAGTTTCGGGTATCTGATGAAGATCCCGCCTCCATGTGACTATCTGCTCCTGCAGCGCCAGTGCTTGTTTTTTCATGATTTCCATAAGGGAATACCCCCTTTAATGTTGATAGTATGTTAAGAATTGCATAGTGGGATGCTATGAGGGTTGCTGTATTTTTAATGAAGCAGTCCCTTTTTATAGAGGATTCGCCCCACGAGAATAGTTCCAAATACAGAGGCTACGATGACAACCCATGTCTGTGTCAAAAAAGGCATCCCAATAGCAGGACCTACAATGCGCAGAAGCATGGGAATAGCAATTCCGACAAAGGCCAGTTTAGGGAACTTAAGGGTAAACTGGCCAAAGACAGCACCGAAAATAGCGGCTACAGTGTACTGTTTAAAGGCAATAGCGATGGGTTCGGGGAAGATGGCCAGAAGGGCTGCTCCTGCCACTGCTGCTAAGGTAGTAAAAAAGAGATTCGTAATAACAGAACCAGCCACACCAAGAGTAGAAACGATCTCTGCTTCAGAGGATCCGGCTTCTACTCCCACTACTTCCTGAGCCACAGCAGAGCAAGGCAGACGAAGGTTGCCTATGTTTCCGCTCAAGAATGAGATGTATGTGCCAGTCAAGCCGAGAACGGGATAATACGATATAGGTTCAACAATGTAGAAGGCGCCAAAAATGGCGGCAATCATGCCCCATGCTTTCAACGCCACGGAAACGGGCGGGAAAACTCCAAATTTGATATACAGGAACAAGTTTGGTAAAAAGCACATAAACGTAGGAATTAAAACAGTGACAACACCTATTTTTATAACTGGTTTTTTCCATATATTGTCAAATTCAGCTTTAGATACCATAAGAAGAATCCTCCTTCAAAACTAAACGAGAATGACGGCTACGGCCATTCCAATAAGCATGGCTATTCCAAGGGTATACTCTCTGAGCCACGTTAGTTTTTTAGCAAGGGTCAGCATTAACACCATGCCCAAAAGCCCTCCGATAGCCGCATAAAGAGGACCGCCGCCGCCAGCTGCACCAGCCTTGAGTCCCTTGTACCCGGCCATTATGCTGTTAGAGTTGAGGAATCCGAAGCAGCCAAGCATGGCTGCCCCAGAAACGATGGCAAGCCATTTGGGGTCGCCTCCGCCAATCTTTTCCCGTACGTCTTCAAGCTTATGGGTGAAAAGGGCCGTTACAAGAAGCCATCCTGTGCCGTTAATAGCCATGGTCCACCATGAGGTGGCAAGGGCCATAACGTCATAATCCGCGCCGCCGAACTTTACACCAAGGGCCTCGGCTCCAACGGTAGCAGCAGTAAGTTCTGTAGGTGCCGCACCGATAATTGAAAGTCGAAGCCAGGTTATAGGACCGCCTACTACTGACATCATGCCTACCATAACGATGAAGACAGCAATAGAAGGGCCTATGGCTGAAATGGCGCCAGCCCGGAGACCCTGAACACATTTTTCTCTGGGAAATCCGATCAGGTCTGCAGTTTTGAAAGAAAGACGAATATAAAGGAGAGACTGAATGAGAACGATAACTACGATTGCGATAGCTATTAACCATACACCCCAGCTATTCGCCGCTTGAAGTACTGCTTCTGGCATAAATAACACCTCCATAAAAATATGAGCGACAGATGTTTATAATGAAGAAAAAAGGAAATAAAAGCCTCCCCATTAGCATTGCGGCATAATGACCCCGATACCGCTATTGATAGAAAGTTCTAAATTTTATTTAAACAACAGAGCTTCTGGGAATTTAATTTAGTTTCCTTTTTCACGAGGTGATTTTATACTATGAAACGGGGTGTTTCATCGTCATTTAAGAACATCAAAGGGGATAATAATATGTTTATGGTTACCATAAAAAAGTGTTTATGTAGAGCGATAGAAATACATAGACAATTAAACGTCCAAATATTTGTCCATATAGTATAGTTTTAATGAAAGCGCAACATTCAGGCGTTGCTCGCTGTCATTAACGTCAAATTCCAGAAGGTCGCAGATCTTTCGAAACCTATATTTCAGCGTATTGTAATGAATAGACAGTTCTTCTGCGGCTGGTTTCAGTTGCCAGTTGCACCGAATGATCGTTTCAAGGGTTTCGATGAGCTGGTTTTTTTTCTTTTTATCATGGTCGATGAGCTTTCCAATATAATCGTAGTAAAAATTAACCGCGTCTTTTATATTGTAGAGATTCCCTAGAAGTTTGTACACACCAAGGTCTTTCCAGAAGATGGAGTGTCCCCTTCCGCAGGTTCTTCGAATCATTTCAAGGGCCTTTCGAGCTTCATCGTAACTTTGATAACAACTGAAAACGCTGTCTTTAACACTTCCCACTCCAACTGTTACAGAGAATTGGGTTTTCTTTAGAACTTCCTGCTGTATGTAGGCTATGGTTGCGTTTAAGTTTTTTTTGAAGACCTCATATTCGTTGAACGGCGACGGAAGGATGAAGACTATAGAATCGCTCATCTCTGCATGGGGAACATTGGGAAATTTCATTTTCACCAGAGAGATAGCGATATAGTAAATGCGCTTCTTTATCTCCTCAAGATTGGATACGGCTTCGTCTATTTGTTGTGCGATTCCAAATTGATGTTTGTAATTGTCGATATCTATGACAACGACTGTCTGGGGTCCTCTGAGATCCCAATTGAAGAGCTTGGCCCGGTTCCAGACCTCCTTTTCAAAACGGACATTTTTGAGAAGTATGTCTTGTACAAATTCATCTCGATATCGTTTTTCAGCTTCGCTTTTTGCGAGTTTTTTCTGGATACAGATAAGAAGGGCCGAGATGGCATGGTAAAGGGAGGTTTCCCAGCTCTTTTGAATGTTTGTGGAATCTACATCGAAGAAAAGATACCCATACACTTTGTCCCCAATGGCTACAGTCCGGTTAGGAACCTTTCGAATAAGCCGGGGCAGGTCAGTTTCCCGAATCAGCTCGATAAAGCTGTCAGATTGAGCGCAGAAATAACTTTGCCCGAAAATGGAGTCCACAAAGGCAATGTCTACGTGAATAAAGTTATGGAGGTTGTTGAGAATAGGATCAACCTCTTCTCCATTGATAATGAGTTCAAAAAAAGATTGACTCACTTTTTCTGAAAAACTGAGTTCATGGGCCTGGGCGTTGACAACCCTTGAAAGGACAGGGTTGATAATATCACTGAATGCATAGTCGATGGGAATATCAATAACAGGAAAATGAAGACGGTCAGCTGTTTCCTTCGCACTTGCCGGGAGAGTCTTTAAAAAACGTTCAAATTTGATGCCGATAGCAGCCATACCCCCGCGGCTAAGACATTCAATTATCCGTGCGAGAGAGTCAGGATCGTCTTTAAGAATGTATCCGGAAGTTATGACAAATTCTCCCCCATGAACCCACCTCTGAATATCCGGGGCGTCGAGAACGGTAACAGTGGTTACATAATTAGTGTCAAGGCCGCTTTCTCCGGCAATAACTTTCATCCTGTTCAATTCGGGTATTCGCAGCATTTGACGTACAGTAATTCCCATAAGAATGACTCTCCTCCTCTACTTATTATTGCCCGTTGGGGGACGTAGTTCCATTTTCTCGTTCCGGATATGTTATTGTTGTATCTTCTTCGCCAGGTTTAATAATCTGTTTTAAAAGATTTTCCATAATCTGTTTTTTCACTTGTTCCCCCGGGGTAAGAGAGCTATCTTTTCCCTCCCCAGTGGGGAAAGATAGCTTTATTTTAATCTCGTCCTCATCTTCAGTTCGTTTTTCATCAAGGGGAGAGGGTGAAGAAATGGACGTTGAGTATGCCGGCTGAGATACTTTTAAGTCATACATTTTAATGTTATTCCACGTCCCGGACAGCGTAAAGCTTGCTTCCCGAAAATCCCGAATTGAGGAATAACCTCCGACTAAACCAGATAAGAACCTTTGAAGAAGCAAGGGGTCAGTGATATTATCTCCTACGCTCATGAGGCCGCTAATGGCTCCTAAAAAAGCATTTAAAGCCTTGAGATTTATGTCCCCTACACATTTTAAGTTGATTGGTTGGTTTCCAAGACCTACAGCGCCGCTGGCTGTGAAATAACGATACGTAGTATCCTCTGGATATGCTGCGACACGGCTGCCAGGGAGAAGGTAGACGCTTCTTCCATCAAGGTTGAAATTTGCGAGGATAGTCTGGTAGCGGATTTCGTCATTAGAACTAATCTTTGTAACAAGGGGGAACTCTGAAACCGCCCCCTCTTTTGCAAAGAGAGAACCATTCCCGAAAATAAGTTTCAATTGTCCCATGGTGCCTGATACATTGAGATTCAAAGTGCCCGTGCCGGTAATTTTTCCCTGGGGCGGCAGCCAGTCTGAAGAGGCTTTCTCAAGATCCATATTTTCAAAATTCAAAAAGCCTTCCCAACGAAATTTATGGGGGTCAAAGGATCCGGAGATGGCTCCCTTGCCGTCGTAGGCTTTTGCTTTCCCATCAGCAATGACAACCCTGCCCTCCGCAGTTGTTTCAAAAGGCAGATCGAGGTTAGAAAGGGTAAATCCGTAAAATTTTACCTTAGGGGATGTAAGTATCCCTTTTCCAGAAATTCCTTTCGATGTAATCTTTCCTTCACATAACAGCTGAAGAGTGCCGAAGAAATGTTGCTGCCCATTTCCATTCGCTGTCAATTTTTCAAGGGGCAGCCCCTCTGGGCCGGAGGAAAGGGAAAAAAGCCATCCGTCTGAAGATGGAGATCCCTCTCCAGTAAGGGATAGATTAAACTTTTTATAGATACTGTCGAGAGAAAATTGAATAACCCCATTTTTTTCAGGTTTCGCCATAAGGGCGACATCATTGAGCGCCAGTCCCCCAATGCGTAGCGTGGGCAATGTCCCCTTGACATCCATTACCGGATTTGAGAAGGGGCCTGAAAAGGCAATTTCGCCAGATACAACCCCATCCACCGGGGTGTTAGGATACCATTGGCTTATGATCTTTTGAATATGGGTTGGTGGAATGGTAATATTGATATCCAGTCCCTTTTCAAAAGACAAGAGCCCTGACCCTGTCAATAAAGAGTCTCCAAGGGCTATCTCAGCCTTTTCAATAGAAAGGTCCCTGAGCGAGCCCGCAAATTCCATAGTTGTGCGATCAAGCAGAAGTCCCATAAGGGAAATTTTTTCCCCATCCAGAGTGGCTGTTATCCCGGGGGAGTTCAAGGGGCCTGACAAGGAGAAAGAACTCGATACTTGTCCCTTCAGAGAAGGCCAATTTGGGGATATTTCCGCAAGGCGTGATAGATGGATTTTCTCAACGTTGCCCTCAAGCTGCAAGAAGGGCGTGTCCTTTTGCATGTTGAAAACTCCTGCACAAGAAAGGATTCCGTCCATTATCCTTGCATTGATTTTTGTCAACGCTAATTGTCCCTTCTCATACCGGCCGGATAAAAGGAATTGTTCAAGAGGAACAGTATCAAATATGGAGTTGCTGGTTCCTTGAATGTTTATGTCTAATGCTGCATTTTGCGCCGGGCCTGTTAATTTCCATTCCAGAGAAACTGGTCCTCTCATTTTGAGAGTTTTTATAGCGGGGAAAACTTGTTCAAGGAACGATGGCTGCAATTTTTCTCCTCGCCCTTCAAAGTTTACATAAGTTTCTTCTTCAGAAAACAGGTTTGTAAGATGCCCCTTTCCCTGTATTGGGGTTTTTCCAAGAAAAGCTGAAAAGGAAGATACCGTTGTTACATTTTCTTTCTGTTCAAAGGCTATAGAAAGTTTTTCCAAAAGATTTCCGCCGAGGCGAATCCGTTCAGAGCCAAATTGGCCTGTTATAAAAAAAGAAGAAGAAGGCCCCAATAATTTTATCGTGCCAGCTACATCTCCTTCCAGAGCCAACGAGCGAAGGGGGGCTTTTGTACTACGGATGTTTTTCAGCGCGAGACGAGATGTTGAAAGAGCAAGATCAAGCATTGGATCTTTGCCGAGAGAAACCGTTCCCTCCCCCACAACCCGGGCTTTATGCCATTCCCCATGAGTTTTGACTGTCAGCGTGTTGTCAGGATTGAACGCCACTGTCCCTGAAACATTTTCTAAGGGAATGCCGGACATGGCTGTGGCCGGGCTGGAAAATGTAACAGTGCCATTTTTGTTGCCGCCTTGCATAGCGAGATCCAAATGGAGCGTTTCCAGAGGACCTTGGGCAAACTTCAACCAAGGAAATACTCCGTACCATTTCGAAGGGACAACATCCTTGCCGGAAAGGTCAAAATGGACAAAATTGTTTTGTGCCAGAATGATAGAACCTGTAATGGGAGATTGAAAAGCTTCTCCTTTAATATCTAAAAAACTTATGTTTTTTCCATCCCACGACCAACGGCATAGAGTTTGAGAAAGATCAAATCCGGCAAGGTTTGCCTTTTCTGCGTAAAGGCCACCTTCTGCGACGAGATTAGGCCACCTTCCTCGTATAATCAGACTCGACGCACCCTGACCGGATAAAGAAACCTCCTGCCCTTTTTCGGAAGATGGCAGAGCTTTCTGTATGTCTGCTAAATATATAGACTCTATTTTTCCCGCAAGACCAATTTCATGTGTAAGGCGTCCTGAGAGGCGGAGAAGGCTATCTTCAGTTTTTGCCGTAAGATTTTGCACAGATATCCCATCTTCTCCATATTTGCCGGTTGTTTCTATCTCAATAAGAAGATCGTTAAACTTGCTTTGGATTGTGGCTTCAAATTGATTTCTTTCTAGATGAAGGTGCCCTTTTTCAAGGAAAACACTACCAATGGGAGAGCCGGTTACCCGTCCTTTTTCCATATCCACTTCCAATAATGGAAGGTTTTGAAGTCTATTCCCTTCTTTTGTGTTCATTGACACCCGTGAAAGGGTATCAGCAAAAATAGTAAAGGATTCAATGCGAAGTTTATGAATTGCCGGGCGTCTTGCAATAAGAGAAGAGAGGGACGGACGGGCAAACATCATTTCTGCTTCATAAATGGGTGAAACAGGAGTGGAAAGAGCGAGATTGTAAATAGTATAGCCAGATACGGGATTCCCTTTTATCTCTCCCACCGAGAGAACGCAAGGAGATTCAGGGCCAAAACTTTTTTCAAGAACGGAGCGAAGAGTTTCAGTTCCAAAGTTTATTCCACTAAGAGCGTATAAGGAAACAGCGCCTATAGCAAACAGGGCTGCTAAGGATAGGAAAAAAACACGTCGTTTCTTCATAGTACACCTCGAATCTTCTCATAAAAAGAAGCAATTCAAATCTTACAATACCCTTTTCCAGGTAATTTGTCATCGGCAAGAGTGCTGACAGAATACTAAACAGATAATTTTAATAATTCAAATAAGAGCTGCCCACATATAGGGTCTTCTCTAATTTTTTGATGGTGTGGATAAGTGGATAAGATAGTGGAAAACCCGTGGATTTGTCAACTGTTTAATGAGATTATATGGGATATGTGGATAACTTATCTCTCTGTGGAGAGTTTTTTTAATGCCACTAGACAAAAGCCCTTTAAAAATTAAATTTAATAATTTGTAAAGGATCGCTAATGATCATTTCACTTCCACTGTAACTAGTTTCAACTTTTCCCATAACAGTTAGATTTGCCCCTTTACCCAAGTTAAGATGACGGAATTTGTGTATGTCGCTTTTATAAATGACGAGAAAAAAAGCCCCGTCTTTAAGGAGTATTTTTGAAGGTGTGGATTGCATAGAATCAACGGTAACCGAAGCAAATATAAAATTTCCCTTCAGAAAGGGAAGGAATGTCCATATTTCCTTCGAAGTAAAAAGCCTGTTTGAGGCTTGTCCCCATAGTCCGGCCTTTTCTCTTCTGGCATGGGCAAGGGCCCTTTGAATGCAATGGGTATATTTTTTATTGGGAGGAATAATTAAAGGCATAGCCGCTCCTCTTCTGACAAGCTCCTCGTTAATGAGAAACATCCCTTTGCTGGAATGGCACCAAACATAGGCGAGGAGCCGGCCGTAACGGTCTCTTTTTTCAACATCGAATTCCAGTAAGATATCTCCGAGCTCTAGGAGCTGGCCGTTGAGGCGGCATGCCCTTTCGCTGAATTCCTCTTTTCCATGAAAAGGATGATGGAGTTCCGGCGTATCTATAAGCAAATATCGAACTCGCTCTACTTTCCCACTAGGAAGGGAGACAGTGATCGTATCACCGTCAATGACATTTAAAACGGTAACGGGAATGAGATTGGGCGAAGTATCTGCAAATAGAATAACGCTTTTAAATAGAACAAAAAAAAGAAAAAGAACAACACCTTTTATAAAATTCTTGTATGCCACGAGTAATACACCTGCCTGATTATATTGGGGCAAAATAATCTTTATTTATTTGGATATCTCCTTTGTAAGGGTTATGATATCAGAAAGATATCTGTTTGTTATCGTTAGGAGGATAGCCAGTGTTCCAGCATTTAAATGAAAATATCGTTGCTGAAATAGCGGAACATAACAGAAAAGCTCTAGAAACATATATAGATGGACTGGTGTCATTCTCTGGCAGAGTCCGCCTTACAGGGCCTCAGGATAGAGAGACCCTTTGGTCGGAACATATTCTCGACTGTCTTTATTCAGTTCCCCTCCTCCCCCAGGAGGGAGATATTATCGATGTAGGGACAGGCGGCGGGCTGCCGGGGATGGTGTGGGCCATTTGCCGGCCGGATTTACATATCACCCTTCTCGATAGCGTTAAAAAAAAGTGCGTGGCTCTTGAAGAACTATCGGGTCTTCTCCACTTGAAGAATGTTACCATCATCTGCTCCAGGGCTGAAGAGTTCGCTCTGTCCCGGAGAGAAACATTTTCTCTGGCAGGCGCCAGAGCTGTCAAGGGAGCTGGAGTGTTGCTTGAATATCTCTCCCCTTTTGTTGCTCAGGGCGGGAAAGCCCTTGCCTTTAAGGGACCATTATATAAAGAGGAAATAGAACCCCTGGCTGGTCAGGAGTATCGTCTCGGCCTTTCGGCTCCTGATATTTTCTATTACAGCCTTAACGGGAAGGAGCATTTTCTTTTAACATGGCAAAAAAAGAAGCCATGTCCAAAAGAATTTCCTAGGAAAACGGGAATGGCAGAAAAGAAATTCTGGTGGAGGTGACATTGTGCTTTCTATAGCTGTAACGAACCAGAAAGGTGGCGTTGGCAAAACAACAACGTGCGTAAATCTTTCTGCAGAACTGGGGCGTTTAGGTTACTCTGTTCTTGCTGTGGACATGGATCCTCAGGGAAATTGTACGAGCGGCCTGGGCATAGAGGCGAGGGCTATTGAAGTAAGTTTGTATGATGTGCTATTGGGGGGTGCTTCCGCACAAGATGCCCTAATGGCTACTTCTTGGCAAGGTGTTTCTCTTCTCCCTGCCACAATCGATCTTGCGGGGGCGGAAGTTGAGCTTGCCTCTGTCATAAGCAGAGAGACCTGTCTTCGAAGGCATATGGCGAATCTTAATCAATTCGATGTTGCAATTATAGATTGCCCTCCTTCCCTGGGGTTGTTAACAATCAATGCTCTTGTCGCGGCCCATAAGCTGGTTGTCCCCATTCAGTGCGAGTACTACGCCCTCGAAGGCGTTGGACAACTTGCCCATACTATAGGGTTAGTGAGAGATTGTCTTAATCCTGATTTGGCTGTTGATGGGGTTCTTCTAACAATGTACGATTCGCGAACCCGTCTTGCCAATGATGTTGTTGAGGAAGTTCGCAGGCAATTTGGTGAGATTGTCTTTTCTACCATTGTTCCCCGTAATGTAAAATTATCTGAAGCGCCAAGCCACGCAATGCCAATTGCCTATTATGAGCCAACATGTACAGGTGCCAAGGCGTACATGAACTTTTCCATGGAGGTTGCGGAGCGATGGTTGCAGCAAAAGGAAAGGCATTAGGACGGGGTCTTGGGGCCCTTATTCCTGGGGCGGGCGATCTTGCTGGAGAAAAAGGGAAGCAAAATGCAACAAGCCTTCCTCTCTCTCTTCTGCAGCCCAATATTAACCAGCCGCGGAAAACATGGGATGAAGAAAAATTGCAGGCCCTTGCCGACTCTATCAAGACCCACGGCGTTATCCAGCCGCTTGTTGTTCGAAAAATAAAAGATGGATACCAGATTGTTGCTGGTGAACGGCGATGGAGAGCTGCGCAAATGGCCGGATTGAACGAAGTCCCGGTTTTTTTCTTCGAGGGTACAGAAAAAGATGTTCAGGAAATTTCTCTCATTGAAAATATACAACGGGAGGATCTTTCACCTCTGGAAGTTGCACGGGCCATTCGAGAACTGCTTCAAACCTTTGAGCTCACTCAGGAAGAGCTTGCGGGGCGCATAGGCTGGAGCCGCACCCTTCTCACGAACAAATTACGATTGCTGCAGCTGCCTGAACGGATTCATCAGATGATAGAGAATGGAAGCATAACAGAAGGTCACGGAAGGGCTCTTTTGGCTCTTGAAACAGAAAATCAGATGGAAGCTCTTGCTCTTCGCGTAATGCGAGAAGAAATGTCAGTCAGGAAACTGGAGAAACTGATACAAGAAATTAAAAGAACAGATTTTATTCAAAATAAGACACCATATTCAAAGATTTCTTATTCTTCGCCGTTTATGCAATCCATGGCTGAACGTCACGGAATCAAAATAAAGGTGACGGGAAATGGAGTTAAGAAAAAGCTATCAATTGACGGACTCACAATAGAACAGATTGAAAGGCTGGAAACGCTTTTGGAGGACTCAGCTTCGATTTTATTTCCCGGGAAATAAAAAGGGGGAATTACCATACTAAAAAGAGCTTCTGATCTGATCAACTTCGGAAAAGTCATATCTACAGCTCTCATAATAGCAGGCTATATCGTCTTGGGTTATATTATAGGGAAAAAGTTAACATCTAGAGGATACCCAGCAATGGTAATAGTAGTGTGTGCAACTATAGGGGCCGCTATTGGGCTCTGGCAGGGCTGGATAACATTGCGCCCTTTATGGAAAGCTAATAGCAAAGGTAAAGATAAAAAAACTAAAGGAAGCTAGGTGTAATATTTACATTTACGATTCTCACAAATAATGTTTCACGTGAAACATTATTTGTATTTGTCTATGGGGGTGTTTTTACGTTGGAAAGCATTTTTGCACCATGGAGAATGACATATATAGCAGATGCAGACAAACAAAAAACGTGTATTTTTTGCGAGTTCCCTAAAAAAAACGAAGATGAAAAAAATCTTATTCTCCATCGAGGGACAATGTGTTTTGTCATCTGTAATGCTTTTCCCTATAATCCTGGGCACCTTATGGTTGCTCCTTATCGCCATACGGCAGTTTACGAGGAGTTATCCGATGAGGAGCTTTTAGAAATGCATCGCCTGGGCGGAGTTTGTTTGAAGGTGCTCAAAAAAGTGATGCATCCTCAAGGGTTTAACCTGGGTATAAACCTAGGCAAGGTTGGCGGTGCTGGTTTTGATGGACACCTGCATCTTCATATTGTCCCCCGCTGGAATGGAGATACTAATTTTATGCCAGTGCTCGCTGAAACACGTGTTATAGCAGAGAGTCTAGAACAAACATATAAGAGATTAAGGGATGAGTGGCCTTTGAATGATTGTTGATGAGTTCTGGGAGCCAGCCGAAAATATAAGTGCCGAAATAAAAATAAAACGCTCTATTTTTATAGCCCATATTTCTGTCGCACGGACCGAAGAAGATGCCCGCCAGTTTGTTACCCATATTTCACAAAAGCATAAGCAAGCCACCCATAATTGTTGGGCCTACCGTATAGGGGTCGACCCGCCACACGAATATTCTTCTGATGATGGAGAACCGAATGGCACAGCCGGGAAGCCGATTTTAGGCGCTATACAGCGGTTTGACGTAACAAATACAGTTTTAGTGGTAACAAGATATTTCGGCGGAATCAAGCTTGGAGTCCGCGGGCTTATAGAAGCTTATGGTGAGGCTGCATCCAACGTTCTGGAAAACGCTGGCAAAATAAGAGGGCGCCTGGGAAGCCGCTGCAATATACAAATAGATTACCCTTCTTATAGCGCGTTCTTATACCAGTTAAAGGGGTTGGGGGTCGAAGAAGGCTCTTGTAATGTGACATTTGAAGAGGACGTAAGAGTGAGTTGCTTTGTTCCCCTTTCCCTATGGGGGAGAGTAGAAGCATTTCTTTGTGAAAGTCAAAATAGATCCTTTATAAAAGGATGGAGCAGAGAATAGAAGGTCAGTACAGGTCAACATCTTGGCACTCTTTATAGCCAAAGATTGCTTGAAGGCGGCGCTTTACACCTCCTATGTCAACCCATATAATAGCAGGGTTGACATAGGAGGTGGTTTTATGAGGTTTTCAGTTCGCGCAATGGTTCTGGCTTCTCTTTTTGCCGTGTTGATGGTGGTGAGCGCTTATATCCGTATTCCTTTTCCCTTTGTCCCTATGACATTGCAAACGTTATTTGTTTTTCTTTCAGGAATGCTTTTGGGGCCGAAACTCGGCAGTTTATCTCAGGTACTATATTTTTTCCTTGGATTATTAGGGCTGCCTGTTTTTGCTGGCGGTTGCGGCCTTCAGATTTTTGTGTCTCCCACCGTTGGTTTTATATTGGGCTTTATTGTTGCTGCCTATGTTGTTGGCCGTATAAGTCATGACGACACATTGCCTCTTTTTTTCCGGTACGGTGTAGCGCCCTTTCTTGGTATTACCCTGATTTACCTTTTAGGATCGGTTGGTCTCTATTTCAACTTAAATGTAGTGGCAGGAAAGAGCATTAGTTGGCTGAAAGTGCTGCAAATAGGGGTTTTCCCCTTCATCACGGCGGATATTCTAAAAGGCGTGGGTGCGTCAATGCTTTCGTGGAAGATTGTTCCGATTCTTAATAGATCTGGAATCTTGCAAAAATCTTCAACTCAGATTCGCCATAAAAGAGAATCAAGAGGTTGATCAAAGCTGACCTATTGGGTTTGATGTAATGCTTTCTATATATTGTTTCACGTGGAACTTTCTTTTTGCGCCGCTGTCATTCATATATCGGATTTTTCCAAATATTTGCCGCTCTGGCCAGGCTCGATCATGGACGCCGCCAATGCTCCATGCGATTCCTGCATAGCCGTTAGGGTCTCTGCCGTCTATTTCATAGCAATCGTTGAGATAAATGGCTGCCTTCATGGCTTCTTCAGGAGATTTGCTCCATTCGAGTATCTTTTTTGCCCAGTACATGCGCAACCAGCTGTGAAGCTTACCGTGGAAAAGAATGTCTAACTGGCAGGCGTTCCATAATTGATCATGGGTTTTGCCGTGTTCAAGTTCCTCGAGGGTATATGTAAATTTTCGAGGGTCCCATCTGTGCTCATCCAGGGTTTTCTGGGCCCATTGGGGGAACCCTTCAAAACAGTCGTAAGAAGGGGTATAAAAGCAAAAATTATCGGCTAATTCTCGTCGAACTATCAGTTCTTCTAGAAAACTGTCAACAGAATCCCGTATTGATTCGTGATTCTCCCCATGTTTTTTTATGACAATGGCCACTCTTTGAGGGGCTATTTGACCAAAATGTAAGAAGGGGGAGAGTTGGGAGAGAACATTATTAGTAGGGTCGTTACGCAACTCTTTATATACGCGCAATTTTTTTTTGATAAATTTTTGAAGGCACTCCATCCCTGCAGTGTAACCAGCTTTACCTCCATAAAGGGGCAGCGTTTTTTGGGGATAATGATATTTGGTAAGCATTTCCAATGGGGCGGCAGTCTTCAAAGCTAGTGTTTCATTATAAGGATGGCGGATCAAAGAGGGGATAGGCGTAAGAAAATCTGGCACTTTTTTTAAAATCCTCGGTCTGAAAGTGCGGGCGGAGTACTCTTTTTTTGTCGATGCCTCCCAACACGGAACAATGTTATGGGCGTCTATTTCATAAAAGGGGATAGCAATATCCTTTTTTATCTGTTCTACCCACTCTTTTTTAATTCTTAGAGGGCTGAAATCAGTGAAGAGGGCTGATACATCAATTTTTTTTATTAAATTCGGAAGAGAAAGAGGCGCTTCCTGTTCTAACAGAATAAAGGGAATGTTTAAACCTAAAAGCCCTTGCCTTACTTCGTGCAAACCATGGAGCATAAAATGATATGCTCGGTATGAAGCCGATAAAAAATGAGGGGTTAAACAAAAAACTACTAGAAGGGGTTTTTTATTTAATAGCGCATACTTTTGCGCCTCTAGTAATGCCCAGTTATCTTCCACTCTTTGGTCACGATTCATCCAGTATGCAACAGGTCCCTCTCCCGGTATGCCATTTTGAAGTATTCGCCCACGTTCTTTCACTAGATCACCTTCTTCAAAAAAATTTTTCAAAGGCCTCTCTTTTTGCTGTTTTCGATTTTCTTGAATATGCTATTATCCAGCATAGAAGGGTGGCGTTTGTCTTGTTTGCATATGTAGCACTTGCAGGTCGAATCGTTATGCTTGGTTTCGAGAGGATCGTAGTAAAAAAATTGGGAACAGGAGCTAATCCCAAGGCCGCTTTAATGCTTTTTGTCGGCTTAGCCGCCTTATTTCTTCTGCCATTTGCCGTAAATACGGTTTATGGCGGCCATATAGATTGGGCTTTTATTAAATATGTTGCGGCAAGCAGTCTAATCTATGCTTTAGCCTTTCTTTTATACATTCGTGCCCTTTCAGAAGGGGAGGCCTCTCTTGTCGCTCCCCTTTCTAATTTTAACATTCTGTTTTTGCTTGTCCTTTCCATACTTTTCCTTTCTGAATCCTTTTCTTTTGTGAAAGGAGCCGGGCTGCTGGTCTTGCTTTACGGAGCAACCTTTCTGAACAGGCAGAGAAACATGTACTTATCCCTTAAGGCGTTACTCGCTGACAAGCCTTGTCAAATGATGATGGCTTCCTCTTTTTTAGTTGCAATTGGCCGTATTATTGACAAGGGTGGCGCCGCTTCCACATCCCCTGTCCTTTACTCCTTTTTCCTTTACTTTTTTGTAGCTCTCTATTTAGGCCTGCTGATGTTTTTAAGAAAGAACTTAAAGGAGGTTTTTGTCCTCTTTAAAGATCGTCCCTGGATTTCTCTCGCCAGTGGCTTTATAAACGCCTACGCCTATTTATGCCTCCTTATCTCCTTCAAATCTATTGAAGTAAGCATTGCGGAACCCCTTTCAATGTTGAGCATGGTTGTTACCGTCATGCTGTCATCAATTATTTTGAAGGAAGACATTCGTTACAGGCTTAAGGGAGTGTTCTTCATGTTTATCGGGGCGAGTCTGCTTTGTATGGCATGATAAGAAAAAAGAGGCGAGAGGAAATAAGTTTCTCCTTTTTCGCCTCTTTTTACAATTTTTCTATTCGAGCCACTCAACAATGGACGAAAGATACACTTGATGTAAATGTTTTGTTAACTTGCCAGGAACGCCATTTCCAATAATTTGATCCCCTATTCGTACTACCGGCAAAAGTTCCTTGACTGTTCCTGTAATAAAGGCTTCTTCTGCCTCTGGGAGTTCTGTCAAGAGAGGGCATCGTTCTTCAACCTGGATGTTTCCCCGCCTGGCGAGCTCGAGAACGATCTGCCGCGTTGTTCCTGAAAGGGCTCGACTGGTGGGTGCTGTAATGAGGTGTCCGTTTTTTATAAGAAAAAAAGTACTATGGGATCCCTCTACAATTTCCCCTTCAGGACAATAGAGGATTTCGTAGGCTCCTTTAGAGTCTCTTTGCCCAGTGAATGAAAGCATATAGTTTATGCTTTTTGTGCTTGGCAAATATCTCTCTGCATTAATTGGATGTAAGGCGACCCCCTTTTCATAGAGTATTGGATCTGGTTTTCGGATTTCTTCAAAGATCACAAAATATCTTGAGGAACTGAAAAGATGATCCTTTCCAAAAGAGTCCCCTCCGGTAATATACGGGCGAACCATGGTCTCACAGCCCATTTTTTTAATTCCCTCCCGTATAATTCGGGCCATTTCATCAAGAGTGGCAGGCATCACAATAGAAGAAGCGGTGGCTGATCCTTCAAGACGTTTCAGATGAGGAGTCAACATAAGAGGTCTTCTCGAGTGAGTACTTATGGTTTCAAAAACTCCGACGCCACGTTGAATAATAAGGTCTGTTACAGGGAGCTTTGCTTCCTCTAAAGGAAGAAATTTTCCATCGATATAACAAAGATTCATAAAAATGTCACCTCTTTCAATCTCTGACACCGTTTGCAAGTATATCGTGAAATTCTTTATTGTGCATTAGTTTCTTGAAGAGGGTCGAAAGTGGTATGATTACACAGTATATGAGAACCTCAGGGGGGGAAAGCTCCTGCTTCTTTTTTCCAGAAGTAAAAGAAAATGTAGGATAGCAGCCTTTCTCGTGGATAGGACAGGTAAATTTCGTTTTTTTTTGTTTGTCCTGCTGATGTTTTTTTGTTTTTCAAAAGTGGCTTTTGCAGAGGAAACCATACTTGTTCTTCATTCCTACCATAACGGATACCCATGGACTGATGCCATAAGTCGAGGAATAGCAAAGGTCTTTGATCAGCGAGACAAAGAAGTCAATATTTATGTGGAATATCTTGATGCTAAACGTGCCAGTCCCAATCGTTTCACCCTCTTTCTGGAAAATAGCCTTCGTTTAAAATACAAAAAGAAGCCGCCAGATATTATCCTTTGTGGCGATGATGATGCTTTTATCTTTATGAACCACGCGGGGCGGCGCCTTTTCCCCAAGGTCCCTGTTGTATTTTGCGGAGTTAACAGCAGAGAGTCCCTGACGGAAGAAATAGACAGCCTCACTACCGGTCTCATAGAACGGCTTGACATAGAGGGAACCATAAATCTGGCTTTAAGGTTATTCCCTGTCACAGAAAACGTGGCGGTCATCAGTGACTTGTCTTTAACTGGAATGTGGATCATTAACCAGCTTCGAGAAAGCATGAAGTCCTATGAAGGAAAAGTCAACGAAATTAACCTTATGGGTCTAGGTCCTGATGACTTAAAGAAATCGTTACGAGAACTCCCTCCCCAGACTATTATTCTGTTACTGTTATATGCCCAGGGCGGTGAGGGAGAATATTATTCTCCTGACGAAATCCTTGCCATAATACAGGATGCTACTGACCTGCCCATTTTTTCAGTATTGGAGATGATGATCGAGAGGGGAACTCTCGCCGGGAGTGTTCTCAGGGGAGAAGCCCACGGAGAACGAGCGGCTAAACTGGCTGTTGAAATCCTGGATGGCAAGGCTCCCTCATCTATCCCAATCAGAGAGGATGTGCCGGTGTCCATGGGCAACTACACCGGGCTTAAAGATTTGAAAAAATCCCTTCAGAGCCTTCCAGGGGATATGATCCTCTTTGGTGAACCAGAAACTTTCTTTTACCGGCATAGACGGCTTATCGCTATTAACGTGGCTATCACATCCGTTCTTGCCATTCTCGTCATTGCTCTCCTCTGGAATGACAAATTGCTCAAAAGGGAAGTATTGAACTTACAGTCCGAAACAGAGCACCTGGAGAAACTTTTTGAAAACTCCCCCCATGGAACCATTCTCATTAATCCAAGAGGAGAGATAATGAGGGCCAATCGCGCTTTTCTGCGGATGTTTGGATATGGTCGGAAAGATGTTAAGGGAAAGGATGTGGATTCCCTTTTGGCAAAAGCAGGAGACCTGCTGCGCCACGCCCAGGATTTGACCATAATCACAGGTCTGGGCGGTGTGGTTTCGGGGCGGGAAAGTTTAAGACTGCGTAAAGATGGTTCCCTTCTTCCTGTTATGATTTCTGGGTACCCTCTTGTAACGAAAGGCATGTATCGAGGGAGTTATGGAATTTATACTGATATCTCCGCCCGCAAGAACAATGAGGGAGCTATTCGTCAGCATCTCAGGGCAGAAGAAATTATCTCGTCCCTTTCAGCGGCTCTTGTCAAAGAAAAAGATTTTGAGCAGACGATTCTTTCTTCTCTCCATGACCTGAGACTTTTTTTTCGGGCTCGATATATGTCCGTTTTCCTCTTTGACAGGCCAGATAAAGGAAGAGGAACAGCTTTTATTCGTTATGAAGGAGAAAAAGAAATGGGCAGGAAGGTTTTTCCCCTTACCTTTGGGGAAACTGAACCTCTTAGACGAACGATCCAGTCTCAGACCGTGTTTTTTTTAGAAGGGAAAAGTCCCTTTACCTGGGACACAGAAGAAAAGAAGCAAATACTTGAAACTACACCTGACGAAACAGTTATTCTCCTTCCTCTTTTGCGAGATGAAGCCATGGCAGGATGTGTCTGTTGTGTTTTTGTGCGGGAAAAGGGAAATGACCATGAAGAACATATATCTGAAGGCCTTCTTGGCATCTATTCACTTTTGTTAGGTTCTGCTCTCTCGCGCTACGAAACAGAACTGGCCCTGGAGAAAAATTTACTTTTGTTATCAAAGACATTCAAGGAAACTTTTCATCTCATGAGCCGTCTCCTTGAGATAAAAGATCCTTACACTGCGGGACATCAGCAGAAAGTAGCATACCTCGCCAAAGCAATTGCCGAAAGGATGGAGCTTCCCCATAACAGGGTAGAAGCCGTATTTTATGCGGCTCTCGTGCATGATATCGGAAAAATCCCTGTCCCCTCATCTATTCTTAGCAAGCCCGGACGTCTCAGCGAAGCTGAGTTTGCCATTATTAAGAACCACGCCCGTTTTGGCGCGGAAATATTATCTGCAATAAATTTCCCATGGCCTATCGCAGATATTGTTCTTCAGCATCATGAGCATGTTGACGGTACAGGGTATCCCCATGGCCTGAAGGGTGACGAGATCTCCCTTGAAGCAAAGATTGTTTGTGTTTCTGATGTGGTGGAGGCCATGTCCTCTTTTCGGCCCTATCGGCCGGCTCTCGGCATAGAGGAAGCCCTGGAAGAGATACAGAAAAAACGGCAAATATGGTTCGATAGCAGGGTTGTTGACGTATGTCTTCATATTTTTAAGGAAACAGGAGGAGAGTTTTGGAAAGAAATCACAAAGTCATCCCATAATGTATAATGTAATTTGGTAAAAAAGTATGGGGCAGAGCACCTTTAGAGGGAGGTCGTTCCATGGTATTTCAAGTGTTAGCCATCAATCCTGGCTCCACAAGCACTAAGATCGCCTGGTTCTATGATGAAGAAGAACAGTGGAGAGAAACGGTTCGCCATGATCCTGAAGAACTGGCTCGTTTTGAAGCCATTGCCGACCAATTTGAATTTCGCCTTGCTACGATTCAGGCTGCCGCTTCCTCTCACGGTTCATCTTTCTATAGTCTCAGTGCCGTTGTAGGGAGGGGTGGGCTCGTTGAGCCGGTACCTGGCGGAACCTTTATTGTAAATGATGCTTTGCTGGAACGCTTGCACGTTGGAAAACCCTGGGAACATGCTTCTAATCTAGGTGGAATTATTGCGGATGCCATAGCTTCTCCCCGTAATATTCCCGCTTTTATTGTGGATCCTGTTGCTGTTGATGAAATGAATGACGTGGCGCGTATTACCGGCCTTCCGGAATTGCCGAAGATCTCTTTAGGGCACGCTCTCAACATAAAAGCCACTGTCCGCCGGGCAGCGAAAGACCTTGGGCGAGGTTGGGAAACACTGAATGTTGTAGTAGCCCATATCGGCGGAGGCTCCACTGTTTGTGCCCATTGTCAGGGACGGATGATCGACCTCAATAGCGGGAACGATTTTGGCCCCTTTTCTCCGGAACGGGCTGGAGGTTTGCCTGCAGGGGATTTGGTTCGCCTTTGCTTTAGCGGAAAATACAACGAAAAAGATTTGCTTCGAAAGATGGTGGGTAAGGGGGGTCTCATGGGCTATCTTGGAACAAGTGACGTTCGCGAAGTAAAAAGTAGAATTGCTGAAGGGGATAAGGAAGCAAGACTTGCCTATGAAGGAATGGCCTATCATTTCGCGAAAGAAATAGCAGCCCAGGCTGTTGCCATGTCCGGCGATGTAGATGCCATACTTATAACAGGCGGAGTTGCCTTTGATAGTGATTTCATAGCGTTGCTCCAGAGTAGGGTCCAGTGGATTGCCCCAGTGCTTGTATATCCCGGCGAGGACGAGATGAAAGCCCTGGCGGAGGGCGCTCTACGGGTCTTATCTGGCGAGGAGGAACCTAAAGATTATGAACAGTGTATTGCAGGAGGTAGAAAACAATGATGCATGATCTCGACTTTCTGCTCGAAAAATGTCAGGCAGGCAAGCGGATGAACCTTGCAGTGGCCTGCCCTTATGGAGACGATGTTCTTGGAGCGGTTTGTGAGGCTCACGGAAGAGGGCTGGTCAACGGTATTCTTATTGGGGATTCAGAGCAGATAAAGAAAAAAGCACAGGAACATCATTTTGATATTGAAGGCCTCACTTTTGTAGAAGAGAAAGACGACTATTCCGCTACTGAGAAGGCCGTTCAGATGGTTTCTTCACAAGAAGCAGATCTCCTCATGAAGGGACTGGTAAAAACGGCAGTTCTCCTTCGGGCAGTCCTGAACAAGGAATGGGGGCTTCGAACGGGGTCGTTGCTCTCTCATTTGTTTCTTTTCGAGATTCCCCTCCTTAATCGGCGGATCATAGGCTTGTCCGATGGAGGTATGAACATGTACCCGGACCTGAACGCAAAAGTTGGCATCATCGAAAACGCGGTAGAATGTTACCATAAAATAGGGGTGGATAATCCTCTTATCGCAGCCTTAGGTGCGGTAGAAGTTGTGAATCCTGACATGCCTGCGACTCTCGACGCGGCAGCGTTAACTCTTATGAACAGCCGGAGCCAGATCAAGGGCTGTACTATCGACGGCCCTTTTGCCCTTGACAATGCAATCAGCGAAGAAGCTGCCCAGATTAAAGGAATCGAATCTCCAGTTGCGGGAAAAGCAGATATGCTGCTTGTTCCTACTATCGAATCTGGAAATCTCATAGGAAAGGTACTGTTATATATGACTGGCGGTCGAGGTGCAGGTGTCATTCTTGGCGCACGGAAGCCCATAGTTCTTACCAGTCGTTTTGATTCAATGGAAACGAAACTGCTCTCTATCGCTCTGGGAGCAGTCGTCGCCAGTAAAGAGTGATTTTATATTAAATAAATCTATTAAGGAGGTTTTTTACTCTCATGGAACAAATTCGTTCTTTGTCTCAACTGCTTGAGTATGCGAAAAAAATAGGTGCAGAAAAAGGGCCCAAAAAAGTATCAGTAGCCATGGCTGAAGATGCAGGCTTGCTTTCTGCTATAGAGGAAGCCAGGGTTGCCGGTTTTGCTGAGGCTATCCTTGTGGGGCGTAAGGAAAAAATGGAAGAAGCGGCGAAAGCTGCAGGAGTGGACCTTTCCAATTACGAAGTAGTGGATGAGCCCAGAGGTGAAACAGCAATGGCTATGACCTCTGTTGAAAAAGTATCTTCCGGCCAAGCCCATATTTATATGAAGGGGCAGCTTCACACCAATAACTTCCTTCGAGGCATGCTTAATAAAGAAGTAGGGCTTCGCAAAGGCAAGAATACCATTTCCCATTGCTATTTTCACTCTGTGGAAGGATTCGACAGAGTATTTTTTGTGGCTGACGCTGCCTTTAATATGTATCCTGACCTTTCTGCCAAGGCGGATATCCTTCAGAATACGGTGAATTTTGCACGCGCCTTTGGCGTACAGGAACCAAAAGCCGCAGTCCTTGCAGCCGTGGAAGTTGTCAATCCAGACATGCCCTGCACCCTGGAAGCAGCAGCTCTTACGGTTATGAACCGCCGTGGCCAGATCAAAAACTGTATCGTTGACGGCCCCTTTGCCCTTGATAACGCAGTGAGTGAAGAGTCTGCCAGAACGAAGGGTATTGTTTCTCCTGTAGCGGGGAATGCCGATGTCCTTCTAGTTCCTGACATTGAAGCAGGAAACATGATGGTTAAGGCCCTCGTTTATTTCTCCAAGAATGAAACAGCAGGCCTCATTCTTGGTGCAGCGGCTCCTGTCATTCTTACAAGCCGGGCCGATACGCCAAGGGCCAAAATGCTTTCCATCGCTGCAGCAGTGGTCCTCTCTTCTTTTGAAGAAAGATAACTTTCGTGATTAAGGAGCTGCATTGCGCGGCTCCTTTTTCATATTTTGATAACGGAAGGGGAAAACTATGAAAATACTAGCGATTAACCCTGGTTCTACGAGTACTAAAGTTGCTCTTTTTGAAGACGAATCACAACTTTGGAGCGATACCCAGCGGTACGATGTGGAAGTTATCAAACAATTTTCCTCCATTCCAGACCAGGAAGAATTTCGTCTTGTTGAAATAAAAAAAGCACTGGCCGCCCACCATACTGACCTTACATCCCTGGATGCTGTTGTAGGGCGTGGGGGGCTGTTAAAACCCATACCTAGCGGAACCTATATTGTCAGTGAGCCCATGTTGGAAGACTTGCGTTCATGCCGGTATGGTTCCCATGCCAGTAATCTTGGAGCCCCCCTGGCCTTTCGGCTGGCCCAGCAGGGAAGCTGTAATAGGTCTTATATTGTTGACCCTGTTATCGTGGATGAAATGATACCTGAAGCCCGTCTTTCGGGCCTGCCTGAAATAAAGCGGAGATCGATTTTTCATGCCCTAAACCAGAAGGCAGTAGCACGACGGGCTGTAGCGGAACTTGGCAAAGAACCTGGCAGTTGTAACCTTGTGGTGGCGCACATGGGGGGAGGCATATCAGTGGGAGCTCATGATTGCGGCCGGGTTGTGGATGTCAACAATGCCCTTGATGGAGAAGGGCCCTTTTCACCGGAACGGGCTGGATCCCTTCCATCCGGCGGGCTGGTGCACCTTGCCTATAGTGGTGAGCATGATCTGAACGGTCTTTTAAAACGGATCGTAGGAGGCGGCGGCCTTGTTGCTCACCTCGGGACCAATGATTTGAGGGAAGTTCAAAGAAGGATCGATGAAGAAGGGGACGAAAAAGCAGCCCTTCTTTTTGAAGCTCTTGCCTATCAGGTGGCAAAAGAAATAGGGGCCTGCTCAGCTGTTTTGAAGGGGCGGGTGGATGCCATCGTTTTGACAGGAGGATTAGCCTATAGTGATAGACTCGTCGGGAAAATACGCCAACGCATCTCTTTTATCGCGCCGGTGCTGGTCTACCCGGGAGAAGACGAAATGAAGGCCCTTGCCGAAGGAGCACTCCGGGTTCTTCAGGGAGAAGAAAAAGGCAGAGAGTACAGGTGAGACCTCATCAACGCTCACAAAATGGATTTTTAGGGGCTGTTTTCAACAGCCCCTTTTTTATTGTTTACAAAAAAATGAAACTGTGATACCATCATTTTGGTTTCGCACAATAGATTATAAATCCATGGAGTGGAACAAATGACACAAAATCAGAGTCAAATACGAGTTATTGATCGGGCTTTTTCCATTCTGTTCTTTATGGCCCGCCATAAAGAACCTATAGGTGTTACTGATGTAGCACGAAATGTAAATCTCCCCAAGGCAACGGCATATCGTATTCTTGATAGCCTTATAACGCAACGGATGGTGACAGAGCGGGAGGGTCTATACGAAATGGGCCCTGCCACGTTGTTTTTGGCCGATGCCTATCGCTCTCAAGTGGCTTTCTCTGAAATCGCAAGGCCCTTTCTTGAGAGGCTTAACAGAGAAACAAAAGAAACGGTTCATCTTTTCGTTTTTGAACATGGGGAGTTCTTTTACCTCGATAAACTTGAAAGCCCGTATCAGGTGCGAATGCATTCCCGTGTGGGTGTCAAGGGGTCTTTGCTCCATCTCTCCGCGGGGAGAGCCCTTCTTTCCGCCCTTCCCCAGCAAGAGGTCAGTCGTATATTAGGGGATGAGGCGACGCCCGATGTATTTAACGAACTGGAGGAGATTCGCAAAAGAGGATTCGCTATTGATGATGAGCAAAATGAAAAAGGCCTTCGTTGTGTGGGGGCTGTTATATTAGATAGCTATTCCCGACCTGTGGGAGGACTGAGTGTTTCTGCGCCCGTATATCGTTTCAGCTATGAAATGATCGCTAAATATGGCGAGACGGTTTATCAAACTGCCCAGGACATTGGCGCCGCATTACTTCACTATGAACGTGAAAGAAAAATTAAAAAATAGAGCCTTATCGGCGAAGGAGGAATATGAAATGATTAAAACCCCCAAACTCGTTATGATTCCAGGACCAACTCCGGTGACCCGCTCGATTCAAGACCAGATGGGTCGAGAGACAGTAGCTTTTGGCGATCCTTTTTTTGTTCAGGACTATAAAGATGTTCTGGCAGATCTGAAAGAGCTTTGGAAGTGCAGCGGAGAGGTTTTTGTCGTTGCCGGTTCAGGAACCCTTGCCATGGAAATGGCTATTGCCAACATAACCAAACGAGGAGATAGCGTTCTCATTTGCTCCAACGGTTATTTTGGCGACCGCTTTATAGATATGTGCCAGAGAAAAGGCCTTGAAGTTGATGTTCTCTCAGCCAAATGGGGCACATCTGTTACCGCGGAAGAAGTTGAGAAAAAACTATCTGAGAAGAAATATGATGTGGTTACTGTAACCCACGTGGAAACGTCCACTGGGGCGGCGGCTCCTATCGACGCCATTGGGAAGGTTGTAAAGGCTCACGGAGCCCTTTATGTAGTAGATGGTGTCGCGGCTTCGGCTGGGGCCGAGGAATATATGGACCCCATGGGGATCGACGTACTCCTTAGCTGTACTCAGAAAGCTTTTGGAGTTGCTCCCGGCCTGGCTATCCTCTGGGCAAGCAAAGAGGCTGTCGAAAAGAGACGTTCTCTCGGAACCATCCCTGAGTCCTATGCGGATTTTGAAAAATGGCTTCCCGTTATGCATGATCCTTCTAAGTATTGGGGAACCCCGGCGATCAACCTTGTATGGGCCCTGAAAGAATCGATCCGAATTATCAAAGAAGAGGGCATCGAAGAACGATATAATCGCCATCTTCGTCAGGCAGCTCTCGTTGATGCCGCTCTTGAAGCCATGGGATTCAGGGTTGCCGCGGAGAAACCTTTCCGCGCTCCCACCCTTTCCGTCTATCTCTATCCAGAAGGCGCCAATGTGAATGATGCCGAATTTAGAACCGTATTGGCCGAAGAAGGGGCCCAGACAGCAGGATGTCTCGCGGATTTTGCAGGAAAAGGCTTCAGAATGGGACATATGGGCAACGTTGACAAGCATATACTTGTTTCGGCAGTGGCAGCGGTGGAACGGGCAGCAATGCGTTGTGGCATAGACATTGAGCCTGGCAAGGGCCTCGGTGTTCTGCAGAAGGGTCTTGCTGAAGAGCACTAAATCACATAAGAAAACAAAATACTTTTTACGGTAAGGGGTTCCCTTTAAAGGGAACCCCTTTTTATATATGGTCATATTGACAATTGTGAAAGGAGTAGCTATGATAGCGCTATTGTTTCATTTACAGAGATAGCGTCTTACTATGCAAGACGCATTGCTCTATATTTTGAAAAAAGGAGACAAGACCATGGAAAAAGATCGATACCTGAATCAATCAATTATCCGGGCCCTCCGTATTCTTGAGCTTTTCGCACAGCGGGAAGAACCGCTTGGTGTCACTGAAATAAGCCGTTTGGTAGGACTCCATAAAAGTACAGTTCATCGCCTTGTCATTACCCTTGAAACTTCAGGGTGGCTACTTCGTATGCCGGAAACAGATAAATATCGTATTGGCTTGAAGCTTATAGCCGTTGGCAAAAAGGCCGTGTCCGATGCGAACTCCATAACAGCCATTCATCCCATCCTTGAAAAATTGACGCAAATTACGGGGGAAACATCAATTTTAACAATGGTTATGGGAAATCAGGCCATTTGTGTCGATAAGGTTGAAACATCTCAACGTCTTATGATCTCATCTCAGGTAGGCCAGAGTTCTCCACTTCACGCAGGGGCTACCGGATTCGCTGTTCTTATTGGCATGCCTGAAGAAGAGGCCTTTAGAACTCTTTCCCACGATCTGCCTCTTCCTGTCTATACAGACAAGACCCCAACGTGCATGGAGGAATTGAGAGAACGTTATAAAGAACGAAGAGAGAATGGGTACGTTATCGCTTCCGGCGAGGTTGACCCAGGGACTACGGGTATTGCGGTTCCTCTTTATTTCCCCTACGAGCGATGTTACGGAAGCCTTGGCGTTGTTTTGCCTGACTATCGTGCGGACGAAGAAAAGATTCAAAGAGTTCTTGCTGCTGTTCAGCAAGGAGCCTGCGAGGCTCGAAAACGCCTTGATTGGGGATTTGAAGGGCCATGCAAAAATATGTAGATTGTGTTATCCGAAATGGAAACATTTTTTATAACCACACCCTTTTTCACGGGAGCATAGGGGTGGATGAGGGTCGGATCGTCTATATAGGAAAAGATAATTTAATTGTCGGTAAGAAAGAAATGGATGCGGACGGAGATCTTGTCCTTCCGGGAGGAATCGATACCCATGTACACATTCGAGAGCCTGAAATGTGTCAAAGAGGAACCTTCCAATCTGAAACAGCAGCAGCTGCTGCTGGAGGCATTACCACAATCTTTGAAATGCCCATTTCCGCCCCTCCCCAGTATTGTCCGGAAATACTTCAGAAGCGAATAGATACAGCCTCCGCTCAATCCTATATAGATTTTGCTTTTTACGGTGCCGCCGGCCGGGAAACCCAATATTTCAAGGCTCTTGCGGAGGCCGGTATTATCGGTTTCAAAACATTCCTCTTCTCTCCCTTGCCGGGACGGGATCAGGAGTTCAGAGGAACATGCATGGATGATGATGGTGCTTTGTGGCAAGGAATGAGGGCTGTTGCTGAAACAGGTCTTACCCTTGCCGTTCATGCTGAAAATGATGCTATTATCCAGCGATGTACAGCTGCACTTCGTAACGGGGGAAGAAAAGATTTTGCCGCTCATGGCCTATCCCGTCCGCCCCATGCGGAAGTTCAGGCAGTCGAAAAAATCATCCGCTATGCTTCCTTGCTCAATATTCCAGTGAGCTTCTGCCACGTTTCGTGTCCCGAGAGCCTTTTGATGATCAAGAAGGCCAAGGCAAAAGGGCAGCGCATCTTTGCTGAAACATGCCCCCAGTATCTGTTTCTTAATGAAGAGAGTGCCCTTGGTTACGGTCCTTACGCAAAATTCAATCCGCCTATTCGCTCTCGATGTCATCAAGAAGAAATGTGGCCATTTTTACTTGATGGGACAGTGGATTACGTGGGAAGCGATCATGGGGCCTTTCTTTTTGAAGAAAAAGAAAGGGGATGGGATGACATTTTTAACGCACCAGCAGGTTCTGTCGGGTTTGAGGTGCGCCTTCCCCTTCTTATGACAGCGGTGAAAGAGAAAAAAATCTCTTTGGCTAAAGCTGTTGATCTCCTATCACGTCAGGCTGCACAAGTTTTTGATCTTCATCCGCAAAAAGGTTCCCTCTTGCCCGGAGCCGATGCAGACTTAATTATCGTTGATGTAAAAACACCTTTTATAGTGAAGTCATCAGATTTTCTCACCAATGGCCGAGAGATCGCAAGGCTTTATGAAGGACAGGCCCTATATGGAAAGGTTCTTCACACCATGGTCAGGGGGCGTTTTGTCTATAGCCGTGGATATCTTTGCGAGTCAGGCGCTGGGTGGGGGAAATACATAAACACATCTTTATTACAAAGGAGGGGAAGTTGTTTCTCATGGTAAAAGTTGATCTTGTCGTTCGTAACGCCCAAGTATTTACAGGAGGGGAGCTCTTCTCTGGCGGCATTGCCGTTAAGAATGGCACTATCGTTGCGATTTGCCGAAACGAGCTTCTTCCTGACGCAGAAACAGTTATCGATGCAGAAAACAATCCTGTACTTCCAGGGGTCGTCGACCCCCATGTCCATGTAAGGGATCCCGGACATACTGAAAGAGGGAACTTCGAAACAGAAACCAGGGCTGCCGCTCACGGCGGCGTAACTACGTTCCTGGAACATCCTATTTCATGTCCTCCTCCCTACTCTCCTGAGATCCTCGAGGCGAGGGTCAAGTCTGCTGAGCCTCAGTGCTTGGTTGACTACGCCTTTTTTGGAGCGGCAGGAGCCGATTTTCCTCAGGAGGTTGGCAGGGTAGCGGAAGCAGGCATTGTCGCCTTTAAGACTTTTCTTCATGAAGCTCCAGAAGGGAGAGAGGAAGAGTTTAGAGGGCTGACCATGGCCAACGATGGCGCCATTCTCGACGGCTTCAAGGCAGTGGCGAAAACAGGGCTGATCTGTACTGTTCATGCCGAGAACAATGACATTATTCAGCGCCTGATTCAGCAGTTTCGCAAGGAAGGGAAAGTCGGATTTCCCTACCATGCTCTTTCCCGTCCGCCAATAGCCGAAATTGAGACAGTGGAAAAACTGCTTCGTTTCGCCCGGGAAACAGGAGTTCGAATTAGTTTCGCCCACATCTCCACTCCTGAAGCAATGGAACTGGTAAAACAGGCAAAATACGAGGGACAGGAAGTCTACCTCGAAACGTGCCCCCATTATCTCTTCCTCTCAGATGAGAAGTTACTAGAAATTGGGCCTTTTGCCAAGGGGAATCCGCCTCTTCGCAGCAAAGAATCTATGAAAAAGCTCTGGGATTACATTAACGACGGAACAGTAGACTTTATTGGCAGTGACCATAGCCCCTTCCTTCTTTCAGAAAAAGAGAAGGGCCTTACAGATATTTTCACTGCCGCCGCAGGTTCTCCGTGCATTGAGCTTACATTGCCTCTCATGTTGACGGCGGTGCGGGATGGCAGGCTTACCCTTCCCAGGGCAGTGGAGCTTTTGAGTGAAAATGCGGCTCGGATTTTTGGCCTTTTTCCGAAAAAAGGAGTTCTTCGGCCGGGGGCAGATGCCGATTTTGTTGTAGTTGACATGAAAACGCCTTTTGAAGTTTCAAATGAGAATCTATTGACCCATGCCAAGGCCATAGGGGTTCAATATAATGGTACGAAACTTGTGGGGCGTCCTCTTCATACAGCTGTTCGGGGACGTATGGTTATGAAAGATGGCGTTGTCGACCCAGAAGCTAAGGGGTGGGGACAGCGTCTCTATCCTCAGAAATAAGGAGGAAACTATCTCTCATGCGAATACTCATTATCAATCCCAATAGCAGTTTAGAAATGACGGAAGCCATTCATAAAAGTGCTTGTGGCTTTGCGAAAGGGGATTTCGAGGTCGTAACTCTTCACATACCCGAGTCCTCCCCATTTGTTGCAACCTATGAAGACCACGCCAGGGCCGCTTCCGGAATGATGAAGATCATTCGGGATAATAACGATGATTTCGATGCTTTTGTCATCGCCTGTCATGGAGATCCGAACCTTGACTTAATGAAAGAGATCTGTGACAAGCCGGTTGTTGGTATCGCAGAGGCATCCATGAAAATGGCCACTATGCTGGGAGACCGTTTTTCTGTCATTTCCCCCGTGGAACGCAATATTCCGAACAAGAGAGTTCTTATAGAAAAGTATCATCTTGAAGGGTACCTTGCTTCTATAAGAGCACCTCAAAAGGAAGATGAGGGGAAAAACGAGGAGCAGCGTCTTATGGGAGCGGCACGGAAGGCCATTGATGAAGATATGGCGGAAGTGATCGTGTTGGGCTGTGCCGGTTTTGCCGGACTTGACAAAAGTATGGAAAAAGAACTTGGTGTTCCAGTGCTTGATGGAGTGGTCTGTGCTCTGATTGTAGCATCAGGTATGGTTCGTTACGGTGTTTCCACAAGCAAAAAACGCCGCTATAATCCGGTGTTTTAATTTTTAGAGAAAATGGAGGGTTTATCATGAAACGGCAGATGTGCAAACTCATTACAGGTCTTCTTTTGGCGCTCTTTGTTGCAGGATCTCACATGGCAGTCGCGGAAGCTAAAACTCTCAGTTTGGGCCATACAGGGCAAGAGGTTAATATCTTCAGCCAGGCATCAGTTAAATTTGCCGAGTACGTTAATGAATACTCCGATGGCAAAATCGAAGTCAAGGTTATGGGAGCCGGGGCTCTGGGAGATAACAGGGAAGGTATTGAACAGCTTCAGCTTGGTGTTACCGATTTTTGGGTAATTTCGACAGGATTGTTGGCGCCTTTTACAAATGCTGTCGCTCTCTACGATCTCCCTTATCTTTTTAAGAGCGCTGAAGCAGGCATTGCTTTCTTTAACAGCGATATCGCTATGGAAATCATTCAGCCCCTTGAAAACAAAGGCATTAAAGGCCTTGGATATATGACCCAGGGATGGCGTCATATCCATAGCAACAAACCTGTTCGGAGCCCTGAGGATTTGGCCGGCATGAAGATACGGACCATGTCCACTCCTATTCACATCGAGCTTTTCAAAGCCCTTGGAGCGAACGCAATTCCTATGGCATTTTCCGAAGTCTTTACATCTCTGCAGCAGGGAATTATTGATGGTGGAGAAAACCCCTTTGAAAATATCAAAGCCCAGGGTTTTGATAAAGTTCAGAAATGCATAACCATGGATGGACACGTTCTTGACCCTATGGTTCTTGTCATTTCCCTGAATACGTGGAATTCCCTGTCTGACAGGGAAAAAGAGGTCATCCAAAATGCGGCCACAGAGGCCTGTAAATGGGACCAGGAACATGTTCTGGCCGCTAACCGCGCAATTATGGAAGAGTTTAAGGCAGCCGGTTCTCCTGAAATTATTGAACTGACAGCAGAAGAGCGTCGGGCCTTCCGCGAAGCTTCACAGCCTATATATGACGCATACCTGCCTGAAATAGGCGAAGACCTTTACAAAAAAGTAGTGGATTTCCAAAAAGATTTTGAAGAGGTTCCGCCACAAAATTAATGGAACTGCAGAGTAAGAAAAGGGTGGGAGGGGCCATGATATCCTCCCGCCCCATGGAAAAGGTTCTCGAGGGGGTAAGGCTGTGAAAGCGCTGAAATTAATTGACAAATATCTGGAAGAAGTCATTACCATTCTTCTTTTTTCCATCATTATCGTTGTGGGGATAGAACAGGTAATAACCCGGTATCTCTTTAGCTTTGTACATTCATGGTCTGAGGAATTGATGAGAGTTTGTTTTGTGCTGCTTTCTCTCGTGGGTTTTTCGCTGTGCGAAAAGAAATTGCAGCATGTGAGGGTTGAAGTTATCAAGCTCATTCTCCCTCCCCGCTTGCTGGTAGCGGCGAATGTTTTTTCCTCAGCGGTTTTTCTTATATTTTGTCTTTTGGTTACCCATTATTCTGTGAAAATTACTGCTATGCAGTTTAAAAGTTCCCAGATTACTGCGGCCATGGGTCTGCCTACGTGGACGTACTTTGTTTTTGGTCCATTCTTTTTCGGTCTGATGGCATTTCGTATTATTCAAAAAGAAATTCTGCCGCTCTTCAGGCCCCAAAAAGAATCCCGGATGATGTAAGGAGGGGCCATAATGCTTCTTTTCTATGTGTTCGGCACAATGTTTCTACTGTTGTTCCTTGGCGTACCTGTAGCTGTTGCTATAGGAGGAAGCTGTCTCGTCTTCACTCCGTGGCTCGTTGGCGGTATAGACAGAGTCATGCTTTTGGTAGGGCAGCGGATGATAACAACGGCAGATTCTTTCACTCTTCTTGCCCTTCCTTTCTTTATTCTTGCGGGGACCCTCATGTCCAATGGAGGCATATCACGAAAATTAACTGATCTTGCAGAAGCCATTTCGGGGGACTACCCGGGCGGCCTTGCGATCTCAGCAGTGGTCGCCTGCATGTTCTTTGCGGCCGTTTCGGGTTCAGGGCCGGCAACTGTGGCGGCTATCGGAGCTATTATGATTCCGGCAATGAACGCCCGCGGATATGATAAAGGGTTTTCCGGCGGCCTTCTTGCCGCAGCCGGCGGCATAGGCGTTCTTATCCCCCCAAGCATACCCATGATTGTTTATGGAGTAGTAAGCGGAGTATCGGTTACGGACATGTTCATCGCGGGAGTCTTTCCTGGCATTCTGGTAGGCATTGTGCTTATCATCGTGGCCGTGACCATTTCAAAAAAACGCAACTATGTCGGGGAGCCGCGTGATGGAGGTTTTGGATGGGTCATGGGCAAAATATGGGATGCAAAATATGCCCTTCTCATGCCAATCATTATTCTTGGCGGCATTTATTCCGGTGTGTTTACTCCCACCGAAGCAGGGGTAGTGGCCGTTGTCTATGCTATAATTCTCGGAGGCGTTACTGGTGGACTTTCCCTTAAAGGTCTTTGCAATGCAATGATCGAAGCGGCGGTTATCACAGCTTCGTGCATTATTCTTATGGGTGCTGCCGGTGCCTTCTCAAAATTCCTTTATATGAAAGATCTGCCAGGTATGATTGCCAATATGATCTTTTCAGTTACCACCAATAAGTTTATTATCATGATTCTTTTTAACATCCTTTTCTTGCTGGGAGGCATGTTTATTGATACTCTTTCAAATATTCTTATTTTTGTCCCTCTTTTGCTTCCCATTGTCAATCAGATTGGTATCGATCCCATCCATTTTGGGATTTTCGTAACGGCGAACCTGGCTTTAGGAATGGTGACACCTCCCATGGGTGTAGACCTCTTTGTTGCCGCAAACATTGTGAAAACACCTTTCGAAAACATCTTGAAGGGAGCCATGCCTTTCATTATTGCGAATTTCGTAGCGGTGTTGATCATTACCTATGTTCCGGCTATTTCTCTTTGGCCTCTCTGGATATTTAAATAACTAAAATCTTATAAGGAGGAAAGCGATATTATGTCAGACATTCGAGGAATTTTTGCCCCAGTGGGAACCACCTTTGATGGTGATGGGAACCTTGATCTTCAGAAATATGAAGAGAACGCCCGGAAATTTAGCCAAACTGGCCTCGCCGGACTGGTTATTCTCGGGAGCAATGGCGAGTTTGTCATGTTAAATATGAAAGAAAAGGTGACGTTGGTCGAAACTGCGAGGAAAGCGGTTTCTTCCTCAATGAAAATTATTGCTGGAACGGGATGCGAGTCTCTCCGCGATACCATAGAACTGACGAAACGGTGCGCCGGGGCCGGTGCGGATGCCGCTCTTGTCATCACGCCGAATTTCTTTAAAAGAGACATGAACCCACAGACTCTTGAAAAGTTCTTCGTTGCTGTGGCTGATGCCTCCCCCATGCCCATTATGCTTTACAACATGCCCGGAAACGCAGGGGTAAATATTCCTTCTTCCCTGTCAATCGCCCTTTCCGATCACCCGAATATTGTGGGGATTAAAGACAGTTCCGGAAATATCGTGCAGATATCAGAAGTTATCGCAAAGACAAGAAATAAGAACTTCTCTGTTTTTGCCGGGTCGGGAAGCTTTCTTCTTCCTACTCTAATGCTTGGCGGTGTTGGGGGAACCCTCGCGGTGGCTAACGTTGTTCCGGAATATTGCGTTGCCATTTACAATGCCTGGAACAAAGGGGAGATTGATAAGGCCCGGGAACTTCAGCTTGGGCTCCTTGAGCTCAATGCTGCTGTCACGGCCCGTTTTGGCATCGGAGGCATGAAGTCCGCTATGGAAATGGCCGGATACTGGGGAGGAAATCCACGTTTGCCAATTCTTCCCGCCACAGAAGAAGTGAAAAATGAAATTCGGAGGATATATGACGAAGCATTAGCCCTTTTCTCCCGTGTCGAAGGGGGAGAGTGTGGTTGCTAACCGTCCAGGAAGGGCGCTTCTTAAAAGAATTTGAAAAACTTGGTGAAATAGGATGGGTTCCTGGAAAAGGTATGGATCGACCAGCCTATTCTGCCTCATATAATGAAGCGAGGGAGTACCTCCACACCCTTATGAACGATGCGGGGATGGAGACCAGAATTGATGGGGTAGGCAATCTCTTTGGCCGATACGATGGAAAAGAGAAAGGCGCGAAGAGCTTTCTCGTCGGATCTCATCTCGATGCTGTTCCTGGCGGGGGGAAATACGATGGTGCCTTGGGAATCTTGGCCGGAATAGAAGTTTCGCGGAGGATTCGAGAAGAGCGCGGGCCTCTTCGTCATCCCCTCGAAGTCGTGGCATTTACGGCCGAAGAGGGCGGCCCCCTTGGCGGAACTTTTGGAAGCAGGGCCTTTACAGGGCTCGTGTCCAGGGATGTACCCAATGATATTTTATCTTCTTTCGGTTTATCTCACGAGGTGATAGAAAAGAGCCGGGGTAAAAAAGAAGATTATCTGGCCTATCTGGAGCTCCATATAGAACAGGGACCAATCCTTTGGCGGCGAAACATTGCCATTGGAATTCCCACAGGTATCGTGGGTATTACTCGCTATAAGATCGATATTTGCGGCCAGGCCAATCATGCAGGAACCACACCAATGGAAGAAAGGCGTGACGCCATGAGATCTGCCTCTCTTCTTTTGGCAAGATGGTTTACGTGGGTAGAGCAACGGCTGCGGGAAAAGAATGATTTTGTCTGTAACGTGGGAGTCTTCTCTCTATTTCCCGGCGGGGCGCCCATTGTCCCGGAAAAAGCGTCTTTCATACTAGAACTCCGTTCCTTGCGGGATGAAGTTGTAGATAAGGTAGCCAAAACCTTCAGATCTTTTCTTGAGGAAATGCCTTCTTGCCGGGGATCCATGGAGCTTATGGTAGAGAAACCAGCTGTAGAACTTGACAGGAACCTTATTTCAGCCATAGAGATAGCTGCTCAGAAGCGCGGGTTTTCTCATCAGCTGATACCCAGTGGGGCATCTCATGATGCCAGTCCCATGGCTCATTTTGTGCCCACAGGCATGATCTTCGTTCCAAGCATTGAAGGGGTCAGTCACTCTAAAGAGGAAGCCACTGCTCCAAAAGATATAATTTGCGGAGCAAACACCCTTCTTGAAACTCTTTTGGAGCTTGATGGCAAAGACTGATATAATCCGGTCCTTAGCGTTGAAGAGGCTTGAAACTACTTGTTTCGGGCCTCTTCAACAAGAGTAATGCCTGCGCTTGATCCAAAGATGGCGGCTCCTGCGTCGAGAAAGGCCTGGATGTGCTCCAGACTTCGAACGCCGCCAGAAACTTTAATTCCCTTTTGACCATGAAGGGCTTTCGCTGCTGTTCGCACTTCCTCTATAGACGTATCTTTTCCTGAAAAACCGGTTCCAGTCTTTATGAAATGGATATTCTCATGATTTAAAGCTATTTTGCATACATGGGTGATTTCTCCATGGGTAAGAAGAGGTGTCTCAATAATAAGTTTAAGCGTTTTTCCCTCCGCAGCCTTGCAAAGCTCTTGCATTTCTTTATCAATTGCGTGCCAGTCTCCAGACTTTATGTAGTTGATGTTGATAACAGCATCAATGTCGGAAAGGGCGGGGCCGAAGCTTTTATATGTTTCAATCTCATGACACTTTAGGGCTGTGGAGATGTACCCCAGGGGAAAGCCCACTACAGCGGAAAAGCGGCATGAGATATTTTCCGAACAAGAATAGCGAAGAGATTCTTCAAGGGCGAATGGCGGAATGACAAGTGTCCTGAAATTGTAAGGCAGGCTCTTTTTAACAAAAGCCAGAATCTCATTAAAAGACGCTGTTTGTTTTAACAATGTGTTATCAATAAGGCTTGCAACAGAACAGTAATCCATTATGATCCCTCCTGACCCTTTTCGTCCCATCCACTATATCATTTTTAGCAAATATTATTCTTTTGACGGGGTCTTCCTGTCCATGTAGAATAAAAAAGCGCCTTTAAGGAAAGGGTAGCCGAGAGGAGGACCTCATGGTTCAAATAGAAAATGGAAATATAGCAGCGGTGCACTATAAGGGCACCTTAGATGATGGCACAGTGTTCGACACATCCGAAGGGCGGGATCCTTTGAAGTTCACTGTGGGGTCTGGCCAGGTGGTGGAGGGGTTTGACAAGGCAGTGTTGGGAATGTCCGCAGGAGAAACGAAGACGGTTACCATCCCGGCAGCCAAGGCCTATGGCGAGTATGACCCCAATTTAACAGCGGAAGTTCCTCCGGAACACATACCAGAAGATTTGAATCCCAAAGCAGGAGAAGTACTGCAGGTCCAGACGCCAGACGGCCATGTGTTCAACGCCCTAGTGGTAGACGTAACAGAGAAAGGAATGGTTCTCGATGCCAACCACCCCCTGGCGGGGAAGGCGCTGACCTTTGAAATAACAGTTGTTGATATTGAAATGTAAAAAATAAAGCCCCCGGTGAAAACGTCGTTCCCTTGGGGTTTTTTCTTTACAAGAAGACCCTACAGCCAGAGGTGAATATTTCCGGGGCTTGAGTCAAAACATTTTCCATTGTAAAGTAAAGACATAAGGTAAAAAGAGGAATATGACTTCCTCAAATCCAGCCACAAGGAGTGATGTGCATATGCTGACGGAGAACATCGTTACGGTGGCCGGGACTCTGCATCACGTCCAGGGGAACAGGGTTCTTCAAAGTAGGTTGGGTGAGTATGTGACCTTCTCGGTAAAACAGGAGACCCCTTGGGAGGATGGGAGCACCCGGCGCGATTTTCTGCTTATGCGGGCGTATGATCCTGAACTGCGATTGTGGATATTGGGCCGGAAGGAGGGCACGCCTGTAAGGGTGGAAGGTGATGTTCGTTCGTCACTTGGCAGCGGTGAAATGTATGTCCTTGTTCGGAAAATAGAAGAAGCATAAGGGAGGGGAACGGTGCCTCCCTTTTTTCGTGGCTTGTCTCCTATTGGCGAAAAAGTTCTGTTCGTGGTATATGTGTTCTCCATACGAAGCCAGTAAAGGGGTTGGAAAAGGCAAAATGATTGAAAATACTGTTAAGATTTCGGGAAGACTACATTTTATTGAGGGTGTACAAGAACAAATCAGCCGTATGGGAAAGTATGTAGCTTTTTCGGTGAGGCAGGACACGCCATGGGAAGACGGGAGCATTCGCCACGATTTTCTTCTAATGCGGGCCTTCGATTCCGATATTAAGGAATGGTTGCGAGACAAAGAAGAAGGAACGCCAGTTCGCATCGAGGGAAAGATACGCTCTTCTGCCGGAAGTGGCGAGATGTATGTTCAAGTGGAGAAGATCGAAAAAATAACAATTTGCTAGGTGCATGCAAAAGAAAACCGAGGGAAGGACCTTCCCTCGGTTTGAGTATGCGGCGTGGTGAGAAAGAAACACAGATCTATCGTATTATTTTTACGAGGGCCTGGAGGGCCTTTTCATAGTCTGGCTCGTGGGTCGCTTCGGGAACTATTTCAATATACCGAATCACGTCATCTTTATCCGCAATGAAAACGGCCCGGGCAAGAAGACGAAGTTCTTTGATTAAAACCCCCCAGTTCATGCCAAAGGATGCATCTCTGTGGTCAGAAAGGGCTACGGCCCTCTCAATTCCCTTCGTCGAGCAAAACCGTTTTATGGCAAAGGGAAGGTCCATGGAGATGTTTAAAACGGCTACATCATCAGGCTGGTTGGCCGCATCTTCATTGAACCAGTGGATCTGCAGGTCGCAAACAGGGGTGTCAAGTGATGGTGTTACAGAAATTACTTTGATTCGCCCCTCAAAGTCTTTTAGTGTCTTAGTAGCCAAGGTTTGGTCCAAGACGGCAAAATCCGGAGCCTTATCGCCTACAGAAAGGCTTTCCCCAATCAGAGTGAGAGGTTTCCCCTTCATAGTAACAATTCCCGTTCTCTCCATATGATCACCTCCAAATAGTTTATGCCGGTATAGGAATCTTATCATATAAAAATTACTGTACTAAGATAAAGTAGTGGCATAAAAAATAAAAAAGTGTAAAATAAAAACCAGGTGAAATAAAAATAACCAAAAAATAACTTAATATACTTTAAATACATGGCGACATGACGCAATATTCAAAGCGGAGGATGGGAAATGATCGTAGCACAACGTATCCCGGTATGGGATATTCCTTGCTGTTCTGGTGTAATAGTTGAAGATGTACTTTCCCCCAGGGGAGCTTTATTAGTTCCTAAAGGGAAGAATCTTTCAAAAATGGGCGATTCCCGTTTTTCCTTTGCTGCGACTCTTGAGTATCAAGGCATTTCTTATGTGACCGTAAAAGAAAGCGTGGATTTTGCCCTTGGAGAAGTGCTTGAGGTTCTCGAAAGCCTCCGGATTCCTTCAGATCCAACAGATTCAGTGTTAGCCCTTCACACTGTTCGTGAAGTTGAACAGATTTTTACTGCCATTGCCGCCGGCGAATCTTCCAAAATGTATTTTGTTCCTCTTTTGCGGGTAGGAAAGCTCTTAGCTCAGTGTATTATTCGCAATCCACGCATTCTTCTTTCCCTTGGCAACGTGAGGGAACAGGACCATTATACCTTTGTCCATTCTTTTAATGTAGCACTTCTTGGCGGGTTTCTAGCCTACCGCCTTTTCCCTGAAAACAGAGAACTGGTTAAGGCGGTGACAACGGGAGGCCTTCTTCATGATCTTGGCAAGGCCAGATTGCCTCTTTCTATTTTGAACAAACCTGGCCGTTTGTCTGAAAAAGAGTTCAAGGAAGTAAAAAAACATCCGGTCTATGGTGCCCAAATAGCCCGGCAGCTTGACATAAAGAACGAGAATATTCTTGCTGTTATCGAGTCTCATCATGAGAGAATGGATGGTACAGGGTATCCTTACGGGCTGAAGGCCGAAGAAATACCCCTTGCCGCCAGAATTGCGGCTGTCGCCGATGTATTCGACGCCCTTACCACAGTTCGTGTTTATAAAGGGTCAGTTCCTTTGCACAAGGCCGTTTCAATTATTCTTGAAGAAGCAGAGTCTCAGTTTGATAAAACTATTGTAGCGGCCTTTCTTGACGCTGTTGGCATGTACCCGCCGGGAACCATGGTTCAGCTGTCAGATAATCGAGTTGGAATGGTGCTGACTTCCGGAGAGAAGAACGCCGCAAAACCGAGAGTGCTTCTTAAAACAGACGAAGAGGGAAACAAATATGAGGAACATGCTATCGTTGACCTTTCTGAAAACCCTCATATATTTATTCATATCGCTCTTGATCACATAGGAAAACGCAAGGATTCCCTACCCATTCAAGGTTTTGATAAACCCTTTGATCTCTCTAAATAATTTAAGATAAGGCAACCGGAAATACTTGCTTTTGTTGGCGTGGAAGGCAGCGTTTCGGGAGTATACCAGCCAGCATCCTCTATTTCCTTGCCATCAATATGAATGACGCCAGATTTCCATTGAGCGGTAAATCCCATCATGAGGGAGTGGGGGAAGGCCCAGGGCTGGCTTCCAAAATATTGAATATGCTCTATCTCCAGACCAACTTCTTCCATAACTTCACGGGCAACGGCTTCTTCAAGCTTCTCTCCGGGTTCAACAAAACCAGCTAAAATGCTATAGCGTCTGGGAGGAAAGTGGGGGCTTCGGGCGAGGAGGAGCTTCCCCTCTTTTTCCACTGCTACCGCAATAACTGGTGATATCCTCGGGTAGATTAGAAAATTGCAGGCCGGACATTCCATGGCACGGTCCACCTTATGTTTCTGCAAGGGGGCGCCGCAACAACTGCAGAAGCGAGTTGTCCGATACCAGTACATTATTTGAAAAGCCTGCCCTGCCACGGCAAAAAGCTCTTCTCCTACTCCTTCATAAAGCCCCCTCAAGGGAACAAAATCCATGGATTGAGGGGCCTGTATGCCCTCTGGAACTTCTGCCCAATGGTGTCCATTCCCTTTTGGGATGCCAACATCTCCCTGACGAATGAAGGGAAGGGTGAAATCGCAGCCTTCAGAAAAGGTCGGTATAGAGAAGAAAGAGTTCTTTTTTACAAGAACCCTATCCTTCTGAAATATAAATAGGAACGACTTGTTTTCATCATTCATTGTTGCTGCTCTTCCTTTCTTGAAATGTCTTCTTTTATTTTATGCCCCACCGAGCCGCGTTTTCCCACGTAGGTATGCGCCAGACTTTACAGTGAAGTTCCCGCAGCTGTTCAGGGTCATTCAATAATTCCATTTTCTCTTTGGATGTGAGTTCCTCTGGTCCTTTCTCCAGCGCCTTTGCCTGGAGGTCTTCCCGTCGTTTGCGGATAGAAGGGGCTGCTATGCGATGGCGAAGAATCAGAGACGTATGGAGGTCAAGAACCTTTGGATCCACTACTGCCCGTACAAATCCCTTTTCCAGCGGAAGGGGAAGAGGAAAGTACGACGATGGCTTTTCCGCATTTTGGTCAATCTTACGGAGCTCCCTTGGTTCATCCGTTTCTTCCGGTGTGATGAGCAAACGGGCCTTCTGAGCCCTTAGCCCCATGGAAACACGGCTGGTCAGGGCCGAAATAGGGATGGATATGGCCATTGGTCCCAGGATAGGCGACATCCACCAGAAGAAAGAGGGATTGAAGATATACAGAATGCTTCCCCAAAGCAAAGCAACAAGAGTTTGATCAATGTGATATTGAAAAGCGTCATTCCAGGTGGTGCCTCGATCGGAACGGGTTTGTGTTCCCCAGCCTGTGGTCCGTCCGGCCAGAGTCATAATAACAAAACGGCTATGGAATGCCATGCGGATAGGAGCAAGAAGGGTAGAAGTAAGGGTCTCCAAAATCATACTGGCCCAGAGATGAAAAGTCCCTCCATAGAGGTGGGCTTTTTTCTCGTGAAAAACAATGTAGGCAACGCTGAGAAATTTAGGCAGAAAGAGAACTATAGCAGTGGAACCTAAGAGCGTAATAGCCCACTGGGGATACCAGACCGGCCATTGAGGAAAGAGGGACACCCCAGCTGAAGGGAAATATTTCGGTTCAATGATTACCTCTGCTACAGCCTCAATAGAGCTTAAGATCAAAAAGACAAGCCATAGCAGGGCAGAGCCGTATGACATGACGCCATTTATAAAAAGCGCTCTGTGAACGGGGAAGAAACCATGGGTAAAGATAAGCCTGAGGTGTTGCAAATTCCCCTGACACCAACGGCGGTCGCGTTTAAGTTCATCAAGCAGGGTGGGTGGTGTTTCCTCATAACTTCCTTTTAGGTCATAGGCGAGCCAGACGCCAAATCCTGCCCGGCGCATAAGAGCAGCTTCTACGAAGTCATGGCTCAAGATCTCTCCCCCCAAGGGCCCCTTTCCAGGTAACCGGGGGAGCTGGCAATGTTCCATAAATGGCACGACCCTTATGATAGCATTGTGCCCCCAGTACTGAGCATCGCCAAGAAGCCAGAAATGAAGTCCAGCGGCAAAGACAGGGCCATAGACCCTGTTGGCGAATTGTTGCACTCTAGAGATGAGGGAATGTCGTTTAACAGCAGAAGGCGGTGTTTGAAGTATCCCCACATTAGAATAAAGCTCCATGGCCTGTACCATTCGGACAAGGGTTTCTCCCGCCATGATACTATCGGCGTCGAAGACGATCATGTAGCGGTAGCTTTTTCCCCATCGTCGGCAAAAATCTGCTACATTGCCGCTTTTCCTTTTCACATTGCTCTTGCGGTGGCGGTAAAAAATCGAACCGAAGGCGTTTTCTTCACGGCAGACCTCATGCCATGCAGTTTCCTCATGAATCCAGATGTCCGGGTCTGTAGTATCGCTAAGAATGAAAATGCGGAACATGTGGTCGAGCTTTGTCTTTCTCAGTTCCTGAAGGGTTGTCCGCACTCCTGCCATGACCCGGTTTACATCTTCATTGTAAATGGGAACAAGAATGGCGGTAAGAGCGTCAGGATCTTCGATATGGAGGGGTTTTCCCTTCAGTGCCTGTGAAAATGAAAAGGGGTCTTTCTGGCGGATTAATACAAAGAAACCGAGCATGGCTGTCCAGAATCCAATAGAAATCCAGGCGAAAAGAATGCCAAAGACCGTCACAAGAGCAGCTTCTACAAAAGTAGTTCCTTTATAAGGAAGAATTCCTGCCATGTATCGGGTTGCCATGATGGTGGGGAGAAGAATACAGGCTAAAAGCAAAATCCTTCTCCAGCTGGCGGCTCGAGTCCATTTTAATTCAACAGGCTTTGTGGTCATAATAGATGTGCCTCGTTTTTTAGCGGGATCGCGACGGACCGAAAAGATTCCGGGCCCATCGCAGAATAAATTTGTTTAAAGCCGTGAGCCAGGGAGTGCGATCAAAGTTTTTCGATACCATTGTGCCTCTGGTCATGGGGGGGACTGAAGAAATATGCTCCCCTTTCGCATTTCGCACGCCAAGGTCGATCTTTTGTTTCACGATGCAGCTTTCAAGAGCATCCATAGCTTCCTCTATACTTGATGCCTCTGATTGTTTGAGGGCATCTAACGCTAATTCCAGCCCTTTAAAAGGCGGAAGATCCATGGCGCGTACATAAAGAAGAATGCGGTCTCTTACCACTTGCCAACTTTCCATTCAGTCTCTCACCCTTTCCTACCTAAGGCCTAAAATCATAGGTCCATATTTCAGTGAGGGGCTCAGGTATGTTTTCACCTTTTTTAAGGAAGGCTGTAAGTTTTACTATAGGTTTTCGGTCAGGAACGATACTCTTCAGCTTTTCTACAGGGACAGCTATTTTGAAACTGAGCCTCCATCCTGTTGTCGCAGGGTTTTTCAGAAGTTGCCGTTCTATAAGAAAGGCATCTCCTTCCACGGTGATGTCGCTGGCCAAGCCGGTTTCGGCCGGTATGGCATTAAGCTCTTTGCCTTCGAAGTCAATAATAAAACGATAGACCCCTTCTTCTTTTTCTGTGACGAGGCGGGTATGGGCAGCTCGGGCAGGCTTGTCTTTATCCATGTGGGGAGTAAGCCATTTCATGCTGTAGGCGAAAGAGAGCTTCCCGTTGGGTTCGGGAACCCAATAGGCTACGATATTGTCGTTTATCTCGCTATCAGAAGGTATTTCAACAAGCTCCACATGCCCTTCCCCCCAATCGTTCTGGGGGGTAATCCACAAGCTTGGACGCTTTTCATAACGTGCTTCAAGGTCGAGATAGTGATCAAAGTTCAAGTCTCTTTGCATCAGACCGAAGCCCTTTACGTCAACGTCTTTATACCGGCTTATGAGCAAGCGGGAGGGGTTTGCAAGAGGACGCCAAATCCATTTCCCCCCGTTGGTTTCCATTAAAAGGCCGTCGGAGTCATGCACCTCGGGTCTGAAATCCCCAGGCCGGCCATTTTCGGTTTCTCCGTAGAAGAACATGCTTGTGGAAGGAGCGATACCTATTTTGTTCATATCCTTACGCTTGAAAATGTTGCATGTAACATCCATTTGCGTCTCTTCTCCCGGCGTGATGGTAAATTTATAGGCCCCTGTGCAGCTTGGGCTATCAAGCAGGGCGTAGACGATTAAAGACGAAGAGCGGGATGTTGGTTTCACAAGCCAGAATTCCTTGAACCAGGGAAACTCTTCTCCGGTAGGAGAGGCAGTGTCAATAGCCATTCCCCTGGCAGAGAGGCCGTATTGCTGATTCTTTGCCACAGCCCTGAAGTAGCTGGCGCCAAGAAAAACAGCCACTTCATCATCATAGCCTGGCCTGTTGATAGGAAAATGTATTCTAAAACCAGCGAACCCAAGATTTGGCGGAAGCTTTTTAAGATCTATTTGATTCTGACCGTAATCGAACAGGTCTGTAGAAAAAGGAAACTGTACAGCCTTTCCTTTATCTACGATATTAATTTGGACTGCCCGGTCATAAAACATGCCAAGATGGAAAAATTGAAGGGAAAAAGGAAGTTTCTCCTCTTTCCAAAGGGCCTTTTCAGGGCGGAACCGAATATCGCGCCACTGATCATAGCTTAATTCCATGAGGAGTTTAGGTACGGAGCCCCTGGGATCTTCAAAAGGCCTTAAAGCCAGGCCTTCTGCCTTGTGGTTTACGAAGGCAAGTCCAACCTCTTCCTGAACGGCGCAAAAAAGAGGTATAGGAACGGTAAGAATGTTGATGAGAAGTGTCAGTGATACGAGATATCTCTTTGGGTGAGACAAAAATCTCCTCAGGAACATGTAACGTCACCCCTTGTTCGAACTGTTATGGTGTTCGATCTCCTTCAACCTGCTTAAGATAAAGGGCATTTAATGCCATTTTGTTGATCAGAGAGTAAGTCATTTCTTTTTCTTCCTTCGACATGCCCTCTAGAATTTTGGACATTAAGTCCTCTAAAATTTGCTCAACGAATGGTATCACATTTTTACCCTGAAGAGTAAGAAAAACGAGATTCGCTCTGCCATCAATTTTACTTCGTTTTCTTTGAATATATCCAAGGCGTTCCAGCTTTTTTAGAGATCTTGCTGTAGTTCCCTTGTCAAAACCCAGTTCATTGCTCAGCTCTTCCTGTGTTTGGCCGTCACAGCGGCGCAGCATCAGCAAAAAAGAGTAATTACCACAGCCAAGACCGAGAGGTTGAAATGCCCGATCGAAAAGACATTGCATTTGCCTGTATAAACATGAGATCCACCGGCCGATATGGGGTTGCTGGGTCATTGGTTTTGTTCACTCCTTTCCATTTTAAGAGCTCCTAATTGTCGGGAAACAAGAGTTACCGTAACAAGAAAGGCAAGAGCATCCGCAGTGGGGAAGGCTAGCCATATGCCCTTTAAAAGGAAAAATCGCGGCAGAATAACCACGCAGGGAAGAAAGAAAATAACCTGTCTGGTCAAAGACAAAATAAGGGAAGCCCTGCCCTTTCCGAGGGCCTGAAACATGGACGAACCTGTAATTTGGAATCCCACAAGAAAGTAAGCCGTGATCACAATACGCAAAGAAGCACTTGCTTCTTTGATGAGAAGAAGATCTGTAGTGAAAAGCCTGACAACTTTTTCCGGGAAGAACATCCCGACCATAAAGGCACAAAAGGCAATGCATGATGCGGCTATAATTGCAAGGCGCGCGACATCTCGAGCGCGGTCGTACCGTCCTGCCCCATAGTTGAAGCCAAGTATGGGCTGTAATCCCTGGGAAACTCCCACAATGGGCAGAAAAGAAAAAGAGAGTGCCCGATGCAATATGCCATATACAGCTACTGAAATATCACTGCCGTAATGGATAAGGCTGTTATTGATAAAGACTATGATCATACTCCCTGAGGCCATGCGTACAAATTCCGCTGCCCCTACAGAGAGAATCTCTTTAATGTATTCCAATTGGGGTTGTCCATAGCGAAGGGCAAGTACAAGAAAGCTGTTTCCGGATAACAGAAAATAGTAACCCATCCAGCAGGCCATGGCTATCTGAGAGATCACGGTGGCTATGGCAGCCCCGCGAATGCCCATATTAAGCACAAAGATGAAGATAGGATCTAATATCATGTTCATGACAGCAGATATGATCATACTGATCATGGCAACCCTGGCATTGCCTTCTGACCGGGCCGCGTGGTTCAATGACATGCCAAATCCCACAAAGGGCAGGCCCATCAAAATGACCTGTAAATATTCTTCAGCGTAAGGAAGGATAGTAGGACTCGCGCCAAAAAGACGAAGGAGACGCTGTTGAGCAAGGGAACCCGTAATGAGAATGGTGGTGCTGAATATTAACGAGAGAAAGACCATGTTTCCAAGAGCCCTGTTCGCCTTTTCATATTTTTTGGCCCCAAGGCTGCGGGAAATAATGGAAGCGCCTCCTACCCCAATGGTAACGGCAAGAGATGAGGCCAATAATTGAATGGGAAAAACAATAGTCGTTCCCGCAAGGCCAAGAGGCCCCACACCCCGGCCTATAAAAATAGCATCGACTATATTGTAGGATGCCTGAACCAACATCCCTATAACCGCGGGGACGGAGAGCCGCCAAAGCAGCCGTCCCACCCGTTCTTTTGCAAGTAATTCACGCCGATCCATACTCATCCCTCCATGTTTATAAAACGAGAGATTAGTATAGAAGATATTCGTTGCATATGCAACTATTTTCCGGTGTCGGCCGTATGTTTCTTTCGGTTGACCTTGAACGCGTACATCCTCGAATCTGCTACTTTGACGGTTTCTTCAAGGCTGTCTGCGTCAGAAGGACAATGGGCGATACCATAATCAGCGAAAATAGGTGAATTTGCCCCGGCAAACCTATGCTGCATAATGCGGTTATAGAGACGTTCCATAATCTTTTTTGCCTTTGTTAAGGAAAGATCTGCAAAATAGATGAGAAATTCGTCTCCCCCTGTGCGGGCTACGTAATCTGTCTGCCGTAACCCTTCTCTGAGTATAGCGGCTATTTGCACAAGGGCTCTGTCCCCTCTGGCATGACCATAGGTATCATTAATCTTTTTAAAATTGCCAAGGTCAATGACGGCGATGGAGGCGCTCCCTTGGGTATGCTGAATGCGGGCATCCTCCTCGTGAAGGCGCTTAATCATATACCGGCGGTTCCAAAGTTCTGTCAGTGGATCTATCATGGCATCCCGTTCTGTTTTTTTAACCATGGCGTTAAGGGCCATGTTGACCCTTTCGAGCTCAAGGGTCTTCTCTTTTAAGTGAACATGTATTTTTTGCCGGCGTTCGTATTCAACTATAAAAAGAAAGATCGCAACAGAGAGAATCAGAACGACAATGCCTAAAAGGGTTCTGAAGCGGTTTTTTATGGCCTCTTCACGCCATTCCAGCATAGAAGCAGGGATCATTGAAACAATCTTCCATTCATAATCACGGGCTTCCTGTGTAAGAGCCATGGAGTCAAGGGGGCCTATGGTGACAAAGGTAAAAAGACCATCTGATGATTTGACCTGCCCCTGTTTCTGGGAGTAAATCGTTTTTGCTTCCTCGGGGTAAAGGGTAAAGAAATTCCTGGTTCGGTTCTTTTGAGTCTGTATCTCTTTTTCTATTTCCTGGTTCGAACTTTCCAGCCAGAAACCGTCTTTGTTGAGGAGCATAATATTTCCCATGGCAGAAGAGGAATAAAGGGTATCTAACAGATCACGAGCCAGATAGTTGATGATCAAAACACCGATCTTAGTATTGTTTCCTGCAAAAATAGGAGTTGCTATATGGAGCAGGGGCTTTAAGGAACCTTCCATCTCTTCATAGTTCAGATGAGGATTAAGAGGAGAGAGGTACACCTGGTTTCTTTCCAGTTTGATAGAGTGATTGAAGCAATGTTCCTCTGAACTTTTATCCCTTTTATGCGGAGGCACAATGACAGAGCTTCCATCCCTTTTTTCAATATGGATGAACTCCTGTCCAAACATGTCGATAATGCGGATTTGGTCATAATAGACCTTGTTTTCGATGAAAGAGCGAAAAAAATTTTCAATATATCCTTGCTCATGAGGTGATAATACGCCGTCAACCCATACATAGCTTGCTACGTGGTTTAAAAAGAACAGATCGCTAAGGACGGTATCCATGCGTTGGCGAGCAATTTCAAGGCGTGAGAGGCTGCTTTGGTATTCCAGACTCTCGAGCAGCTCCTGCTCTTGGGCGATTTCCATAGAATAGAAGCGCCCCATGAGCCATATCGTTGCTAGGAGAATAGGCAGTATCCATAGAGAGCGACGCAAGATGTTCCCTCTCATTTCTGTGGAGAGGTTGCTATTTGTATAATTGGGCAAAGAATCACACTCCTGAAAGGAAGAATATTGCTCTTTTAAGAAAATGATAAATTATTAAAAATAATACATGAAATTAAAAGGTATGGGAAGGGGGGGTAAATCTTTTTGCGGCTTGAATATATTTTATAAAAAAGGGGATTCCCCTGGTAGATGGAATCCCCTTGTATGTGTTCTTTATAACCTCATGTCGCCGGGGCGGATCTTTTTAACCTTCAGCAGAATAAGACAAAAAAGAGTGCTGAGGAGAGCAGGGAGTAGAAAGTGAAGGGTCACGATTCCCACCCATCCGGAGCCTCCCATGGTTGCTATGGTTCCAAATTGTCCAACCAGTCCGCTTGTTCCCATTCCCGCGCCCACCTTATTGTTTTCCATCTTAAAGACCATAGTGGCTACTGGTCCGAGAATGGCGGAAGCAAGGGTGGGAGGAACCCATATCCATGGATTGCGGATAATGTTGGGAATTTGAATCATGGATGTACCTAGCCCCTGGGAGATAAGTCCTCCCACACCATTATCCTTGTAGCTCTGGGCGGCAAATCCAATCATCTGACAGCAGCAGCCTACAGTGGCAGCTCCGGCGGCAAGGCCGTTGAGCCCCAGGGCTATGGCGAGAGCGGCACTGCTAATGGGAAGGGTAAGAATAATGCCCATGAGTACAGAAACCAGAATTCCCATAGGAAATGGATGGAGGCGCGTTGCCGTGTTGATGAGGGCTCCCAAAAAATTCATTCCCTGAGCAATCCATGGCCCGGTCAAATATCCCGCCAGCCCCCCGGCGAGGATTGTTGCGGCGGGGACAAGAACGATATCCACCTTCGTTTTCCCAGCGATGAGCTTGGTGACTTCTGCTCCCACAAGGCTCCCCACCAAGGCTCCCATGGGTTCTCCTATAGTTAGAATAGCCCCGTTGTCTGTAAAGTTGATAGATCCGGCCCCTATTGCTGCAGCAATTGAGGCAGCAAATACCCCCAATGGCGGTGATTTGACGCTAAGAGCGACGCCCGCCCCTATAGCTGGAGCCATAAGAAGTTGTGCTATTTTACCGAAGTGCTCAAGAATGGGAATAGAAAGAAAAGCGCCTAACTGTTTGAGGATAAGCCCAATAATGAGAGAAGCAAACAAACCCAGTGCCATTCCATTAAAAACATTGATAGCGTAGGAACGAAGATTTTTATTGCTCAACATGGAACAACTCCTTTACAAGTGTCTTGTCACTTGTAAAGGAGTATATAGGTTTTAACTCAATCCATCAAGTACCCTTTTTTCTTTAAAGCCGCGATTATCTTTTGAAACGTTGCATCATTAGGTACTTCCAATGTGTGAAAATGGGCGCCTCTTGTCAGGATTGATAAAGGTTCCGCCTTTGTCTGAATAACCTTTTCAATGAACTCTTCCACGTCCTCATGGTTTCGGAGCATGAGGTTGCCTATTATCTCGCCATATACGGGATGTTCTACCATGACATCAATAACAGTGGCTCCATTATCCACCATAATATCAAGTTCTTCTTTCATCTCTTTGATTCCAGTATGATTGCACATAATTGATCTTAGTGAGGAGGGTTGGTGTGGTGAAAGCATCATATATCCTTGGGGCGTTGCTATAATGTTATGCCCTTCTGCCCGCAACAGGGCTATATCCTGAACAATCACCTGCCGGCTCACATTGAAGGTTTCCGCAAGCTCGTTTCCCTTCACTGCTGATTGACTTGTATTGAGAATGTTAGAAATTCTCTTTCTCCGTTCAGGTCCCTTCACTTTTTATTCCTCCCCTATGGGTCAACTCAGATATTATAGCCTATTGGCAACATTCTTCGCAGAAGGGGCTTTACAAAGAATGCGGAGGGTCTTAATGTGAATGCATCAAGGGGGCGATTTAATTGTTCTGTGGATCGGAGCTCGCATCGTGGAGAAAGCGGATTATTCTTATACTCCTTACCTACTTTGCTATTTTTTCTTATTCTCATACTTTTTTCATGTTGCCGCCTTTTTTGAAAAAGGCCGGTCTGGAGCCTCAGCGCATTGGCTGGATCATCAGCGCTTTTTATCTTGCCGCTACACTATGCCGTCCCACCGCGGGGTGGTTTATAGACCGTTTCGGAATACGGAGAACCATGGTTGGGGCCTCGAGTATCTGCGTTGTTTCCGCCCTTTTGTTGGCTTTTACCGACCATACGCCTGGAATCCTCTATACTATTCGTCTTTTTATGGGAGGCGGTTTCAGTGTTTTTGTAGTCTCCACAACAACCTACCAATCCCTTGTCATTCCAGAGCGAATACGAGGTTCTGCCTTTGCTATTACAAGTATTGGGGGGGTAATGACAGCTTTTACCATTATTCCTCTGGCTGAACTTTTTATTAACCGGGGCTGGGACCTTCCCTATCTGCTCATGGCTTCCGCGGCATCCCTTTGGGCAATGTCCATGGCCTTTCTTCTCCCCCCTGTCCAGCAGGATTTTTCTTCGAACAAAACTCAAAAAACTTCTTATGCGGCTCTTTTCAAGGAAACGCCCATAAAATTTCTTCTGATTTCCTGTGTTTTCCTGGGACTTACGGATGCGTCCATTGCCTATGTATCAAGTCTTGCCATTGGCAGAGGTCTCAACCCATCAGTCTATATGGTGGCTATTTCCATCGGAGCGATTATTATCAGGCTCTTTGGCAGTGGGCTTTATGAGAGGGTACCGCGAACGGTCATAGCAGCTCCATCCTTTGGGGCCATGGGACTGGCCCTTTTCGGCGCTTCCTTCGCCGCTTCGAATTTCATGATCGCCTTCTTTGGTTTCCTCTACGGCGCTGCAGTTGGGTACGGATATCCCACTCACCTCGCCCTTATTGGAGATATGATTCCTGAGCGATTCAGAGGGAGGGCATCATCCATGGTGTATTTTTCCATGGATATCAGCTGGACCCTTCTGCCGGTCTATATTGGATATGCATCAGCCTTGGCAGGAATCTCGTGGGCGTTCAGGGGCTTTTCTCTCTTTGCTTTCGGGGCATCTATCCTGGTTTACTTTTTCCTTTGGAAAAGGATCGGCCAGAAGAAGGGCATACATCTCCATTGATCTTCTGTCCCCGGCAATAACGCGGGCCGTTTCCATCATGTCTATATTATATTCTTCGTGCATGGGAAACTGATCCTGGGGCCGGCGGCATCTGGCCAGGGGCATGATGCAGTCCTCAGGCGGGCAGAGAGGACACTGAATGGGCAGTTTGAACATGACAGCCTGTGAAAAACGTTTTGAAAAAGCTCCTTCAAGCTTTTTCATGGCCAGCCATATGGCTATTCTCCCCTTTCTTTCCACTTCTCGTTCTTCTCTCTTCAGCACTGGAAGGCCGATAAGGAACAGGCGGCGGAATTTTTCTACAAAGAGTCGGCTTTCTTGTATGGATCTCTGGACAAAATAGCCGCTGCTCATAGGACATGTGCGGTTTATGTTGCCAGGGCACTCGCCGCACCATTGTCGGGTTCTTTCATGAATAACCACATGGTCCCTGTTTCCTTCTAAGATCCATAGCCCCATCTCTTCAGCGAGAGCCTTTTCTTCCTCGAAAAGAAAGAAGGGTTTTCCTTTACCATGGAGGGGCATGGCCGGGGGCTCGAGCTTCAGCGCTTTTTGAACAACCGGCAGAAGATCGGTGACATTGCAGCTGTAATAGAGAAAAGGGGCTTTCAACGCGGAACGCAAGGCTGCGACGTCATGAACATTAACAGCCCTTCCGCCTATAAGGACGGGAATGGATTGTTTAACGGCCCAGGATATAAGAAAGTTCAGCTCATTTAAACATTCCTCTTCAGGACAGGAAAGGGCTAGAAGGCTAAAGGTTTTTCGAGAAAAGGCTTCTTCCAGGGTTTGGACAGTGATGTTTCCCCCCAGATCTATAAGGCAATACCCCTCTTCTCGCAGCTGCCTGGCAATAACATCTTTACCTATAGAGTAGCGGGAAGGAGCAACTGTTCCCAAACAAATTGTTACCATAGGGGCCCTCCAGCAAAAATCCAAATCCATGAAATAAGAAGAGATGTTAAAGTAACAGGTATGCCAATACGAGCGTGGTCCCTCCATGAAATAGCGAGTCCCAGATCCCTGGCCCCATTGATCACAATAATGTTGGCGATACTCCCTACGACGATGAGATTTCCTGCGAAGGTGCTGCTTAATGCCAGGATCGGTCCTGCCAGGGGGATCTTTGAGAGCGGAAGAAGCAGCATGACGGCGGGAACATTAGAAACCACATTAGAAAGGATGGCCGATATCCAGAAAAGCCAGCTTCCGTGCTGGAGAGAGATCCCTGCCATGTGCAGGCCTTTTTCTATGGCTGCGAGTCCTCCACTTTTTGCGAAAGCACCGTTTATAATAAAGAGACCTATGAACAGAACGATCAGTTGCCAGTCTACAAGGTTAAGGGCCTTGCGAGAGGCCATGGTACGGCTTGTTAACAGAATAGCCGCGGCACCTAGCGCTACCATGTCACGGGGCAGAGGGGCGAAAAGAAAAAGGACGACCACAACAGACAGAACAAGAATCCCCTTTGCAGTCTGCCAGCCCAGGAAAGGAAGGTTTACCTTCTGCGGCAGAGGAAGGGTTTCATGCCAATGTTGTCTATACAGGAAACAGACTATGCCCCAGAGAACAAAAAGAGATACAACCACTGGTATGAGGGCGAAAAGCATATAGGGTCCAAAGGGAAGAAGAAGGCTTTGACCGATAAGCATGTTTTGAGGATTGCCGATAAGGGTCAATGCCGATCCTATATTTGCGGCACAGGCCAGGGAGAGTAAGAAAGGAAGAGGATTTAGTCCCTTCTTGATGCAGATTTCTCCTAAGACAGGGGTCATGGCAAGGCATATGATGTCATTGGAAAGAAGGGCGGAAAGAGCGCTTGAGACGATAATAACCACGGCCAAAAGCTTTTGAGGGGGACCTTCGAGGTTTGCTGCCCTTTGGGTTATTATTGTATAAAATCCCCCTAGCCGTAATTGAGCGGAAATAATCATAAAGCCAAAAAGAAGCATTACTGTGGAGATATCCACAGCCTGGAAAAGGATCTCTGGGGGGAAAGGACTTGCAATAAGCAATATAATGGTTCCAAGCAGCACGATGCCGGTTCGGTCGAGAGCCAATGATGGAAATCGTCCGACGATCATGCCAAGATAGACGAGAATGAAAATAATATAAACAAGTCCCTTTCCTAGAAATATTGTTGTCATCATAAATAAAAGTCTAACAGAAGAAGGAGGGCAGTGGAATGGGCCTTCAGCGGGATTTTGCGTTTCTTCACTGTGCAGACCTGCACCTGGACAGTCCCTTTCGGGGGGTACGTTCTTATTCGCCGGCAATTGCGGGCATGCTGCAGGATGCGGTCTTTAAATCCTTTGAAAGAGTAGTTGACCTGGCACTGCGGGAGCGAGTGGATTTTGTGCTCCTTTCCGGAGATCTGTATGATAGCGCTGATAGAAGCCTCAGTGCCCAACTTGCCCTTAGGCGGCAGCTTCTTCGTTTAAGCCAGGCTGGAATATTCGTGTATATGGTTCATGGGAACCATGACCCCCTTTCTGGAGATCGGGCAAAATTAAGTCTCCCAGAGAGGGTTTTCCAATTTAAGGGTGAGGTAGAGGTCCGTCCCTTATACGGAAAAAATAATGCCCTTATCGGCCACATAGCAGGATATAGTTACCCCACTGGGGATGAAAGGGGCAATGTCGCCATTCAAATGGCAAAAGCCCTTGAAAGCAGGAAGGGATTTAATGTCGCCCTTCTTCACTGCAATGTAGGGGGCATGGAGGGCCACGAGAATTATGCCCCATGTTCTATTGAAGATCTTCGGGATTCTTCTGTGGATTACTGGGCTTTGGGGCATATCCATCGCCCCATGATTCTATCATGTGAAAATCCACTAGTGGTCTACCCGGGAACAATTCAGGGGAGGAGTGTAAGGGAAACGGGCCCTCGCGGATGCTACCTTGTGACGGTATCGGCACAGGGCTTCATCTCTCCGATTTTCTATCCTACAGATAAAATTCGCTGGTGGGAAGAAACCCTTGATATTTCCTCTGTGGAGGAAGAGCAGGTTCTCATGGATGCCCTCGAAAACCTTAGGGGAAAATACCGTAAGGAAGCGGAGGGCAGGGGCATTATGCTTCGTGTGACATTGACGGGAAATACGAGTCTTTACAGGCGATTAGGCCGGGATGAATTCATGGAAACCTTGATAAGGGAACTCAATAGGGAGGAAGAGGCCTTGTCCGACTTTGTATGGATTGAGGCCATCCAGAATAAAACCTGTCCTGATTATGCCATAGAAAACCTTCGGAAGACCCAGACCTTTGTGGGGGACTTTCTCAGAGAGATGGATACCGTCCGATCTCAGATACACGACAATGAAACACTTTTTGCACTTATGGATGAGGGCTTGGGGAATGGGAAATGGAGGCGCGGCGACCTGGAGCCCTACCTGCAAACCCTGGAAAGGGAAGACATTGCTCAAATTCTTGAAAAAGCCGCTATAAAGGGATTGGACGGGCTGCTTAAGGGGGAGAATGACCCATGCGTTTCATAGAGTTCAAAATCCGTAGTTTTGGTCTCCTCGAGAACATGGAAGGACATTTTCCTGCAGGTCTGTCTCTTATCCTTGGAGATAACGAGAGCGGTAAGACAACCCTGATGAGCTTTTTGCGATATAGCCTCTTTGGGTGCCCTGACGGACGTTCCAGCCGTAATCTATATGCCCCTCCCCACGGAGGAAAGCAAAAGGGAAGTTTAATTATTGAATCCCTCAAGGGCGAACGGTTTAGCCTGGTCATGAACGGCAGAAACTCAACTTTTTCAGGTGCGCGGAATGGAACAAGCCTTGAGGATCTTCTGGGATATGTGGATCGGGAAATGTATGAGCGTATCTTCTCCGTAGGTCTCGAGGATATGCAAAAGATACGTCCTCTCAATGATCGAGGAATACAAAGTCGTTTTTTTTCTGCAGGCGCCGGACTGGGTACAGCATCTCTTCCCACATTCCTTGCTTCCCTTTCCAATCAGGAAAAGGCCCTTTACAGAATTCAGGGCGGGGCCAGGTCATCTGCGGAGATCAATGTTTTCCTAAAAAAAATACAGGAGACAAAAGAACAAATAAAACTTCTCCAGCAACAAAAAGACGAGTATCTGCAAAAGAAAGAAGAATTGGAAAAGACAGGTCATCAGATAGAATCGGCGCGAAAAAACTTAGAAGCCATCCGTTACGATCTTTCCTTGATGGAATGGGTTGAAAAGGCCAGGTCTCCCTGGGTGGAAATGACGGAAGCACAGAGAAAGCTTGAAGAGATTGGTGAAGTTCTCTTTTTCCCAGACGAAGGTCTTCTGCGATTCAAAAAAATTCATGAGGAAGAAGGGGCTAGAGAAAGAGAACTTGAGGAACTGGTCTTCCAATGCCGAAACTTAGACAAGCAGCTTCAGGCCTTCCATATTCCCTCTATTCAGAAGGTCCTTGAACAGAAAGGCGCCATTCGGGCACTGGCTCAGAATCGAAATCGCATCGAAAAAGAAGAAGAAATCATTCAGAATCTCAGTTTAGATATTCTGTCGATGAAACAGCGTCTTGACCGTGAGGTACGGGAAATCCATCAGTCATGGACTATTGATGACCTGGAATCCCTTGATTTGTCTTTTGGCGTTTCCCAAAAAGCAGGGGATTTAGAAAAGCAGAAAGAAGATTTTCGCAATCAGCATGTCATACGTAATGAAACTTGCGAGCAGGCCCGAAAAGCCAGAGACGAAGCAAGGTCCCTGCTTAAAACACGAAAAGAGCATGTTGAGAAGATGGAACGAAATGTCTCCCCACTGTCAGTTCAGACATTGAGAGAGAAGTGCGGATCGTTACGCCAATTCTTCACCCGTTGGCATCAGATTCAAAATCAGATAAAAGAAAATGAAATGAATCTTGACCTTTTCCGGCAGAAAAAAGAGTTGCAGTGGGGAGGGGCAGCAGCAGGAACTTTAGGTTTAGCTTTTCTTGGAGCGGGCTACAGGACAGGAGACATATTCTTTTTGAAGACAGGGATAACAGCCATAGCTGCAAGCTTAGGTTTTATAATCGTGGATTTTTTCCAGAAAAGGAAGTTCTTCAATGAAAAAGAAGAGCTTCTTTGCCGCCTAAGAAAAAATCTTGTAGAAACAGAGGAAGAGCTTAGCCATACAGTGGAAGGCCTGGCGATAGAGTGCCCGAAGGATTATCTTGAGCTGGAGAAAGCAGAAATGTATATCGATGACTGTATTGACGGTATTCGTGAGTACGACCAGGCTCTTCAGTCCCAAAGGGATGCGGAGGAAGAACTGGGTCGCCGCCAAAGGAAACTCGAAGATTGCGAAAGCTCCCTCAACAGTATAAAAAAGCTTTTAGATCAAACTGATGCAGAGTGGAAAAGCTTTGTAGAGGAGAAAGGATTCTCCGCTTCATTGAAAGTAGAACATTGGACAGAATTTGAAAGCCTGGTCAAACAGCTTCGCGGCCGGCTTGCTCAGATAAGGGATATGGAAAAGCAGCTCTCCTCTTCTCAGGAGTATATATCAGCTAAGGAGGAGGAAATCCATTCTCTTTTCCGCTCACTGTCTTTAGGTCCATGGAGCAAGCTTAGTCTCGTCTCTCCTATCGATATTCTCACATCCCGCCTTGAAGAAGCAGAGGAGCAGTGGAACCAGATAACCATGATCCAACGAGAGAAAAAACGGAACGAGGAGATATACGAAAGAGCCCATAAGGCATGGAATGAAAGCAGAACGCTAAAAAAGGAATTGTTTGAGCAGGCGAAGGTTCACGATGAGCCGTCTTTTTTAGAGCTGGGTGAGAGATGGCAGCGCTGTAACGACCTGAAAAAGATCATTGAAAACCACAGGCTCTCTCTTCTTGCCATAGCTGGCGGAAACGAGAATCTCACAAAAGTTTTGGAGGAGCTCCCTAAAAGAACACCAGCAGAGTCGCAAATCCTCATAGGTGAGAGTAAAGAGCAGGAGCAGCTTCTTTCCCAGCAACTGGAGGAGCTGAATGAAGAGCGCGGTCATTTGAAAACCCGCATTGATGAACTGGAAAAAGACAAGGAATTAAGCGCATTGTTTTTAGAACGGGAGAAGCTGGAAGAAGAGCTTAGGCTCGCTCTTAAAGAATGGCTCGCCGTGGTGGCATGCCGCTGCGTTCTCGAGCAGACCCGTCAAAAACATGAACAGGAGCGACAGCCTGAAGTCTTTAAAAAGGCGGGGGATTTCCTTGAACTTATGACAGAAGGACGGTACTCCCTTATCTCTACAGCATCGGAAGAAGGGGGGTTTTCAGTAGAGCTTGAAGAAAAGTCGGGATTCCTTCGCAAAAAGGAAGATGTCTGGAGCAGCGGCCTCGCTGACCAGGTATATCTTTCTATCCGTCTGGCCCTGGCAGAGCTTTATGGAAAGAGAATGGAGCCCCTTCCCCTCATACTCGATGATGTTTTTGTTCGCTTTGATGAGAGGCGCCAGATTGGGGCGGCCAGGGTTGTTCTTGATGTAGCGTCAAGAGGGCAGATCCTCCTCTTCTCGTGCAGAAGGGATATAGAAGATGTGTTCCTCGAGGCAAGGGATGGCATGGCGCATAAATTTTCAACATATGAGATGAAAAACGGCAAAATTTTTTCTGTCCAACCGTGAGCAGCGAGGGAAAAGGCCTCTTCTCAGAGGGTCGTTTCCCTCATCTGTTCTCTATACGGAAATATCATTTTTTACTAAAAGGCCGCCTAATTGCTCAAGTTTAGGCCTTGCGTCGTCTGCTTTAAGCTGTCCCAGCTGGAATACCAGGGCATCGATAATGGTTAGGAGCGTTACTGTAGAGTAGTGATTCGTGTTCTGCGGGGCGAGTAGTACGGCAGAAGCCAGCGGTGCCGCGACATTCGAAAGATTGTTAGTTATCAATATAACGGGTATTGAGCGGCTGCGGACATATTTTACGGCATTGATAGTTCGTTTCGTATAGTGGGGACTCCCGGCCATTAAGGCGATAAATACGTCATCTTCAGTCATGTCATAAAGTTCATCAAAAAGATTGTCTGATCCGGAACCGTCGGCAAGATAAATATCTTTAAACAGTTGGTGCAAAAGGGCGTGAAGGTACACTGCGAGCCCCCGAGTTGAACGAAGTCCCAGAATGTAGATTCTGGAAGCATTTTGAAGGATTTGGATTGCTCGAGGAAAACTTTCGGCCAAATGCTGACTGTAGAGTGTCTGTAAGCTTTGAATATTTTCTTTAATAACGTGATCGAGAACGTTTAAACCGGAGTCTCCAGCTATGTTTTTCCGCAAACGATCGAGAGGAGGAGGAGTTGTAGAGGTAAGAACATGCTGAATCTCTTCTTTCATCTCCGTATAGCTTTTAAAACCGAGGCTTCCCGCAGTCCGTATCACAGTGGCATTACTTGTTTTTGTGGCCAGGGCTACTTCTTCCACTTTCATAAAGGCTGCCTGTTGGTAATGGGCGAGGATATAATCGCAAACGTTTTTTTGTTGTGAGGGCAACTTAAGGCTCGTTTCTCTCATATGTTCAAAGAGGTCTTTTTCACTGCTTTTTTTTTCAATAGAAACATCCTGTTTTCTATTGTGCATTCTGTCCCTCCTTTCTAGAAGGCATAATGTATACATTTACACATTCTCTGTATCCTCAGTTGACATTCTCTCCCCTTAAAATTATAGTGAGTATATTCTGAAATTCAATATATCACTTTTAAAATCTTTGATATCCATAAATATCAAAAGATAGATAAGTCCCTATAGGTGGAAAAAACTGCTCAAAGTTCCGTTGGTCAATCGAAGGCCAAGGGTTTTGTCTCTGTAATTTTAGGAGTTTATTAATCCATACTCTAAATGAAGGGGGAAAAAGCATGCGAAAATATGCAAGAGGTTTTGTGGTTTTTCTAACACTAGTACTGGTTTTAGGGATTTCTGTATCAGCTATGGCGGTAGAGCGCTACTCTTTCGCTACAGGAGGAACAGCGGGGACGTATTATCCTATCGGTTCGGCAATCGCATCTATCATCACAAAATACGTGCCTGGCATCGAGGTTACAGCAGAGTCAACCGGCGCTTCCGTGGCGAATCTGAAAATGATCCGCGAAGGCAAGGTAGAGCTTATGATGGGTGCTTCAAACACCAGTTTTGGAGGATACAGCGGCCAGCCCCCATTTGAAAATGAGCCCGTGGAGAATATTCGAGGTATTGCCTGTCTTTATCCTGAAATTTTCCAGTTTGTCGTATTAAAGGGGTCTAATCTGAAAACCGCCAAGGATCTTGCCGGCAAGAAGGTTGCTGTTGGGGCTCCTGGAAGCGGAACAGAACGGACGGCAAAAATGGTTCTTGAGGCTCACGGACTGGATTACGATAAATTCTCTCCTCAGTTCCTCAACTTTGGCGAAGCCATTACAGCCCTGAAAGACCGCCTTATCGATTGTGCGGTAATAGGCTCAGGCATTCCCACATCAGCGGTTGTTGATGCTTCTACAACCCTTGACATCCAGCTTCTTACCCTTGATGCAGACATAATGAATGAATTTTTGAAAGAGCGCTCCTATCTCGCAATGATCAATATCCCTGCAGGAACGTACCGCGGTGTTGATGAAGATGTAGCGGCTGTAGCAAGCCCCGCACTGTTTGTCGCTCGCGAAGACCTTCCTGAAGACACTATCTATCAGATAACAAAGGCTTTCTTCGACCATCTTGATGTCGTTGCAGACTCTCACGTTCAGGGTAAAATGATCAGTTTTGAAACTGCGCTAAGCGCTATGTCTATTCCTCTTCATGCCGGTGCCGCAAAATATTATGAAGAAAAAGGCGTAGATGTAAGCAAGTGGGTTGTTAAATAAGCGAAAAAACGATTAGAAGAGAGGGGTATGCCCTTGTACCCCTCTCTTCTTAATTGAGGACGGTAAAAATGAGAAAGAGGGTTTTAGCAAGTCTCTTTTTTTCAGGTGCAGTAGTGATTTTGTATTTTCTCTTCTTCTCTCCCGTACTTGTTTTGAGTGTAAAAAATTACAAAACAGATCAGATATTGTATCGACAGAAAATACTGGCTGGTTATTCCTTCGCCACCTGTATTCGGCATTCAGTTCATTTGACACCTGTATATGAATTTTACAGGGTTGACGGGAGCGGCAGCATACTGGTGGTGGAAACAAGGCTTCAGGATCTGGGATGGGGTGTTCCTTCCACATGTGACCAGACGGTTCATTTTGAAAATGGTTATATGGTTATTCAAGGGCTCAATATACCTCTGGATCTAGTTCCTTTCAGGATTAGCTATATAGCTGAACCACGCCTGCTTTTAGATGGCGGCCGGCGGGAAATTGATTTGAAGCTATATTTTGACGATATGGAGCGCATGGACGTATTGGTCGAAAAAATATCGTATTTTCAGTACTTAAGACGAGGTGAGTCCGATGTTTTTCAAGAGAAAAAAACAGGAAGAGCTTACTCCTGAAGAAAAACTTAAAGAGCTCAACGAAAAATTTGAAAGAAAGAGGAACTTGACAGGTATTTCCGCACGAATTTGCAGCATTTTGGCCATATGCATGTCTTTATATCATATGTATTCGTCCGGAGTGCATATGCTTCCTCAGTTTCAGCATAGAGCCATACACCTGGCCTTTGCCCTTGCTTTGACATTCTTTATTTTCCCGGCAACGAGCAAACAGAAAGACAAAATTCCCCTATGGGATATTGGGGCAATCCTTTTTTCACTGGGAGTGGGTGTCTATCTTACCTTAGACTACATGAATATCGTTTTTCGAATGGGGGATCCCGCAACAAGAGATATTATCATAGGAGCCATTATGATCTTTATAGTACTGGAGGCAACCCGCCGAACTATGGGTTGGCCTCTTGTCATTGTTGCAGTGAGCTTCCTTCTCTATGCTTTTTTTGGGCACCTTATTCCCGGGACCCTTGGCCACAGGCAATATGAAGTAGCGCGAATTATAGAGCATATGTTCTTGACAAGTGAAGGAATATATGGGGTAGCTATTTATGTAACGGCTACATTCGTGTTCATATTCATACTTCTGGGCTCTTTTCTTACCGAGACCGGCGGGGCCCAGGCTTTTATTGACCTGGCCTTTTCCATTACCGGCCGGTATCGCGGCGGCCCTGCTAAAGCTGCGGTTGTTGCAAGCGGCCTTATGGGAACTATATCGGGAAGCTCTTTTGCCAATGTGGCTGGAACAGGAACTTTTACGATTCCACTCATGAAAAGTGTAGGGTATAAGCCTGAATTTGCTGGCGGAGTAGAGGCTTCCGCTTCCACGGGCGGTCAGATTATGCCGCCCATTATGGGAGCCGCGGCTTTCGTAATGGCAGAAATGACAGGAGTTCCTTATGGAAAGTTGATTATCCACGCAGCTATACCAGCCATTTTGTATTATGTTGCTGTTTTTATTATGGTTGACATGGAAGCGGCCAAGCTCAAGCTTTATGGAATGAAAAAGAGTGAACTCCCTGTTTTTTCAAAAGTATTCAAAGATGGTGCTTTTTTACTTCTGGCCCCCCTAAGTATTGTCTACATGCTTTTAGCAGGGTACTCGCCAATAAAGGCTTCTGTTACAGCTGTTCTGATCGTTATTATTACGAGCTCTTTTAGAAAGGCTACGCGGCTTTCATTTAAGTCCTTTTTGAGAGCGTTGGATCTGGGGGCGAGGGGTGCCCTGAGCGTAATCGCGGCATGTGCTGTGGCAGGTCTCATTGTAGGAACGGTAACATTGACAGGGCTGGGGCTCAAGTTTGCCGATTTCATTATCGTTTTGTCTGGAGGAAGCCTTTATTTAGCTTTATTCCTCACCATGATCGCTTCTCTTATTATGGGTATGGGTATGCCTACCACGGCTCTCTACATTATTTTGGGATCCATGGTAGCGCCGGCTCTGGTAAAGCTGAATATACCTGTTGTTGCCGCTCACCTCTTTATTTTTTATTTCGGCTGCATGGCGTCTGTCACCCCTCCTGTGGCTCTCAGTTCCTATCTGGCTGCGGCCATTGCCAGAGCGGATTCTGTTAAAACTGCATTGCAGGGGCTTAAACTTTCTTCATCTGCATTTATATTGCCCTTCGTTTTTGCCCTGTCCCCCCGCATTTTGCTTCTGGATACCACTGTCGGGGCTGCCATAATGGCTACTGTTACCGCAACTTTAGGGGTTATGGCCCTGTCTGCCTGTCTGGAAGGATACTTTATGGGAAACCTTTCCCTCTTTGTGAGGGTTGTTGCGGGAGTTGCGGCTATTTTCCTTATTGATCCAGGCTGGAAAGGCGATATTGTCGGTCTGGTTCTTCTTTCAGCAATTATTTTTCTCCAGGTCAATGCCCGCAAGAAAAAGCGGGATCTAAAAGGTGAGGTGGATCCACTTGAATAGAGTTGCTGTCCTCGGAGCCGGAAACGGCGGATTAAGTATAGGGGCTTTTTTATCACTGAGCGGATGTAGCGTACAGCTTTTTGATAAATTCCCAGCGGCGATCGAGCAAATCAGAGAGGCTGGCGGCGTTACCCTTAAAGGGGTTTCTCGTACCGGTTTTGCTAAGTTTGACATGATAACCACAAATGTAGTGGAAGCCATAGAGGGTTGCCGCATGATCCTTGTGGTCACTCCGGCCTTTGCCCACAGGGAACTGGCAGAGACGATGGCCCCCTATCTTGATAGGGGACAGAAAATCGTTTTGAACCCGGGTCGAACTGCCGGAGCCATAGAGTTTCATATGAGAGCGAAGGCTATCAATCCCAAAGCAGATTTTGTAGTGGCAGAGGCTCAGTCCCTCATTTACGCCTGCCGTAAAACGGGACCTGCAGAAGTCACTATTTTCAAGGTTAAAAATGAAATGGCTTTGGCTGCTCTTCCCGCCACGAGAACAGAGGAAGTGCTTCAGGAACTGAAGCCTTTCTACCCTCAGTTCATCGCGGCAGAAAATGTTCTCGAGACAAGTCTGCTTAATATTGGGGCTATTTTTCATCCTACACCCGCCTTGCTCAACATCGCAAGAATAGAAAACAAAGAACTTTTTGAGTATTACATGGATGGCATCACCCCTTGTGTAAGCAACGTTTTAGAGCGGATCGACGCAGAGCGTGTGGCTGTTGCCAAAGCTTTTGGCGTAAAGACGATGACATGTATTGAATGGCTTGAGGATGTCTACGGGTCTCCCCATACAGACAGTGATTCTATTTATGAAGCCGTACAGAAACAGGACGGCTACCGAGGCATCGAAGCCCCTCAAAATCCTTTCGCCAGGTACATTTCTGAGGATGTCCCCATGAGCCTGGTTCCCCTGGCAGAGTTTGGACGCATTACCGGTGTTCCTACTCCCACCATGAACCTGATGATTGATCTTGCCAACCTGATCCATCAGAAGGATTATCGGGCAGAAGGAAGAACTCTCGCCCGTCTGGGGCTAGAAGGGGTTTTTCTTGATGATTTGAAAAAGTTTGTCGCAACAGGTACGCCGCTGCCATAAAGAGAGAGTAAATATAGGGGGAAGGGCGAAAATGCTCTTTCCCCTATTGTTTATTTGGGAAATAGCGGTCCCAGTGCAGAATTTTGCCACGGTGCGGTTTCCCCTTCTGCTTGAGGTGGAAAATGGGCCTCCCACCGCTCACGGCGTGCAATGGAAGATGTTGAGCCACCTTTGTCCCATACATAATGGAAAAGCCGGAATGAGCGCCCTTCACGGCATATCCGCAATAGCCCATTGAGAGCAGGGCCAGATGGCTTTCATAATCTTCTATAGGAACCTCAATGTGGTCGTGGGTATAGATGCAGGGAGCGTTTTTGAGGTTTTTGTGAAGGATGAAGCGTAGATATCCTCCATACTTTTCTTTGAGATCCACAATGTGGAAGCCGGACCGAAGAACATTCCTAAGGCTGAAAACGTTAAGAGGAGAAATAGTGCAATGGAGGTGATAGCGTTCGGGATAGAGGATCCCTTCTGCCTTAAGAAAAGTAAAATGCTGAATATAGTTGCCGCGAAAGTTTTTTTCAGTGATGCAAAAATCCATTACCGCCGCATGTTCTTTTTCTGCCAACGGCAATCGCAGGTCTGCGAGGGCTTCTTCCATATATTTCCCTTCATAGGAAACAGCGCGCATGGCCACCAGGCGGTTTCCAGAAAAAATTCCAATAACGAACCCTTCTCCCCTTATACTTTCTTCTATTGTGTGAACTGCGCAGAAAATATTTTCATCGCCAATTTCCTGAGCGATCTTTTCATGAAGGGCAAGAGCTAAAGGAGTTTCCCTTTCAGAAAGCAGCCTCATATGGCATAAGATGTTCTTTCGAACTCCTTTTTCTTTTTTGACCAAAAAAAACTCTTCATTCAAAATATGATCCATACAGCCACCTCTTTCTTATAATAAAATGAAAGTAGGAATACTTTGAATCATGGAACGATTATACATGAAAATTATAAAAGTCAAGAAACTTGTGAGGGGCATATGGCTGGAATTTCCTGTCTTAGGATAAAAAAAGGAAGAATAAGGAGCCAAAATATTTCTGACCATTATTGACAATAAGTAATGGGCGAGTGTAATATATTGGTCAACAAAGGTCAAAACTGGGAGGGATAAAGGATGAAAAAAGCTGTTGGTATTGATCTTGGAACGACCAATTCTGTTATTGCAGTGGTAGAGGGCGGAGTTCCTACTGTTATCGCCAATTCAGAAGGAAGCCGGACAACCCCGTCTGTAGTCGCCTATACCAGAGATGGGGAGCGTTTGGTGGGAGCTATGGCAAAACGGCAGGCGACCTTAAATCCCGATGGAACCCTTTTTTCTGTGAAGCGTTTTATAGGGCGTACTTACGATGAAGTAACATCAGAGATGAAAATAGTTCCCTACAAAGTCAAGGAAGGACCGAACAAGGCGGTACGATTTGAGGCCTGGGGCAAAGAATATGCTCCAGAGGAGATAAGCGCCCAGGTGCTGAAAAAATTGGTCAGCGACGCGAGTTCGTACCTTGGGGATGCCATTACAGATGTTGTCATTACCATACCGGCATACTTTAACGATGCCCAGCGGCAGGCAACGAAAGACGCGGCATCCATTGCCGGCTTAAATGTGCTCAGAATCATCAATGAACCCACAGCTGCGGCTCTTGCCTACGGCCTTGAAAAACAGAAAGAGCAGAAGATTCTTGTTTTTGATTTGGGCGGCGGAACCTTTGACGTTTCCATCCTCGATATCGGCGAGGGGGTTGTCGAAGTGTTGGCCACTTCTGGTGATACCCACCTCGGCGGTGACGATTTCGATAAAGTTCTCGTGGATTATATCGCAGATGAATTTAGAAAAGAAAATGGCATTGATTTGAGAAAAGATCGTCAGGCCCTTCAGCGGCTTTATGAAGGGGCGGAAAAGGCGAAATGCGAGCTTTCCGGGAGAACGTCTACAGAGATCAGTCTGCCCTTTATTACTGCTGACGCTACTGGACCCAAGCATCTAAGCATGAATCTGACCAGGGCTAAATTAGAGCAGCTTACGGAACCGCTAGTGAAACGATGTCTTAAGCCCATGCAAGATGCTCTTGCCGGAGCCAAACTGTCTGCTTCGGATATCGATGAAGTTGTTCTTGTGGGAGGGGCTACGCGAATGCCCGCTGTACAGGCCATTGTTAAAGAGTTTACAGGGGGAAAAAATCCAAATATGTCTGTTAATCCCGATGAGGTCGTGGCTATGGGAGCGGCTATCCAGGCTGGTATTTTAAAGGGTGAAATGAAAGATGTTCTTCTTCTCGACGTCATTCCCCTGTCTCTTGGAGTGGAGACCATGGGAGGCGTTATGACAAAGGTCATCGAGAAGAATACCACCATCCCTTATAAAAAGACTGAGACCTTCACAACAGCTGAAGACAACCAGCCGGCGGTGGACATTGTCATTCTCCAGGGAGAGCGGGAAATGGCTGCGGATAACAGAGTTCTCGGTAATTTTAAATTAGAGGGCATACGAAGGGCCCCTCGAGGCATTCCTCAAATAGAAGTGACCCTCGATGTCGATGCTAATGGAATCCTGAAAGTTTCGGCACGAGATAGAGATACGGGAAAAGAACAGCAGATTACCATAGCCGGTTCTACCAACCTCGATAAAAAAGAGGTGGAACGGATGGTGCGGGAAGCTCAGGAGCATTCTGCGGAAGACCGTAAAAAAAGGGAAAGGGCTGATGCTAAGAATGAACTGGAAACCCTTACATACAGACTGGAGAAAGAACTGACTGAAAAAGAAAGCATCCTTGAGCCGGCCCAAAGATCCAGGGCCCGTAATTTGCTGGAGGAAGGGAAAGATCTGCTCAAAAAACCTGATGCAACAGTCGAGAGCATGAAGGTAAGCATATCTGAACTGCAACAGGTCCTTCAGGTGGTAGCTTCCGCTGAACCGGGCAATCAAAAAGAAGGTCAAGGGGAAGGCAGCCAGTCTGAAGATGTGGTGGATGCTGAATTTACTGATTCAGGCCAGGGGAGCGATAGTTAAGGAAAGTAGGTATGGTCAGGTGGTCCTCTGTTACAATATGGTATACCTAGCCGGTCTTTTCGTAGAAACAGATAAAGTGGATCGGGGGTAAGGAAAGATCTAAATATCTTAGGAGGGACTTTTATGCTCAACCGCGCTATTGATGGGCTGAAACACCATATTGTATCAGCCGTACAGGAATCTATTCGAATCCCCAGCGTTGCGGGGACTCCTGAAGAAAATGCTCCTTTCGGGCGGGAGGTCAGGCGCGCCCTTGACCATACACTGACCCTGGCAGAAGAGCTTGGCTTCCGAACGAAAAACGTAGATAACGTGGCAGGGTATGCCGAATGGGGAGAAGGGGAAGAAATGGTTGCAGTTCTCGGCCATCTCGATGTGGTGCCAGAGGGAAAAGGCTGGACCTGCGATCCTTACAGCGGAGAAATCCATGACGGAAAGATATGGGGGCGGGGGGTTCTTGACGACAAAGGCCCTACGTTGGGAGCGCTATTTGCGCTGAAAGCCATTAAAGATCTTCAAATTCCCTTAAAACGGCGAATTCGCATCATCTTTGGAACCAATGAAGAATCAGGCAGTCAGTGCATGGCTCGCTACGTCAAAACTGAAGATCTGCCAGCAGCTGGATTCACTCCCGATGCAGAGTATCCCATCATCTATGCCGAAAAAGGGGTTTTGACAGTAACGTGTAAAGCTTCTTTCGAAGGAGATGGCCCGGTTGTCATCTCTTCCCTCAATGGCGGGGTGGCTCCTAATGTTGTGGCTGCGTCAAGCCAGGTTATCCTTCGGGCTCCAGCCGAAGAGAGAAGACGCCTCGCATCCATAGTGGATTCCTGGAATGGACCTGATAGAAGCGGATATAAGATAGTCGAAGACACCGCTGAGGGAACCCTTGTAATAGAAATTCAGGGAGTACCTGCCCATGGAAGCACTCCAGAGCTTGGTGTGAACGCTCTTCTCTGTGTCAATGATATTCTTTCAAAGATCAATTTGGGAGGCTCCCAGGCTTCTTTTGTACGTTCCCTTAACGGTATCATTGGCTTTGAAACAGATGGAAAATCCCTTGGCGTTGCCATGAGAGACCGTATTTCTGGACCGTTGACCGTCTGTCTTGGGACAATGAGCAGCAACGGACCTGAAGTTGAATTTACCTTAAATTTGCGCTATCCCGTAACGAAAAAAGAATCTGATGTTATGCCAATTCTCGAGAAAACCCTCACTAATGCGGGCATAACCATTACGAAGGTGAAACATGCAGCTCCTCTCTATGTAGATCCAGAAACTGAACTGATCAAAACTCTTAAGAGGGTTTATGAAGAACAGACGGGCCTTCAGGCCGATCTTCTTGCTATTGGCGGCGGCACCTATGCAAAATCTATGCCTAATGTAGTGGCTTTTGGCCCCATCTTTCCAGGTCAGTCTTATACGATTCACGAAGAGAACGAGTGTTGGGCAATAGAGGATCTGATGAAAAATGTGAAGATAATGGCTCAGGCCATGGTAACGTTGGCGCGTTAGGCGATGAAGTAAAGGTAGAGGAAACTCCATCTTACGAACTGATAAGGAGGTGCCCCTGATGGAACGAGAAAAATACGTTATTATCGGTGGCGATGCGGCGGGAATGTCAGCGGCAGGGCAGATCCGAAAGTTGCAGCCCAAAGCTGAGATCGTAGCATACGAACGCTCTCCCCATACATCCTATTCAGCATGCGGCATGCCCTATTACATAGCCGGCCTGGTGGAAAAAGAAAACAAACTCATTGTTCGGACACCTGAGGAGTTTATGTCTAAGCAGAACATACGGGCCCTCGTGCTTCATGAAGTGCTTAGTGTGGATATTCAGGATAGAACTGTCAATGTTTTGGATTTGAAAACAGGGGAAGTTTTTGCCGATACCTTTGACCATCTGCTTTTTGCTACAGGATCTCAACCTATCCGTCCGGCTGTAGAAGGCCTTGATGGAGAGGGAGTTTTTCAGCTGAGCGTTCTGCAAGATGGTATTTTGCTTCATCAATTTATTGAAGAGAGACAGCCTCAGCGTGTAGTAGTGGTTGGGGGAGGCTATATTGGCCTTGAAATGGCCGAAGCCTTTTGTATGAGGCGGATGAAGGTGAGCCTGGTGGATCGTTCGTTTCAGGTCATGAATACCTTCGATATAGACATGGCGGAGCATATAGCTCAGGCCATTCGCCACGTGGGCACCGAACTCTATCTTGGTGAAACGGTGAAAGCCATTGAAAGAGACAGCGGCCGGGTTAAAGCAGTTATCACAGACCAGCGCGCCATCCCCGCAGATATGGTTATTCTTGGTCTTGGCGTGCGTCCCAACTCGAAACTTGCCAAGGAGGCAGGCCTTCCTCTTGGCGCAAAGGATTCAATTCTTGTAGATCAGGCCATGGCAACAGAAACAGAAGGTATTTGGGCTGCCGGTGACTGTGCCCAAACATGGCATATGGTAACAAACCGCCCCTTTTGGATCGCCCTTGGATCTGTGGCCAATAAAACGGGCAGGGCCGCAGGCATAAATATGGCAGGGGGAGAGGAACGTTTCCCCGGAGTCATAGGAACAGCAGTGAGCAAGCACTGCGAGCTTGAGGTGGCAAGAACAGGGGTCTCTGAGAAAGAGCTGGAGGACCTTGATTTTAATTACGACACGGTGACTATTAAAAGCAAGACCCAGGCGGGCTATTATCCTGACGCTGGGCAGATCCACGTAAAAATGATTGCGGAAAAGCCGGGAGGACGCATTCTAGGTGCCCAAATCGTGGGAAATCATGGTTCTGCGAAGCGTATTGATGTGGTTGCCACAGCAATAGCAGCACGAATGACTGTACGTGAGCTTGTAGATCTTGATTTGGGATATGCCCCGCCATTTTCCCTTCCCTGGGATCCAATACAAATAGCTGCCCGCCAGTTGATATGATTAGAAGTTAGGCCATAAGAAAATGGGCCCTCCCATCGAGAAGGACCCATCCTCTTATTTATTCAGGACTGTGAAGAATTAAAAGTTCTATTATCTCATTCCATTGGCAAGCCTCTGGTTAAACATCCAGCGGGATAGCTCCTGACGAAGGTTGAGCATCTTTTCATGGAGTGACAAGGCTTTCTCGCGATTGACCTGGGGCTGTGCAAGCTCTAGTCGCAATTCCAAATGGGTTCTTTTCATCTCATCTCGTTTGTTCAGAATATCCTGAGGAATATTCCTCTGATCAAAAGGAAGGTTGCTTGAATTCCTAAATCCCATCCCTGGTTGTGTTCTTCTCATCATGTGATGGCCGAAACTCTGATTTTGAGCACTGCCATAGGCCATATGACCTCTTCCTCCATATCTTCTGCCAGTGTTGCCGCCGCCATGGGCCCACGCTGAACCTGCGAAGGTTAAAACAAGAACTGCTATGACAACAATAAAGAAACTTTTCTTCATCACTAAACTCCCCCTTAATTAAATGGTATCCATATTTTAAAACCCTGGGGGAGTTTGCATATCGTGAGAAAGGACAGTGAGAATTTCGGCATTTTTACTGAATTTCTACCGCAATTCGTAAGGGCAGGCCAGGAAAAATTTGTCTAGAGAAGATTAGAGATCTTCTATTACATGAAATCCTGCGGTTTCAATTTTCTTTTTCTCGCAGACCTGGCGAACAGCTTCTTCTTTATCACAAGGGTAGCTGCAGGCAAGACCGCAGCTAGCAGAAATCTGGCGGGGAACGGGGATAATCTTTACGTCCATTCCCTCTTTTCGACACAGTTTTTCGAACATGAGGGCCATACTGGTGACATGAAAGGTTACAAGACACTTCATAAAAATGTTTCCTCCTCGTGTTTAATGGAATCCTGAAACTCGCAATCTACTTTCTACACTAAAGCAGATAACGTCATAATATCATGAAAGTATTTTCTTGACGGCATAGATAAATCATGGTAAGAAGAGAGCAACTTTTTATGTGAGGTTGTTGTTTTAATGAAAAAATCTTTAGTTCGTGAATTTTTTTCTTTCTTTTTTGCCTATTGGTACCCATGCGAGGAGGCCCTATAAGCCTGCTGGCGCAGGTACTTTGTGCGCTTCAAGGCCAGGACCTCCGAAGACGGGGTCCTGGCCTTTTTTATTTAAATAAATTCCTAAAGGAGGAATAGAAATGAATGCAGTAACAGCACTTTTAGTCATAGCAGTTGTTTACGCTATCGGTGATTTTGTAGCTCAAAAAACAAAGGCTGTCTGTTCCATGCTTTTTGTTTCCGGCATTATTTTCATGGTGGGGTTCTGGTTTGGCATTCCCGCAACACTCTTTGAAGATGCTGTTATAGTCAAACTGGCTATTGCCCTTATTCCCATGTTGATGATCCATATGGGCACTTTGATGAAACTTCGAGATCTCAAAGAGGAGTGGAAGACCGTCATTATAGCTCTCGGAGCTATCGTTGCCGCCGCGGCTGCCCTCTTTATCATCGGTTCGCCCATCATAGGCAAAGAGTATGCTGTTCCTGCCGCAGGCCCTATTTCAGGCGGGGTTGTAGCGACCCTTATTATGAGCGAGGCTGCCAAAGCCAAGGGGCTTGAAACAGTGCTTGTTTTTGTTACATTGCTCCTCGTTCTTCAGAATTTTGTGGGTCTTCCTGTTGCTTCTGTCTGCCTTTCCAGAGAAGGCCGGCGCCTTCGTGAAATTTTCAGGAGGGGCGAAGGTCTTACAGCTGATAAAGGAAGCAAGGCCAAAAGCAACCCAGAGGAGCCCACATGGAGACTTTTTCCTGCTACCCCCAAAGATTTGCAAACGCCTTTTATACTCATTATGAAGGCCATGCTTGTCGGCTGGCTCGCTGTTATGTGTGCCAAGGCCCTTGGCGGGGTAATAAATCAATTTGTTATGGCCCTTATCTTTGGAATTGTTTTTTACGAAATTGGTTTCCTTGAGCATAAAATTCTCGACAAGGCCAATTCCACAGGCTTGGCCCTTTTCGCCCTTTTAGTGCCTATATTCATGAGCCTGAACAAGGCAACCCCCCAGATGGTGGCGTCTCTGATTTTTCCCATCGTCGTAGCCTTCGCAGTTTCCGTAGTCGGTATTGCCATTGTCGCCTTTGTCTCATCTAAGATCTTTGGTTACACCTGGGAAATGTGTCTGGCTGTGGGGGTATGCTGCCTCTTTGGTTTCCCCGGAACATTTATTGTTTCTCAGGAAGTGGCCAATGCCGTGGGAGAAACATCAGAGGAAAGGGATTTTATACTCACGGGCATTCTTCCCAAAATGCTTGTATCCGGTTTTACTACAGTGACCATTGCATCTGTCTTCCTTGCGGGATTCCTCGTGAAATTACTTTAGGTCAAAGGAGCTATTATTATGAACACAGAAAAAATCCACGCCCTTGCATCTGAAGTTGAGCAGAAAGTTATAGAGTTCCGTCATGAACTTCATGCTCATCCAGAGCTGTCGTGGAAAGAAGAAGAAACATCAAAAAAGATCGAATCGGTCTTAATAGACCTTGGATATGAAAATATCCGTCGAGGTTTTTATGGAACAGGGTCGGGAGTCATAGCGGATATAACAGGAAAGGAAGATGGCCCGGTCATTGCTATCCGAGCTGACATCGATGCCCTTCCTCTTCAGGAAGCTGTGGATGACCCCTGGAAATCCACTTGTGACGGGGTTATGCATGCCTGCGGACACGACGCCCATGCGGCGATCCTTCTTGGGGTGGCCCATGTTCTCGCTGCCCTTAAAGAAGAACTGCCCGGCCGGGTCCGCCTCGTCTTTCAGCCGGCGGAGGAGGCGGGGGTTAATTCTGGTGCTCCGATGCTCATTAAAGAAGGCGCGTTGGCTGGAGTGGACGCAATTTGCGGGCTTCATGTCTGGAGTACCCTTGAGGCGGGAAAGATAGGTTTTCGCAGTGGCCCCATGATGGCCTCTGCCGATATATGGGAGATCGAAGTAAAGGGGCGGGGAGGACACGGATCAAGGCCCCACGAGGCCATAGACCCCACTATAGCCGCGGCCACCATAATTACGACGATTCAAACTGTAGTGAGCCGTGAAATAGACCCTCTTGAGACAGCGGTTCTTAGCGTTGGAAAGATTGAGTCGGGAACAGCAGTCAACATTATTCCAGAGACAGCCCGTATCCAGGGCAATGTGCGCACAACAAACCCTCAAGTCAGAGAAAGCATGGGGGGGCGGATCAGCCGTATTGCTGAAGGAATTGCCGCAGCCCTTCGATGTGAGGTCAAGGTCGATTTTATACCTATCTATCCTGTCACGGTCAACGATGCGGCCATGGTAGGCCTTCTTAGGGAAACCACAGGTGAACTTCTGGGTGAAGAAGCCCTTGAGGAACTTCCCATTATCATGGGATCTGAGGATTTCAGCTTCTATCAGCAGAAAGTGCCAGGAGTGCTATTCTTCCTCGGGATGGGCGATCCATCAAAGGGAACGGATGCTCAGCACCATAGCCCCAATTTCCGAACAAACGATAGCGTGTTGCCCAATGGAGTGGCCCTCCTTTCGTCTTTGGCCTGGCGTTTTCTTGAAACTTTTAATAGATAAGAGAGAAGGCATGAGAAAAATTTCCGATTATAATAGAGTGTGAATATATGCATCATGATAAGAAAGAGAATAGAGGTGGGAGAGTATGATGAAATGTCTTCATGAGTCTTTCAGAGGTTGTGAGATAACAGATCTTGATACCCCTTCATTACTTGTGGACCTGGATGTTATGGAGAGAAACATAAGCTGGATGCAGCAAAAGGCCCAGAGAGCAGGGGTCAATCTTCGCCCTCACATAAAGACCCATAGAACGCCGGATATAGCAAAAAAACAGCTGGCTGCCGGCGCTAAAGGTATTACTGTGGCAAAGCTTGGCGAAGGAGAGGTTATGGCGGCAGAAGGGATTGACGATATTTTTATAGCCAATGAGCTTGCGGGCGATATAAAAATGGATCGTCTTCTTGCCCTCGCTCGAAAAACAACCCTCGCTGTAGGTGTTGATCATCCTGATCATGTCAAAATGCTGGCGGAAACCTTCGATGGGGAGTCTCGTCCCATGGAAATAATGATTGATGTGGACACCGGTTATCATCGTACAGGGGTGGGCTCAAAAGAAGAGATTCTTGAGTTGGCGAAACTTATTCGATACCGTGACTCTCTTAAATTGAGAGGTATCTTTACCCACGATGGGAACTGCTATAATGCGACAACCATATCAGAAGTCCGGTCAATTTCCCAAAGCAGCCAAAATATGATGCTTGAGATGGCTGAATTTCTTCGAAAAGAAGGCATAGGGGTTGAGGAGATCAGTATTGGCTCTACGCCATCTCTTCTTGTTTCGGAAATTATGCAGGGAATTACAGAGATCAGACCGGGAACCTACGTGTTTCTGGACGCCGACCAGGCAGGGGTTATAGGAACCTACGAACATTGTGCCCTCTCAGTGCTGGCTACGGTAATCAGCTGCCCGGCTCCTGACCGTATAGTTCTGGACGCTGGAACGAAGGCGCTGACCTTTTATTTTCACCGTGGGAACATAACATCGAGCCCCGGTTTCGGACTGCTGAAAAAGAGACCCACCGTCTATTTGAAAAGCCTCTCAGAGGAGCACGGCATGTTTACCCCTCCCGAGGACATGGCATTCCGCATCGGTGACAAGGTAGAGATCATACCCAACCACGCGTGTCCCACATGTAATCTGTATCCTGTACTTTACGGCGTGAGGAATGGACAGGTTCAGGAGGAGTATAAGATTCTAGCCAGGGGAATGTCGAAATAGGATTATATACTATATTTTGATCGATACAAGAAACGCCCCATCTTTTCTCCCTGAGAAGAAATGGGGCGTTTTTACATACATTTCTTTGCTGGTCGAGCGCTATGGATGACCCATTTCTTCAATTTGACGCAGCACTTCTTCCCGCAGGCTGTTTAGAGGAATGCCAGTTTCTTTCGAAATTCGTTTGAGGTCTTCATACTCTGGATTGGCGCGAAGCCTTTCGTTCCCCCACCAGGCTTCTTTGATCCGCACCAGGCCAAAAGTAGTTTCCATTGGCGTAATGTGGTGGCGAAGCTTTATCCGGTCTACTTCAGAACGCCGCAGCCCCAGCGTTGTAGTTCCCTTTAAGATAATTTCCGCGGCTTGTTCTTCCTGGGAAAGAGATACAAGGCAGCAAAGGCGAATGGCAGGCCGTCCCTTTTTCATGATAATGGTTTCAAGCCAGACATCCATGGCGCCAATAGAGAAAAGACGTTCCATTACAGGCTCATAGTATTGAGGGTTCATATCGTCAATGTTCGTTTCAAGAAGGATTCCTACATCGCGAATAAAGGGCTCTTCTTTTGATGCTGAAGGGGCATTGTCCTTCTCTTTTGTTTCCTCAAGAAGGGTAACTCGTAAAAAGTTTGGAATATCGCTTTCACGAGACCCTAACCCCCGTCCGCTTCCCATCACCTTGCCTGCCGGCATGGTTCCAAAGTGGGATGCAAGCATCTTCACCAGCAGGGCTCCTGTGGGGGTAACCCGCTCTATGGGAGAGCCTGCTGAATATACGGGCATGCCAATGAGGAGATTTTCAGTGGCGGGAGCTGGAACAGGAAGAACGCCATGAGCGCATCTGATCGTTCCGCTTCCCACATTAAGAGGCGAGCAGATAACAGAGTCAGGTTCGAGCATTTCCATGAGAACAAAGGCACCCACAATATCAACAATGGAATCAACAGCTCCCACCTCATGAAAATGGACCTTCTCCGGAGGAAGGCCATGTACTTTTCCTTCAGCTTCGGCAAGGAGCTTAAAAGCGTCTTTGCTCTTTTGTTTTACGTTATGGGAAAGGCCGCTTTTGTCAATAACATCCCACACGTCCATAAGTCCGCGGTGAGGGTGATCCTCCGTACTTGTAACGGTCAGATCGATGCCGGAAAACCCGTTCCGCACGGTGTCCTTGATATGGATCTCATATCCCGCGCCGCTATCATGGTGTACCTCACCATGATGATGGTGCCCCGATGGAATTCGCAAGGTTTCCATCTTTTCAAGAAATTCTTTTCTATCGAGCCCAAGATCTAGAAGGGCCGCGAGGAACATGTTTCCTGAAATACCAGAAAAACAATCCAGGTAAAGAGTTTTCATATGTGCTCCGTCCTTCCTGAAAGATCTTTTTCTTCTATCCACTTTCTTCCCCATTCATATCCCTGCAAATCGAGCATGAGATGGTGAAAGCCTTCTTTCATCCCTATTTCGAGAATTTCCTCTCTTCGCGTTAAAGCCTGTTCCATGAGAGTCTGAGGAACTTGCAGACAGGCTATGGCTCCCAAAACCTTTATCCTCACCTGTGAAAACCCTGCTTTTCTTAAGGCCCATTCAGCTCTGGCGACACGTGAACATTCTGCTGCCGCGAGAGGATGTCCCTCAGGAAAACGGGTGGCAAGACACGCTGTTGCCTGTTCGTCCCACCATGAAATATCCAGTTCTTTGGCAAGAGTTCGCACCTTGTCTTTCGAAAGACCACCCTCCGCAAGGGGGGAATAGATTTGGGGCATTTCTTTCAGTACTTTTGTGCCAAGACGTGTAGCATCTTTGAGGTCATCCGCGTTAGAGCCTTCCAGAACAAGATCGGCCTCTATGCCTTTGGCAAATTCAAGGAGCTCCCGTCCCCGTGCTTTCTTGCAAAATCTACAGCGTTCACTGCTGTTGTTCATAACTTCGTCTACATCCAGCTCGGGGCCAGGGAGAGGGTGAAGGGTAACTCCCAGGCTGTGGCAAAATAGGCCCCCCCGTTCCATCTCCTCTGGGAAATGCAAAAAGGAACGAAACATGGCAGCATGTACATCCTCCGGAGCCATGAGAGACGCCATGATAGCCACCACTACGGCGCTGTCAATTCCTCCAGAGAAAGAAACGACACATCGTCGAGATTGCTTCAGTTTTTTAATAACAGCATCAGGTAAATATTTTTTTAAGATAGTATAGCTCAACTCTCCCACCAACTCTCTTTTAAACATCAATGATTGTATCATTTTCTCTTACTGTGGTTCACCACTTTTCCTATCCGTGGTATTCTAACACCATATAAAAAAGAAAGAAGGGGCCGCCTATGAGAAAACGCCTGGAAGAAATCGCTTTCTCCCGTCTTAAAAACGATAAAGATAATGCTATTCTCTGGTGGGAAGGAAAGTGGTTATCAGGAAGCCATGTGCTGGATGTCGTTGATCAGTGCCGTAAAAACCTGGAGGAAAAAGGTTTTGGCGCTGGGGACCGTCTGGTTCTTTTTCTTCCCAACTCTCCTCTGGTACTCTATCTTTCCCTTGCCGTGTGGCAGCTTGGGGGAACCGTCGTTCCGCTGAACAGTCGTTCGGGAAAAGAAGCCACTATTGCCATGCTCCATCATATTTGTCCATGGGGCGTTATTACTTCTGATGAAAAAGGGGTTGTGGCTGAAGCCCTGTCCCTCTCTTCCTTTCCCTGGACCGTTGCTCCTCTTGAAGGACCTCTCCCGCCCTTTCAAGGCCGTCATGTGGAGAAGGGGGATCCTGAAGTTGCCGTTATTTTTGCTACTTCTGGAACCACGGGGGATCCCAAGGCAGTGCCTCTTACCCATTCAAACCTTTACGATAACACTCTGAAGGTACAGCAGACCATAGAGGGTTTTGAGGAACATCAGACATTGCTGAACGTGCTGCCCAATTTTCACTCTCTGGGATATACGATTTGCGGATTATTGCCCATGCTCTGGGGTCTTCGCGAAGTGATAGTCCCTTCCTTTATGCCCACAAAGAACTTCTTCAGGGCCCTTCGTGATTCAGAAACAAATATCCTTATCGCAGTTCCCACGATGCTGCCCTTCCTCCTCGGGGCTGTGAGTAAGGGAGAGGCTTTGCCTTCCTCTCTCCAGTATATTCTTACCGGGGGGGGAGCCCTGGAACCAGAGCTGGAACAGCGGGTTCGAGATACTTTTAGCGTTATTATCTATCAAGGATACGGCCTTACCGAATGTTCCCCTGTGGTTTCATGTAACCCTAACGACACGATGCGAAAAGAGGGCACGGTGGGACCAGCCCTTCCAGGCTACTCTCTGGATGTTCGGGACGAAGAGGGAAACTCCCTGAAAAAAGGAAAGGAAGGCGTTCTCTGGGTTAAGGGGCCTTCTGTTGCTTCAGGCTACTTAAAAGCCCCTGAATTGACAGCCGAACGATTTTCTGAAGGGTGGTTCAATACTGGAGATATGGTTCGGATCGACGAAGATGGCTTTATTACAATTCTTGACAGGGTCAGCGATATGCTTATTGTTGGCGGGTACAATGTCTTCCCTCAAGAAATAGAGCGAATCCTGAAACGCCACCCCGACGTTATCGAAGCGGCTGTCATTGGCGGCAAACATCCTGTAAGCGGAGAAATTCCGGTGGCATTTGTGGTAAGGGAAGAAGGAAGCGGACTCACGTCTTCTGAACTGGCGAATTTCTGTAAAGATCAGCTTGCCTATTATAAAATTCCCAGAAAGATATGTTTTGTGCGAGAGCTTCCTCTTTCAGGAGTGGGGAAAGTTTTAAGAAGAAAGCTGAGAGAGCAGCAGCTCAGAGAGTTAGAGCAGAATAACCGAGTAATATAAGTTTACTCCATAAACCAAAGAGAGGCGATATTTCCACCGCCTCTCTTTGGCTATGTAAAGATTACGTTTTCGTACTTTTAGATTCTTGCCACGCCTGTCCTTCTAGCTGCTTCGGCCACTGCTTTAGCAACGGAGGGAACAACCCGCGAATCAAGGGGCTCGGGGATGATCCGCTCAGCCGTCAGCTCTTCATCTGATATGAGCGACGCTATTGCTTCACTGGCAGCAAGCTTCATTTCTTCATTTATTGTGCTGGCCCGTACATCGAGTGTTCCTCTGAAAATGCCTGGGAAGCCAAGACAATTGTTTATCTGGTTTGGAAAATCACTTCGTCCTGTAGCGACAACAGCGGCTCCGCCAGCCTGGGCCTCATCAGGGTAAATTTCAGGGGTTGGGTTGGCCATGGCAAAAAGAATAGGGTCCTTGGCCATGGTCTTCACCATTTCTGTGGTCACCACTCCGGGAGCCGAAATGCCAAGGAAGACATCGGCCCCCTTCAGGACCTCGGCAAGGTTTCCCATCTCTTTATTGGGATTTGTCTCTTTTGCAATCTCATCTTTGGCCCAGTTCATATGCTCAGGCCGGCCATTGTAAATAGCGCCGCTCCGGTCGCAGAGTATAACATTCTTTGCTCCGGCAGAGAGCAAAAAGCGGCATATGGCAATGCCAGCGGCACCAGCGCCGCTCATGACGATCTTCACATCTTCGATGTTTTTCTTAACCAGCTTGAAAGAGTTTATGAGGCCTGCAAGAACTATAACCGCCGTTCCATGCTGATCATCATGGAATACGGGAATATCACATACCTCCTTAAGCCGGCGTTCAATTTCGAAGCATCGGGGAGCTGAAATGTCCTCAAGATTTATGCCGCCAAAAGCTGGGGTAATAAGGGCAGTGGTCCGCACGATTTCTTCAGGATCCTGGGATCTGATACAGATTGGAAAAGCGTCTACATTTGCAAAGCGCTTAAAGAGAACGGCTTTGCCTTCCATGACAGGCAGGGCTGCGTCAGGGCCAATATCTCCCAGACCAAGCACGGCAGATCCGTCGGTAACGACAGCCACCATGTTTCCCTTAGAGGTGACATCATAGACAGCGTCAGGGTTTTTCTCTATTTCTCTGCACGGTTCAGCGACGCCTGGAGTATAGGCGATGGCAAGGTCTTCCATACTTTCAACAGGAAGTTTGCTTGTAATGGCAACTTTCCCTTTTGACTGCTGATGGGCTAATAGGGCCTTGGCGAAGATTGCTTCTTTCCGCATGGGAATCCTCCTTTTATTTCGTGGGCTGCTAGGCGAGATAGCGAATTCCCCCGATAGTTTATAATTACCAGCTTATTATTCTACACATCAAATCGCCTTTTCGTCTTCTTTTTCTTTGACGACTTATAAAAAATTATGAGAGAATAAACAAAAGAGAGGTGAGTGGTATGGCAAACAGGTTTTTTCGTTGGGTGGGTATTGTCTGTCTTATCTTTTTATTTGCAACAGCTGCTCTCGCCCAAAGTTCTGTTCAACCCGATGAAATAGAACTCCCAGAATCCCTGAAAAATTCCGGGAAGGAGGTTTCCGCTCCAATCTCAGAGGATGGAGCCTCCCAATCCTTGCCAGAAGGGCTTCGACAAGAAATAACTTATTCAGATCAGGGGACTCCAAGAGAGGTGAGACATAGCTTTCTTCATGTAGAAGGAAACCCTGTGCCGGATACTTTTTCCTATCTGGAATATAAAGATTCTGCCTGGGTCTTTAAGAGCCGAACCGTCCCCTGGGGAGATGATGGATATTGGACTGTCAAAAAGAGAAACACCACAGAGGGGCAAAAAATAATCACAGACGGCATAAAACAGCGGGGCTGGTATAGAGGAAAAGTGCGTTTAAGGGGCACTCCTGAAAATTGGGTCTACGTGGAATGGAAAGATGGGCGGGGCTTTGTGGCTCCTCACCGAATGGAGGCCTTTGCCGGAGAACTTGACCTTCCCTTCCTTCCCAGAAGAAAACAGGCGGAGTGCCGTACCACCTGATAAAAGAAACAGGCCCCGGTTCGGGGCCATGGTAAAATAAAAAAAGAGTGAGTGTTTTAGCTTGTTTCTTCTAAAGACTGTGCGTATACTAGGCAGGTTGAGTTAAAATACTAAGATAAAGCTGTCAAGTAAAGAAGTGGGAGGACGTAATGCGGGCTTTAACATCGAACTTTGCCAAAGGGCTTATCACCCCCTGTCTTAAAATAAAAACAGTTTCTTTCGTGGAAGAAATGAGCTCACAGCGCCAAGCCTTGAGAGCAGGTTCTCCTATGGCAGGTCACAAAAATAAAACAGTAACTGCAACTACAATGACTACCACGTCGACTACTACGTCGACTACTACTACATCAACTGCTATGACATCAGGAGTTTGTACGGAACAATACCATAAAGGGCCTCTTCGGGGGTCCTTTATTTTATTTAATAATTCATAAAAAGGTGATGAAGGAGGAGTGGGTGGTGAAAAATTTTTTGGTCACAGGGTGTCTAGGGCAGATTGGAACGGAACTTGTAAAGAAGCTTCGTTGCCAGTACGGCTCCGACCATGTTGTGGGGTCTGATATTAAAACGACAGGCATAGAAAAGCTTGGTGACGGACCTTTTGAAATTCTTGATGTCCGTGAAAGTGACACCCTTGTACGTATTGTGGAGAAATATAATATTGATACGATTCTTCATCTGGCGGGTCTTCTTTCGGCTGTTGGCGAAGCAAAGCCTCAGCTTGCCTGGCAAATTAATGCTGGCGGGCTTTTTAATACATTAGAAGTAGCGCGAGAAAAACAGTGTGCGGTTTTTTTCCCCAGTTCCATAGCGGCCTTTGGGCCTAATACACCTTTGGACCATACGCCTCAGGATACCATTCAAAGGCCCGCCACCATGTATGGCATTACGAAGGTAACAGGAGAGCTTCTTTGCGATTACTACCATAAAAAATATGGCCTGGATACACGAGGTGTCCGTTTTCCAGGCCTGATATCCTACGAGACAGAACCAGGTGGAGGAACGACTGACTATGCCGTAGAAATTTACTATAAGGCTATTGCCGATGGTCATTATGATTCATTCATTGCCGCGGGCACCTATATGGATATGATGTATATGCCCGATGCTATAGATGCTGTTATCCAGCTTATGGAGGCAGATTCTTCAAAACTGAAACATCGCAACGCCTTCAATATTTCTGCCATGAGCTTTGATCCCGAGGAGTTGGCGGCTTCAATCAGAAAGTACATACCCCATTTCACGTTGGGATATAAAGTGGATCCTGTTCGACAGTCTATTGCCGAGTCCTGGCCAAACTCTCTGGATGTAAGCGCTGCCAGGGAAGAGTGGGGATTTGACCCCAAATATGATCTCGATAAAATGACCGAGGATATGTTGGCCCATCTCAAAGAGACCCTAAAAGTGAAAAAATGTAACAAAAAGTAAAAGAAAAATTATCTAAGAGGGGGAAGAAAAGATGACCATAAAGAAAACCTTTATTACAGAAGAGCTGGACCGGTTGAAAAGGGAAGGCTTGTATACGAATATACCTGTCATAGCAGGCCCTCAGGGAGCATGGGTAGAGATAGAGGGGAAAAAATATCTTTCGTGCTGCTCTAATAACTATCTGGGTTTCTGTAACGACCCCGCTCTTATTGAAGCGGTCAAGAAGTATGTTGATAAATGGGGAGTTGGGCCCGGAGCGGTCCGTACCATTGCGGGAACCCTTGACCTTCACCTGGAACTAGAGAAAAAACTCGCAGAATTTAAGGGTACAGAGGCGGCTATGGTGGTCCAGTCCGGTTTTTGCGCAAACCTGGCAGCCATTCCTCCTCTGGTAAGCAAAGGAGATCTTATCTTTAGTGACGAATTAAACCATGCGTCAATTATCGACGGGTGCCGTTTAAGCCGAGCTGAAATAGTCCGCTTTAAACACGCGGATCCAGAGAATCTTGATGCTCAGCTGGCAAAATATGACAATGTAAACTGTCACAAACTTGTTATCAGCGATGGGGTCTTTTCCATGGACGGCGATATAGCTCCGCTGCCAGCGCTTGTTGAAGTGGCAGAAAAGCATGGAGCTATGATCATGGTGGATGACGCCCATGGAGAAGGTGTCCTTGGCCGAGGCGGCAGAGGTATTGTGGACCACTTCAATCTTCATGGCCGGGTCGATGTAGAAGTTGGCACCCTTTCCAAGGCTTTTGGCGTAGTTGGCGGTTTTGTAGCCGGAGATGCCGAATTGGTAGATTATATTAGGCAAAAAGCTCGTCCCAACCTTTTCAGCAGCGCTATGACCGTTCCTGATATTGGTGCGAACCTGGCTGCCCTTGAAGAGCTTTCAAGAAGTGAAGATCGGGTTAAACGCCTCTGGGAAAACGGACGATACCTCAAAAAGGGACTTAAAGACATGGGCTTCAACATTGGGCATAGCGAAACGCCCATCACACCTGTCATTATTGGGGAAGCTACAGAGGCCAAGAAATTCAGCGCCCGCCTCTTTGAAGAGGGAGTCTTTGCCGGCGCTATTACATTCCCCACAGTGCCTATGGGGACAGCTCGCATTCGAGTGATGGTCTCAGCTGCTCACACAAAGGAAGACCTTAATTTTGCCCTTCAGAAATTCCAGCTTGTTGGAGAGGAAATGAAAATTATCTCATCATCGAGATAGATATAAACGAGGATACACATAGAGTGGAAGGAGAAATGTATATGTTTGAGAAAGCATGGGAAGAATTAGAGAAGACGGATCGGGCCATAGCTGACGTTATAACCCGTGAACGGGAGCGTCAGGAACATGGCATCGAGCTTATAGCCTCAGAGAACTTTGTATCCCCCGCCGTCATGTGCGCCATGGGATCAGTGCTGACCAATAAATACGCGGAAGGCTACCCTGCCCACCGCTACTACGGAGGCTGCCACGTAGTTGATGAAGCCGAGAACCTTGCCCGTGACAGAGCGAAACAGCTTTTTGGCTGCGACCACGTGAACGTCCAGCCTCACTCCGGCTCCCAGGCCAACATGGCAGTCTACTTTACATGCCTTGAGCCCGGCGACACCATTCTGGCCATGAACTTGTCCCACGGCGGCCACCTGACCCATGGCTCCCCGGTGAACTTTTCCGGACAGCTGTACAACATCATTCCTTACGGAGTGAGCAAAGATACAGAGACCATCGACTTTGCCGAAGTTGAACGCCTTGCCCTAGCCCACAGGCCTAAGCTCATCGTCTGCGGCGGCAGCGCCTATCCCCGTGAGATTGATGCGGAGAAATTCCGCGAGATAGCAGACAAGGCAGGCTCTCTGCTGATGTTCGACATTGCGCACATAGCGGGTCTTGTGGCGGCGAAGCTTCACAAAGACCCCATTCCATTCTGCGATTTTGTCACCACCACCACCCATAAGACCCTTCGCGGCCCCCGCGGCGGCATGATCATGTGCCGAGAGGCCTTTGCCAAGGGAGTTGACAAGAGCATCTTCCCCGGTATGCAGGGCGGTCCTCTTATGCACATTATCGCGTCCAAGGCAGTGGCTTTTGAGGAAGCCCTTCAGCCGTCCTTCAAGGAGTACCAGGGCAGAATAGTTAAGAACGCGGCCTCCCTCGCGGAAGCCCTTCTGAAACATGATTTTCATCTTGTTTCCGGTGGAACGGACAACCACCTTATCCTGATCAACCTCACGAGCCGTGGCGTAACGGGTAAGGCCCTTGAGACAGCCCTTGACAAGGCAGGCATCACGGTGAACAAGAACACAGTGCCTTTCGACACCCAGAGCCCCTTTATCACCAGCGGAGTGAGAATCGGCACGCCGGCGGTGACCACCCGCGGCTTTGGTTCCAGCGAGATGAAGCAGATAGCGTCCTGGATGGACGAAGTGGCGAAGAACGTAGAGAACGATAAGGTACTTTCCCGCATCCGCGCCGAGGTCCTTGATCTCTGTGGCAAATATCCCCTCTACGCGGGAATGTAAGCGTCTTGCCGTTGTAAGTTACTTGCTTTTAAAAGGCCATAAGTATGGAGGGTCGGATGATTTCCCGACCCTCTTTTTAACGAACCTTCCACTGACCGCCGTTCTTTCCGGCAGCTTATGCCGTCCGCGTTCCTGACAAGAAGCAGCTGCAGTTTCTTTTTAGCTTCACTATCCTTATTCCCATCGCCACCCCTCAAGTTAGGTATGATCCAGGTCTTTGTGGCAGCTGCTCTCGCCCTTTTTGCCGCCATGGCGATCATGTTCTACGAGCGTTTTCTTGTTTTGAAAGGTCAATAACACTCCAGAAAAATGCTTCCATTATGATAGAATGTTGAACACTACATCTAGGGAGGAGAGAGGCATGAAGTTTTTTATAACAGGAGGGGGCGGCCAGTTAGCCCTTGCCTTCCAGCGGCTTTTAAAAGAGGAAAATCTGCCTTTCGCTGTATATTCCCGCCAGGAGCTTGATATAACAGACATCACAAGAGTGCGAAAACGAATGCAGGAGGAAAAGCCTGATGTCGTTATAAATTGCGCGGCGTGGAATGATGTGGACAGCGCCGAGCAGAACTGGCGGGGCGCCTATATGGTCAATGCCATTGGCCCAAGGAACCTGGCCATCGCAGCAGAAGAACTGGGGATTCCCCTTGTAACCTTCAGTTCTGATTATGTTTTTAACGGAAAAAGCGTCCGGTCATGGACCATCGCAGATAAACCGGATCCTATTAATGTATATGGACAGACAAAACTTCTGGGAGAAGAATTTGTAAAAGATCACATCCGCCGTTTTCTCATCGTACGGGTGAGCTGGGTCTTCGGGCCAGAAGGAAGGGAAGAATCGAACTTTCTCAAAAAGGTTCTGCGGTGGAGCCGAGAGAAGGATGAGCTAAAAATTGTCTCAGATCAGATCTCAAGCCCTACATACGCACCTGATCTTGCGGAGCGTGTAATGGAACTTCTAACCCTTCGCGCGTGGGGAACCTATCATCTGTCGTGCAGCGGACGGTGCAGCCGTTATGAGTGGGCTTCTTTTGCCCTTAAAGAAATAGGATGGAAAAAGAACATTGTTCAGGCACAGAGCAATGAATTCAGAACCCTTGCCCAGCGTCCAGCCATGAGCTCTCTTGACTCCTTCCCCTTAGAAGAATTCGGCATTTTTATGCCGCGGTGGGAAGATTCAACCCTGCGTTTCCTTAAAGCCATAGGGCAGAAAAATGGCGGTAACAACAATGTATAGCGGTCATTTTGACGGAGCGTCGAGGGGAAACCCCGGTGAAGCCGGGGCTGGAGCTGTTCTGTACAACGAAGAAGGACACATGGTATGGCAAAAGTTTGCCTACCTCGGCTCACAAACAAATAACGAAGCTGAGTACGGAGGTCTGCTCCTCCTCCTTCGAGAAATACAGCTTAGAGGAATTAAAAAAATTGTGATTCGAGGAGATAGCCGTCTCGTTATTTGTCAGATGAAAAAAGAGTGGAAGGTCAACAGCCCTCACTTGAAGGAACTCTGGGAGGAAGCCCAGAGTCTGCTCAAAGGATGCCAGGCAACCTTCGAGTGGGTTCCAAGAAAGGAAAACAGCAATGCGGACCTGCTGTCGAATAAGGCTATTGATGAGCATTCAGGAAAAGCAGTTCTCAAGGCAGATTTGAATGCTGTCCGTTTAGAGCGAATCACACCCACCATTTTCATTGCCCACGGTTCTGAAGATTATGCTGTGGATATCCTTCACCGGGCATGTACCTGCCCGGCATTTGTCAATCGCAAGCAGTGCAAGCACCTTGAAGCGGCATTGCGAAAGCTAGAGCAGAAACCGTCTTTCGATTAAATCAGCAGAGTAATTTAAGGGAGGCCCATGGCATGACATCGGAGTATGATCGTCGGACCTTTTTTCTGTGCTGGCTCGTTACCTATCTTGGGCAAGCCTATCTATCTATGTTCTTTTTGTATCCTGTAGCCTTGCAGCGGCAGGGGATCCCCTTGGCTCTCTCTGGCTGGCTCATGAGTATCTTCAGTGTGGGTTCCATGCTTATGCGTCCGGCAGGCAGCATATTAAACGAAAGGCTCGGGGTGAGAAAAAGCCTTCTCTACGCATCGGTTTTTCTTTTTTGCTGCTCTATGCCTCTTCTCTTTTTCCGATCCTTTAATGCCCTCCTTGTTGCTCGAGGACTCATGGGTCTTTTTTATGGCGTTGTCATGCTTGCTGTGACCACGTATCAGGCCCTGAGCATCCCGGAAGAGCGAAGGGGAAGCCTCTATGCGTGGATAGCCGTGGCCTATGTGCTGCCGCAACTTTCCATAGTGCCTCTAAGTGAGTTTCTTATTTCCTCCATAAGTGTCCAAGCTTTTCTGGCCCTGGCACCGGCCGTCGCTGCTGCAACGTTCCTGATCTCAAAAAACCTCCCGAAACTCAAAAATTTCTCAAAAGAAAGCAAAGTCAATTCTGAATCAGATTCTCAGGAAAACAGCCTTTCGCCAGACCAAGATTCAAAGGTGGTATTTCCGGCTTCTTCACAGCAATGGGGCAGCTGGGGTGAAATGGTTCGTGTGAAAGGGTTCTGGCCTCTTGTTTTAACACTTTTAACCTGGTCTTTTGTCAATACCTCCACATTACAGTATATGCCGGCCTTTATACGCTCCCGAGGTTTGATTGCCAGCTCCTTTGTGGCCGCAAATGCCGGGGTTTCTCTTTCCTTGCGGCTTTTTGCCACGAGATTTATGGACCTCATCGACAGAAGAACAGGAGCTGCCCTTGCCATCACCTTAATGGGAGCTGTTGTGGTTGGAACGCGCTTTGCCTTTTCAAACCATTCATTTTTCCTTTTGGGACTCATCTATGGATTGGGAATGGGTTTAGGTTTTCCTATGATACTGGCCCTTATGCCAGATGTTTTTCCCGAGCGGCTGAGGCCCAAAGGCATTGCCATCGGCACCCTGCTCATGGAATCGGGTTTTATTTTTACCCCTTTTATCATCAGCTACGGAGGGGGCTTCTTTGGCTTGGGAAATGTCATGACCTTCATCGGGGTTACTGCCCTTGCCGGAGGGTTTTTCCTGAGTCTCCACGTATGGCGGAAAGCGTAGGAATAGCTGCTACAAGCGCCCTCGTATAGGCATGTTTCGGTGCGGAGAGCAGGGCTTCTGTAGAGTTCTCTTCGCAACATTCTCCCTCGAGGAGGACAATGCCTCGTTTTGCCGCCCCACGGGCCAGATAGAGATCATGGGTGACAAAGACCATGGCCATCCCCTCTTTCACCCTTTCATTGAGCACATGGATAATTTCACTTCTGGTAGAAGCGTCCTGCATGCTTGTGGGCTCGTCGCACAGCAGCAGGGCAGGCTCCAGAATCAGAGATCGCGCAATAGAAACTCGCTGACGCTGCCCCCCTGATAATCCGGAGCGGACCCTTGATAGAAGAATGCGCTCCTCTTCTATGCCGAGGGTTTTTAAAAGGCGGCGGGCCTTGCTATAGGCCTCAAGACGAGATTTTCGCCCATTCACGATAATCCAGGGTTCTGCCACAGCATCGAGGACGGTAAGGGTGGGCGGCAGGCTTCCGTAAGGATCCTGGGGCACATAGCCGCATCTTCTCCTCAGCTCTATAAGCTGGGAGTGGGAACATTTGTCGATGTTCTCACCAAAGAGTTCCACATTTCCTTCAGTTGGACTTATCAGACCAAGCAGAACCCTGAGAAGTGAAGTTTTTCCGCTTCCTGATTCTCCTATCAAAGCCAGACTTTCCCCCTGCTGAAGAGAGAGGGAAATGTTGCGAAGGGCCCATTGTCCCGAATTTTTACCATCCCTTGAGGGGTAGAAGACGCTAACCTTATCTGTCTTTGCTATAGGGTTTGTCATACGTATTCACCTTCCAGTTCCAGCAATGCTTTCACGAGTTGTGTCGTATGTCTGTGGCGAGGTTTTGTGACAATATCAGCGGGGGCCCCCTCTTCCACGATCTCTCCCTCATGCATCACGGCGATGGCGTCGCAGATCTGGACGGCCAGTGGCAGGTCGTGGGTTACGAGGAGAAGGCCCATGTTTCTGCCTCGGGCCAATCGTTCCAAAGTAAGGATAATTTCCTTTTGTGTAATGACGTCTAGTGCGGTAGTCGGTTCATCAGCGAGAAGAAAGTCTGGGTCGCAGGCCAGGGCTGTGGCGATGGCGGCACGCTGCTTCTGTCCCCCAGAGAGTTCATGAGGGTACCGATTGGCCAGGGACCACTCAAGATCAGCTTCCTCAAGAAGGGAGCGGCAGCGATGTCTGCGCGCTTCTCCCGAAAGTCCAAGATGGATTGCGAGAACTTCTTCTATATGCTTCCCAATGGTCAGCACAGGAGTAAAGGAATTCATGGCCCCCTGGGGGATGAGGGCGATATCCTTCCAGCGGATGGCGTTGAGCATTTCCGGCCGGAGAGAGATAAGATTGAGATTGTCGAAAATAACGGCTCCAGACACCTCTGTGTTTGAAGGGAGGAGTCCTGGAATGGCCATAAGCAGCGAACTTTTTCCGCTCCCTGATTCTCCCACAAGGCCAGTGATCCTCCCACGGGGTATGGAGAGGAAGGCATTCTTTACAGCTGACACGTCGTGGCTTTCGGTTTTATAGGTAATGGAAAGATCAACGATTTCAATCATAGCCGACGAGCCTCCTTCAGTTGAGGATCCACCTGTTCCTCCAGAAACTTGCCGAGGTCAAGGAAAATCAGACACAGCAGAGTAATGCCCAATCCCGGAGGGATCAGCATCCACCACGCCCCCTGGGTGAAAGCCCCGAAGGAATGGGCTTCATGAAGCATTCGCCCCCAAGAGATGATGCGGGGGTCGGAGAGGCCGAGAAAAGAGATACCTGCCTCTGCCAGAATGGCTCCGGGAACGCCCAGAGCTATATTGGCCAGAAGAAGGGGAAGGGTCTCGGGCAGCAGATGGCGCCACAGAATATAAAAGGTGGGTGCGCCAAGGCCGCGCAGCCCTTCAATATAATAGCTGTCCCGCAGCGATAACGTCATGGCTCTAACTGTTCTGGCGGTTCCCATCCACGAAAAGAGTGAAAGTATGAGCACTAGCTGCCACAATCCCTTGCCCCAGAAAGCGGCAAGCACCATAAGGATGGGAAGAATGGGAATGGAGAGAAGAATATCCACGGCGCGCATAATGGCCCCATCCACCCAACCTCCTTTATATCCGCTTGCCAGGCCGAAGAAGAGCCCCAGCAAAGAAGCGAGAAGGGTAGCAGAAATGCCGACGATAAGAGAAACCCGGATTCCGGCGATAAAGAGGGCAAAAATATCCCGCCCCCGCTGGTCAGTTCCCAGAAATCCCCATCGGCCTCCTTTCAGGTGGAGGATGATGGTTCCATCTATGGCCTGAGCAGGTTCCAGCTTCAGGGAGTATTTCCCCTTCTCTGAAAAAAGCGCTCCGGCTACCTGGGTGAAGGGGCTGAGCCCCAGCATCTGTTTAAAGGAGAGGTCTCGGCTGTCAATGTCAAAGAAGCTGGCTCCTCCAGGGAGCTTCTGAAGAATCATTCTTTTTGACGGGGTTTCCCAGATAAGGGCTGCTGGAGCGGCGAGGGTCACCTTCCCAGAAAGATGAACCTGGGATGGGGCTTCATACTCCCAATCCACATGGGCCTCCACCGACGTATCTGAAAGGGTTATGGCCATGGTGGGAGGAAGGTTCCTGTTAAGCCATAAGGGCGTTGAAAAGGGCGGCGCCACCTCTAAGTTGGGAGAAATGGTAAAAAAGTGAGACCCAAGAAAACCGACGGACAGAAGGAGCAAGAGAGTGATAAAACTCCATCGAGTGAAAAGGCCTCTCATCAGCGCCCCCTCCTTTCAAAGCGGACACGGGGATCGACCAGGCCGTAGAGCAGGTCTGCGACGAGGTTGCAGAACACCGTCATGATGGCTAAAAGGTAAAAGGAAGCTCCGGCAGCAGGGTAGTCCTGACCAGTCACCGCTTCGAGCAGAAAACGTCCCACTCCGTGGAGGGAAAAAACAGTTTCCGTTATGACCGCTCCTGAAATAACTCCGGGCAAAGAGAGAAGGAGGATTGTCAAAAGGGGAGGCAGGAGGGTGCGGAAAGCGTGATTCCAGACAATGCGCTTCTGTGGAAGTCCTCGGGCACGGCCCATGAGAATAAAATCCTCACCCATAACCCTCACCATAAGATTTCGTACGTAAAGGGCCCATCCGCCAAAACTGAGAAGAACCAGAGAGCTTACAGGAAGGGCGAGATGCCACATATAGTCAGAAACCCTGGCCCAGAAGGCCGTGGGCGGAGGAACAGAAATGCTCCCGCGCAAGGGGAAAACCGGAATAGCGTAGGCAAAGGTCATGAGGAGCACCAGCTGCACGAAAAAAGAAGGGAAAGAAAAAGAAACGGCACCGCTCCATAGCACCATCTTCTCGAGCCAGCGGCCCCGTTCCAGCGCAGCCTGGATCCCGAGCCAGGTTCCAAGAAGAGCGGAAAGGAAAAGGGCGCTCCCCAGAAGGGCCACGGTATTGGGAAGGCGCGAGGCCAGCTCATCCCATACAGGGCGACCTGTTAAAAAGGAATAGCCAAACTCGAAAGTAACCATCTGTTTCATATAGAGCAAAAACTGAAAGCTTAAAGGCTTGTCGAGGCCGTAAAGCCGCTGTAACTCAGCTTTTGCTTCAGGAGAAAAGCGTGGATCGAGAATAGAGGCCACAGGATCTCCCGGCATAAGGCGAAAAAGCAAGAAATTTAAAATGAGCACTACGAGCAGCACCAGAAAAGAGCCTGCAACCCTTCGCAACCAGTAATTTTTCATCTCTTTCACCTGCTGTTCAGAAGCCAGAAGGCGGGATTACGGGTAAGATGCACATATTCGCCGGGACGGTATTCTCTGAAAATAAAAGGCCCCGACCCCATGAGCTGGGTGAGTTTTTTATCTTTGTCAAGCCAGGTTTCAGCCGGTTTCCAGCTTCGCCAGTCCTTTACCTGCTCAAGAACATGGCGGGGGAAGATGGGCAGACCGCCAATGTTGTGGAGGTGCCAGTAACTGGTGGAATTCATAGTAACCACAAGGGTCAGGTCGTCAGGTGTCTCTACAGAGGCCACATCCCGAACAGAATCGTAATAGCGGGGCGGCTGGTGCTCTCGCAGATACTGAATGGTGTAGGCGCTATCTCCAGCAGTAATGGGACGGCCATCCTGCCAGATGAGCCCTTCCTTCAGATGGAAGGTCAGCCTTGTTCCCCCATCGGCAGTGTCAATAGTCCATGACTCTGCAATCCACGGCAAATCCAGAAGAGTTTCCGGATCCACGGTAATGAGGGCATCATAGATAAATCCCAGCACACTCCAGTCATAGGCCGAACCTGCAGCAAGGGGGTTGAGTGAACGGGGCTCATCTGAAAGGGCCCAGCGGAGCGGCTTCATAGCACCGGAGGCTGGTTCCAGCTGAAAAAGACTCCACGTATTATCCGCTGTAGCGTAGGGAGTGGTCACGTAGCCCTTCCACGAAGAAGATGCTGCCGTAATAAAGTAGCGGCTATAAATTGGGATCACGGGAACAAGCTCCGCAAGAAGCTTCTGGCTTTCTGAAGCAGCCTGCCGCGCAGATGCTTCGTCAGGAGCCCACCGAAGCTCAGCAAGAACCTTATCGAGGCGAGGTTCAGCAATGCCGGGAATATTGTAGCCGCCCTTTACATCCATGGAAGAATGGTAAAAGGCGAAAAGGGAGTCAGGGTCACGGGTCATCTGCCAGGCCATGACGTAAGAATCGAAGTTCCTCTCGTCGAGGCGGGCGATCATGGCAGAAAAATCCATAGGTTCCACTTCTATGGGAACGCCAATGCCCCGAAGAGACGCGGCAATCCGCTCGGCAATCTCCGCGGTTGTTGGAGCCACCTGAGCAGTGGGAGAAAGAAGCTTCATGGGCGAAAGAGTAATCTTCTCTGTTGAGCCTTCCCCTGCTGGGGCCATAAGAATCCCCTTATTGTTCCAGCTCCAGCCGGCGTTGCCCAGACGTTCCTTAGCCTTTTCAAAACTATGGGAATACTTCACCACGTCATCCTCAAAATAAGGAGACGCAGGAGGCAAAAAAGTTGAAAGGGGTTCGGCGTACCCCGCAAAAAGATCGCGGACAAGCTTCTCCCTGGGGATGGCTTCCCAGGCGGCCTGTCTCAGTTCAAGGCGGTTCCAAGGGAAAGTACGAAGATTCAAACCGAAGAAAAAGCCGTGAAACCCCTTGGCCAGGGACATAAGCACAGAAGAATTTTGTGATAGCCTTTCTATATCAGCCGGCCGGGCAATGTCAGAAAGAATATGAATCTCATCTTTCTCGAGGGCCAGCAGCTGGGCGTCAGGATCCCGCACAATAACTAAATAAAGGTCTTCTACCTTCGGCCCCTTAAAAGTGGTGGCATCAAAAGCAAAGGCAGCAGTGCTCAAACAAAGAATAACCCCAATCAAAATAGAAAATCGTCTCATTCTCCCACCCCCACGGTGCCAGGTCTTGAATTTTTGCATACCCATAGCGGTATCATGCCTGTTTTATATTGGCGCTCTATTTGATAATGGCGTTTAGAAGCCATCTAGCTGTGTATAATATTTATGAACTTATAGTGTCATGGTATCAGATTCTGCATAGTAGCCGCAGGTGTTTTTTAAGCAGACGGATCTTAAGATGCCTTGAAACGTATTGTGTAGATTGCCTACTTTGGTTCCGACAAGTGTATCAAAAAGGCCTTCGCGAAACAGACTTTGTTTTGCAATTTTGTTGAAAAAGTGTCTGTTGTTACATTTTAGCTTTCTGTTTATAATCAACATAATTATAATGTAATACCTTTTTAATGACAGGGGGGAAGGAAAATGTCAATAATAAAAGAGTTTAAAGAGTTTGCTGTGAAGGGGAATGCCCTGGACATGGCTGTGGGTATCATTATAGGCGGCGCATTTGGGGGAGTCGTTTCGTCTCTTGTAAAGGATGTTATTATGCCGCCTATTGGCTTAGCCCTGGGAAACGTGGATTTTAAAGATCTCTATCTGGTGCTTAAGGAAGGTGCCACTCCCAAACCTTATGTTTCTTTAACCCAGGCCCAGGAAGCGGGTGCGGTCACACTGAATTTGGGGGTGTTTTTAAATACGGTGATCAGCTTTCTCATTGTAGCTTTTGCTGTTTTTATTCTTGTTAAAAATATAAACCGGCTGCGCAAGCCACCAGAACCTGCTCCCAAAGCTCCCGTTAAGATTTGCCCATATTGCTTAACGGAGATTCCAGAAAAAGCCGTCAGATGTCCAGCCTGCACATCTACCCTCGAAGCCAGCTAAATGGTGCCAGGTCTTGAAAATGTGCATTAGTGATTCAGGGCACCAAGTAGAGCGATAAGTAAGGAATATAGAGACTGTGAGAGGAATATAGATAGAGGAAAGTTTTATTCATTTTGGATTTTGTCATTTGTTCAAAGGAAAACTAGGGAGAGGAGAGCCTGTAATAGGACCTTTCCCTTTTTTTATGTCACTTTGTACATCATCTATAAAACTGCCCATTTCCAAAGTTTGGCACCGTTCTTCACCATTATTCTTTTCGAAATTTTTTGACAACGCGGCTTACGGTGCTGTAGTGAACCTGATAAAAACGTGCAATTTCGGATATGGTAAAGTCGCCTGATTCGTAAGCTCTTGCCATTCCTTCCCTTTGGTCTGTGTAGGCTTTTTCGTAATAAGAAAGACTTTTATGTGGTTTGCTCTCTGGATGTTGCTCGCGAGGAATCTCGGAGGATAAAGTTTTCTGATCTCGAATGGCCTTTTCTATGTTTCCCACAAAGCTGTCATTTCCTAAGTAGAGGTTCTTTTTTACGAGATCATATATAGAATCACAATGAGGTATTCCCTCAGATATGAAACTAGAATACTCCATTTTTGCCTGAGAAGCAGAACCGTTAAAATGCTGTAACACCTCCTGACTATGAAGCCAAACAGGCGAATTCGCTATCCCGACAGTGCTGCGGTAGCTACTCCAGTTCCATTTTTCAGGGCTGGCTACGATTTCCGCCCGAACGGGGTTTAGCTCTACATAGCGAACGGCTTCAAGTAAATACTCATCGCGATCGACTAAAAAAGCTTTATAGCGTCCCTGAAATAAATGGCCGACCCGTTCGTGACGCGTGTTAAAGAAGCGGGTATAATTCCCGTTCAAATCCCGCATGCCAGCGGACAAATTAGGCAGGGGTGTTTCAATGACAAAATGATAATGGTTTGACATAAGACAATAGGCGTAACATCTCCACCCAAGCCGACTGTAGTTCCGGGCGTAAATTTTTAGGAACTGGCGACGATCCAGATCGTCTTTAAATATATTCTGCCGGGCGTTTCCTCGGGAAGTGACATGGTAAAGAGCTCCTGGGAACTCAATTCGGAGTGGTCTTGCCATGCCTTATAACATAGCATACATAAAGGAAAAAGTGAAATTATGCATGTAGGTACAGATTCAAGAGAGATAAAGAACTTTTTGTAAAGTTGTTAAGACATCATTTTTATAAAGCGAAGATTTCTCGTTGTTTTATGTGAATCCGTGCACTTTTGCACAATTTCAAGACCTGGCACCATTTAATGTTTTTTGTATAAAAGAAAGGCGCCTACTAGACCGTTGTATGTAAATGTGATAATTTTACTATCGCTGGTTACTTGCCGGCTACTCGTTTAATTAGGAGGCAACAACTTGAGTCAGGGAACAGTCAAATGGTTTAATGCGACAAAGGGCTATGGATTTATCACCAGCGACGAAGGTAAAGACGTGTTCGTTCACTTCAGCTCTATTCAGGGTGATGGCTTTAAAACTCTTGATGAGGGTCAGAGAGTTACATTTGAAGTGACAGCTGGCGCTAAAGGTGACCAGGCAGCAAACGTAGTCAAGCTTTAAGACTCAGCTGAGTATAAAAACGGCCTCTTTCGAGGCCGTTTTTTTGTGTGCGCCCAGCATGGGCGCAATCTATACGGTGAGAGTCTGGAATGCACAATTTCAAGACCTGGCACTGCTACTTTTTAGCTTCGACATATGCGGATCGCACAAAATTTTCAACGCCACTCCCAGGAAACCAGTCTTTTATATATTCACGGCTTTCTTCTTTTACTGTAATTATAATATCTTTGAAACCAGCATTTTTTAACATTTCTTCTACTTCTTTAACAAGGGCCGCTCCTGCAACACACCCGCTATAAGCGTTCTGATTTGTTCGAATTTCGTCCGGAAGATTCTGTAAAGCTACTATATCAGCAATAGCGACTCGCCCTTCCTTGCGAAGCACCCTGTATATTTCCAAAAAAACCTGCTGCTTATGAAAAGAAAGATTGATAACGCAATTTGATATAACAATATCCACAGAGGCATCTGCTACAGGAAGATGTTCTATTTCCCCGAGTCTGAACTCCACATTGGAATAGTTTTCTTTTTCCGCTATGGAGCGTGCTTTGTCAATCATGTTGGGAGTCATGTCGACTCCTATAACAAAACCATCCTTTCCAACAGCCTGTGCTGCAAGAAAACAGTCAAAACCTCCTCCGCTTCCCAGGTCTAAAACGATGTCTCCAGGCTTAAGGCTTGCAATTCCTAGAGGATTCCCGCAACCAAGCCCCATATTTGCCCCCTTTGCTGTGGAGGAAAGTTCTGCATCAGAATATCCCAATACTTGTGAAATGTCAGGTTGGGAGGAGGGTGAACAGCATGAAGCACCCTGGCCGCAACACGATGTCTCGGATTGCGCAATAGCTCCATATCGCTCCCGTATTTTACTTCGAATTTCATCAGCGCTTTTTGCTTTATGTTTTTTCTTATCAGTCATATTTCTCCCCCCCCCCAACATTTTAAATATATAAGACCACACTGGGTCATGTAAATGGGCAAAAGCGAGCAAAAGCTCACAGTTTGTGAAAAAATTCATTCATGCACATTTTCAAGACCTGGCACCAGCTTCTCCAGCTTCTTGACATTGTGCAAAAAATGACTATAATAATAACAAGCTACTCATCAGTGATGAGCAGCGAGGAGGGGTACAGATGAGCAATAAAAAAATTGAATGTCTAGTTCTTTCTTTTTTTTCCATGAACGACAGTCCCCAGGGTGCGGGGGCAATACGTGTTTTTCTGGATAAGAAGGGCTTTCAACTTGGAGAGGCCACTGTTGGACGGATTCTAAGAAAGTTAGACGATGGTGGACTTCTCAACAAGATTGGTTTTCAGGGAAGGATACTCTCCGATAAAGGGAAAGAATACCTTAAGTATCTTCTTTCTTTGCAAGAGAAAAAAGAATCTTTAAGGGATTTTAGTCAATTTTTATTCACAGAAGAAGGCACGTATGTGCGAGATATTTTGGTTGCGAGACGTGCTTTAGAGTCTGAAGCTGCCGCCCTTGCGGCTGAAAACGCAACTTTGGAAGACTTGCAGGAAATCGAAAAAATCTTATGCGAAATGGAAAAGTTACTTGCTTCTAATAAGAGTATGGCAGTTACTGACGTTAAGTTTCACGACGCCATTGCCAGGGCCTCCAAGAATCGAATTATTGAAACCGCCTTGCGTGTCATTCGGCACGGCGGCCAAGACTCTTCAATTGTTGAGAGGTTGAGAAATCAGGCCGGAAGCACTATTGGGTCAGACCATAAAGCCATATACAGGGCAATAAAAAACAAAGAGAAAGAAGAAGCGCGCCAACTTATGACTGAACATTTGAATAACATCTTAAAAGATTTGTCTTTTGTGGAGAAAACCACACAGGAGTCTAACGAAAGTGTCTGCATTTAAAGGTGTGCTTATGTTTGAACACTCTATTTTAAACAAGATTAAAAGGAGGTAAGGTCATGAGCAAAATCAACACAAAGCTAGTAAGGATCTTGTCAGTGTTATTATGCATCTTTCTTTTCTCTGGAATTGGTTTGGCCAGTGGGGGTACGAAATACCTCAAAATAGCGACAGGCACTGTGGGCGGCACGTGGTTTTCCGGCGGGTCAGTTTTGGCAAGCATTATTACAGAAAAGGTAGAAGGCGCAAACGCTTCCCCTACGATTGGCGGCGGAGTAAGTAACTGCAGGGACGTAGATGCCAATAGAGCACAGATTGGATATTCCTATAGTGGAACGGCTCTTGATGCATGGGAAGGTAGAGTTCCCTTTGAAAAGCCATTAAAAAATTTGAGATACATCGGAAACCAATATATTGAACCATTTCACATCCTGTTTCTAAAAGAACAAGGTTTCAAATCTTTAGATGATTTAAAAGGTAAATCCTTTAGCCCTGGTAAGGAAGGTTTTACGGGAAAAATCGTTTTTGACCGTTTGCTAGAAGAAGCCAATATCTCTTATGACATGCTTGGAAAAGCAACGTATGTAGGTTTCCCAGACGGAGCTCTTCTGATGAAAGATAAACACCTTGATTTTTATGCAATTTTGACAATGCCTCCTAATTCCGCGTTTATGGATGTAGACACATTTTCCGCTGTCGATATCCTGCAGCTTCCTGAAGATTTGCTAAATAGAATGGCTGAAAAATATGGTATGGAAAAATGGATTATCCCCGCTGGTGCATATTCTGGTGTGAAAAATGATATCACCACAGTTGGTTATGGCGGTGGATTCTATTGCAACAAAGATTTGCCTGAAGACCTGGTTTATGAAATAACCAAAGCTCTTTGGGAAAATTATGAGAGATTCGTTGACGCTGCGCCAGCTTCATTTAAGAGCCAGATTAAGCTTGAGAACGCTCTTCGTGGAACAGTGCTTCCTCTTCACGAAGGAGCCTATAAATTTTACAAAGAAAAGGGTATGGAAATTCCTGAGGCGGGTATGCCCCTTAAATAGTTTGATGTCAATTTAGAAAAAGCGTTTCAAAAGAGTGTGTCTACCGGTGCGTAGAGTATTAAACAGGAGGGTTGGCCTATGCTTGCTAACATAAAAAAACATATATTAGGTATCCCCGACGAAGAAACCATCTGGTCGGAACTAAGAAAAAATGGCATTCTTTCTACTTTCATTGGTCTTGTTACTGTATCGCTTGCTTTATTTCACATAATTACGTCCTATGTAGGTCAACTTGAAGCTTTCCAGCACCGGGCGACACACCTTTTGGTTATTCTGGTATTAGTTTTTTTGAGCTCTATAGAAAAAAGGATTAAAGACGTCCATAAGTCAAGTGGCCAAAAGTGGTTGATATCGCTAGATATCCTATTCGCGTTATTGGCAGCTGTGAGTTTGTACTATACCTTTACAAACAGCACTGTTCTTCCTTTACGTGCGGGGAATCCAAATACTTACGACATCATCATTGGCGGTATCATCCTTTTTTTAACCATAGAGGCCGCGCGAAGGCACGTTGGTCTAGGTATCGTGATAGTAAGTGTGTTCTTCCTCTTTTACGTTTACGCCGGGCCGTGGTTCCCCGGATTTTTAAGTCACGCACCCTTTACTATTGGTGAAATTATTAATATCCAATACCTGGATCTTGAGGGTATTTGGGGCTCTCCGTTAGGTGCTTCTGCCAGCTTTGTCATTGTTTTTCTTATATTTGCCGGCTTGCTTATAGAAACGGGTATCCTGGATGTTTTTATGGATTTTTCTATGAAGCTTGTTGGTAAATCTGTTGGTGGCCCTGCTAAAGTGGCAATAGTCTCTAGTACGCTAGTAGGAATGGTTAATGGAACAGCCGTAGGAAATGCCCTCCTCACTGGTCAGGTTTCCATTCCAATTATGAAGAAAATGGGATATAAACCGCCCTTTGCAGCGGCTGTAGAAGCTGCGGCTTCCACTGGCGGACAAGTTATGCCTCCCATCATGGGATCGGCGGCTTTTATCATAGCGATGTTCCTTGGCATTTCTTACAACGAAGTATGCAAAGCTGCTTTGGTGCCGGCTCTCTTATGGTTCTTTTCCCTCTATGTGATAGTCCATTTGGAGGCGCGGAAATGGAACCTCAAACAGCTTACCGATGAAGATCACGCCAATTTGCCTTCTTGGGGGTATTTGTTCCAGAGAAGCTATTTGGCAGTGCCCATGATCGTGCTGATTTTAATAATGGTTATGGGTTTTAGCGAGGTCAGAGCGGGGTTTTGGGGAATAATTTCTCTTCTTGCGGTGAGCCTTATAAGAAAAGAAACCCGATTCACCCTTAAAAGTTTATGCGCAGGTTTAAAATCAGGTGTCCAGATGGCTTTTTCCGTTACAACAGCTTGTGCGTGCGCAGGCATTATTGTAGGGTGTGTTATGCAGTCAGGCCTTGGATATACATTAAGCACCTCCCTGGTGGAAATTGCAAAAGGAAATGCCCTTATACTCTTGCCTCTTGTCATGATAACTGCTCTTGTACTGGGCACAGGAATGATGACCGTTGGGGTGTACATAATCGTCTCTGTTCTATTAATTCCCGCAATGACATCTATGGGGCTGCATACCTTAGGAAGCCATTTATTTGCTTTCTACTTTGGAATTCTTTGTAATATAACTCCTCCTGTAGCTACAGCGGCTTACGGTGCTGCCGGAATTGCGGAAACAAGCCCATGGTCTACCGGGGTAGCTGCCTTTAAACTTGCGATTCCAATATTTTGTGTTCCCTATGTTTTTATTTTTCAGCCCGCTCTCCTTTTGGACGGAACCCTTTCTCAAATATTGTTTACTGTCATCACAACCTTTGCCGGGGTCTTTTGTTTTGACGTCGCTATAACTGGATATTTGTTTAGAAGGTGCAAAGTCGTTGAGAGAGCTATTTTTGTTATAGCAGGCATAGCGCTAATTTTCCCTAGTTTTAAGGTTTCTCTATTAGGAATAGTTCTTTTTGCCATTGCCTTTGCCATACAGAAGTTTTTGAAACTTGAAAATGCCGTAAGCTACAGCTAACAGGCGCCTTTTTGTTCAAAAGATATTTTACGGGAGGATGTTTATATGAATGTTGAAAAAAAGCTTGCTGAATTAGGTCTTGTTTTGCCTGATGTCCCAACTCCTGGTGGTTCTTATGTTCCGGTTCAAATCTCTGGGAATATGGCCTTTACTTCTGGACAGACGGCGTTGATCAACGGGGAAAGAAGGTACCTGGGTAAAGTTGGAAAAGAAGTGTCTTTAGAAGAAGGAGTACTCTCTGCTAGGGATGCATGTCTCAACTGCCTGGCTTCTTTGAAAAAAGAGCTTGGGACCCTCGATGCAGTTACGAAAATAATCAAATTAGTGGGCTATGTTAATAGCGCACCAGGGTTTTATCAGCAGCCGCAGGTGATTAATGGCGCATCAGACCTGCTAGTAGAACTTTGGGGAGAAGTTGGCCGACATGCCAGATCCGCAATTGGCACAGCAGAGCTTCCTGTTAATACGTCTGTGGAATTAGATTTGATTGTTGAAATAAAAAAAGAAGATTAGCGGTACTTTTTAAATAGATTACGACTAAAACTTAAATACAAATGGAGGCACTTCTTATGTTTAAACCTACTGGTTCATGGGTGGCAATGCCCACTCCTTTCAAGTCTGACGACACTATCGACTATAACGGGTTTGAAATTCTTATTGAAAGACAAATCAAGTATGGAACATCCCAATTGTTTGTTTTGGGATCATGTGGCGAAACAAGCCTGCTTACTATTGAAGAAAAGAAAGCGATCGTCAAAGAAGTAATAAAAATGACAAAGGGAAGAATCCCAGTTTTTTTCAATGCTTCGTCAAATACTACGGAGTCAAGTGTTGAATTTGCGAAGTATATTGAAGGCGAGGGTGGAGACGGCGTTATTTTTACGGTACCGCCATATGTGCTGATTCCTCAAGGCGCAGCCTATGACCATCTTGATACATGCATGGGCTCCATTAATATTCCCTGTGGTATCTATAACAACCCATCAAGAATAGGAGTTCTTGTAGAGGCAAGTACCATTGCCAGGCTTTCTGAAAAACACCCAAACTTTGTTGTGGATAAAGAAGCCATGCCTCATGTAAAACAACTGGTGCAGGTAAAACGTCTGTGTGGCGATAAAATTAATATTCTTTGTTGCGATTATCCAAACTATTCAATTGTCATTCCCACCCTTGCTATTGGCGGAAACGGAACAGCTAATATCGGAGGGAACATCATTCCTGAGGAAGTCGCGTTGTTTTCCCGTCCGTGGGATAGCGTAAAAACAATGGAAACATGCAGAGAAACCTACTTTAAATACTTTCCGCTTCTTGAAAGTCTTTACCAGTTGTCTAACCCAATCGTCATTAAGGCTGCTTTGAAGATCCTGGGCTTGCCGGGTGGTCACTTGAGAAAACCCTATTCTGATTTTGTAGGGCCCAAATTTGATGAGCTCAAAAAGTTAATGGGTGAACTTGGCGTATTAGAAAAGTATGGCAACGGCAAATAATTATAAAGAGTCACGTAAGGTTTTAGAAGGGAAGTGTGAACCAAGGTGGGGAAGCATCTGGTAGTTATTGGTGGAACAGCCGCTGGATTGAGTGCTGCTTCGAAGGCAAAAAGAATGGATCCTGACATAAAAGTCTCTGTGTACGAAAGAACAGGGTTCATAGCATATGGTGCTTGCGGATTGCCATATTACATAGGGGATCTTGTTAAAACGGAAGGCAAGTTGGCGGATTTTACCCCAGATGAATTAAAAGAAAAAAGGGATATTTCCACATACATCCATCACGAGGTAACTAAAATTGATGCAGACAGTAAAACCCTAGATGTTTATGACTTAAGAAAAAATGAGTTTTTCAAGGTTCCCTATGATTATCTTGTCATTGCGACGGGAGCGTCACCAATAATACCGGATATTCCCCACGTTCATGCCAATGGCGTGTTCTTCCTTAGAACCGTCGAGGATGGAATGGCTATTAAAAACGCGATTAAAGAAAGAAATGTGAAAAAAGCTCTTATCGTGGGTGGAGGGTTCATTGGCCTTGAAATGGCGGAGCAGCTATCCTTTTTAGGCATAGAGGTCACAATTGTTGAAGCTTTGCCACGGCTTCTGCCTCTTCTTGACGAAGAATATTCCAACGCGGTGAAGAAAAACTTAGAAGAGAACAACGTGTACTTGCATACCGGAACAACAGTAAGCGAGATTATAAGTGAAAATGGCAATGTTGTAGGGGTCAAAACAAATAACGGTGAAATATTTGACACAGACATGGCCATTGTCTCCATAGGTGTGAGGCCAAATTCCAGTATGGCTCAAAACGCTGGACTAAAAACAGGAATTAAAAACGCTATTGTTGTAGATGAGTACATGAAAACCTCTGATGAGTCGATTTGGGCATGTGGAGACTGTGTGCAAACCTTTAATTTTATAACAAAAAGAGAAACTTATGTCCCTCTCGGAACAACTGCCAATAAGCAGGGCAGAATTGCCGGAGGAAATATTGCGGGTGATAAAAGTACGTTTAAAGGAGTGCTGGCATCCCAGATCACAAAAGTCTTCGATCTGTATATAGCATCAACGGGATTGACAGTGGATCAGGCGAGAGAAGCCGGATTTCTGCCAGAAGAGGCGAAAATAGTGAAAAAGGATAAAGCGTCATATTATCCTGGGGGAAAAGACAACAACATAAAGCTTATATTCGATAAAAATACGGGAAGACTTCTTGGAGCCCAGGCAATAGGCAGTGAATCTATCGCAGGAAGAATAAATTTGCTTGCAACGGCAATAACAGCAGGTATGACAGTCGCCGAACTATCAGAGGTCGATTTGGTATATGCTCCCTCTGTAGCCCCTGTTTACGATCCTATCTTGATTGCGGCCAGCCAGGCAGTGAAAAAAGTAGTTTTAAAAAGGGATTAGACCTAACAACCAGGGCAGACTGCAAAAACATCTCTTGATAAGAGGGGAGATCAAATAATGAAAGACATTCAAGAAATAGAAAGAACGCTAAATCAACTAAAGGAAGCTTTGCCGCGGGTCAATCTGGCTTTCCTTCCAACCCCTCTGCATAAGCTCCCAAGACTTTCTCGCCAGTATGACATAGAACTATTCATTAAACGGGACGACTTGACGGGGATCGAATTAGGGGGGAATAAAACTCGCAAACTCGAATTCGTTCTTCCTGACGCCTTAGCGGCGAAAGCCGATTATATTATCACTGGCGCTTCAATCCAATCAAATTGGTGCAGACAGATGGTATCAGCATGCGTACAATGCGGACTCAAAACGATTCTCTATCTCTTTGGGCCCAACATCCCTACTGAATGCCAAGGCAACTTGTTATTAGATAAAACGCTAGGAGCCGAAGTTCACCTTATCAAATTAAATGAGGGAGAGAACCTTTATGACGGGCTCAACAGAACTGAGGAAATGCGCAAAAAACGCATACAAGAGCTCGAAGACGCAGGTCATAATTGTTTCTACCTCAAGGTGGGAGCGCCTTTCCCAAAAGGCCATGCGGCCTATGTATGGGCCATGGCTGAACTTGTTCATCAATTACAGAATTTGGGAATGACCCTGGATGATCTTGATTACATCGTAACCCCCCTTGGTGCCGGGGGAACCTATGCCGGACTGTTCGTGGCAAAAAAACTATTTGAATCAAAAGTGAAGATATATGGATATTGCACCTCGGGCATGCATCCTACTATGGAAGACGACATCTTGAATGCATGTAGGGATACAGCGCATTTCCTAGGGGTAGATTTATCTTTCGGCAAAAGCGACATCCATGTCAGCTTTGACTATGGCGGAGAATATGATGTGCCTACCCCGAAAAGCACGGAAGCAATTAAACATGTAGCACGCAGCGAAGGGGTGCTGTTAGATCCAGTATACACAGCAAAAGCCATGTCCGGACTTCTTGATTATTTAGAAAAAGGATTGATACCCTCTGGAAGCCGCGTTCTATTTTGGCATACGGGCGGTCTTCCTGCCCTATTTTCAGGCCGGGAAACTGCCGGAACGATTTATGAGTAACCAATCATAAATTTAGTAATGGAGGAGTAGCCATGACAATTTACGAGAAATTTGGAATAGAACCGATTATCAATGTGGATGGGCCCCTCACAAGATACGGCGGCGCCATTATGGAGAAAGAAACTTTGGATGCCATGGATGAGGCAGCAAAGTATTCTGTTCCACTAGATCAGCTTCAGGCAGCCGCATCTAAGATCATCGCAGAAAAAACTCATGCTGAAGCGGGGCTTGTAACAGGTGGAGCCTGTGCAGCTCTTACTTTGGCTACAGCAGCATGTATTTGTGGCTACGATGTGGCTCGTATGGATCGGCTGCCCGATACAACCGACATGCCGAACGAAGTCATAATGCCTTGCCACCAGATTAGCGGATATACCCATGCTATACGGGCAGCTGGCGCCAAACTTATCGGCGTAGGAATCCCCCACGCGCCAGTTGCTCCCTTTTCTGTATATATCACCAATAAATGGCACATTGAATCTATGATCACAGAAAAAACAGCTGCCATTGCCTATGTTGTAAGAACAGGAAGCCATCCGTCCCTCGAAGAGGTTATCGAAGTTGGCAAAAAGTATAATATCCCTGTAATTGTAGATGCTGCTCCAGAAATTCCTCCAATAGAAAACCTTCATAAGTTTATAGACATGGGGGCCGATCTGGTATGCATCAGCGGCGGCAAGGGAATCCGCGGACCTCAGAACAGCGGCATCCTCTGCGGTCGCAAAGATCTCATAGCTTCTGCTGCTATCCAAATGTTGGAAGCCCCATCAGAAGCCTATGACGAATGGAACCCGCCAAGCTCTTTCATACCAAAAGATAAATTCCGGGGAACTCCAAGCCATGGAATAGGGCGCGCCATGAAAGTGAGCAAAGAAAATATTGTAGGTCTGTTGACAGCGTTGCAGAATCTAAACGTAGAAGCTTTTGTGGCTAAAGAGGCATCACTTATAGAGTTGTTGCAAGGAATAAAAGGAGAAATAGAGAAAATTCCTGGCATTAGCGCGACTTTTGTTGAATCCGAATACTGTCTATGCTCTTACCCCACCCTTGAAATTAATGTGGATGAAAAAATCACCGGCATAAGTGCGTATGAGATATGCGCAAAGATGCGTTTAAAGAATATCTATTTACGTGATCGCTACGTCAACCAGGGAATAGTCAGGATCTACTCTATAAATATGAACAAAGAAATAGCGGAGAAGATAGAAAAGGCCTTAATCGAAACAATAAATGGTGCCAGGTCTTGAAAATGTGCATAAGCGCATGTTTTCACAATTAATACCCCTAAAAAGAAAAGCTTCCTTCTCTGTATAGCGCAAAGAGCAGCAACTCCTCTCCGAAAGTGGGGCGGCTTAAAGCCGCCCCCTTTGTATTCTCTTGGTACAATTGCACATTTTCAAGACCTGGCACCGATTACTTTGACGACATGAAAATCGCAACGGGGTGGAGAGAAGGGATATTCTCGCATACGATTTTTATTACCACTGCAATGGGAACGGCCAAAACAGCACCACCGCCTCCCCACAGCCATCCCCAAAAGAGCAACGAAACAAGCACCACAATGGGGTTAATATCAAGGGTGTCTCCCATAACCTTTGGAGCCAGTAAATTGCCAATACCCACCTGAATAGACAATAATGCAAAAGCCGTTATGATGGCAGGTGTAAAATCAGGATAAAACTTTACTAATGCCACAAGAATGGGCGGAATGGATGCCAAAATCGATCCAATATAGGGAATAAAGTTAAGCAGAAAGGCTAAAACCCCCCAGTTTACAGAGAAATCCACGCCTATGAGCTTCAGTGCCATCCATACGGCTATCCCCGTCATTGCGCTGATTACGACTGCAGTGGTCAAATATCTCCCGATTTGTTTTGATATGGAGTCGATAATTTGCTGCACACGCACAGAGGTCTTAGGTGAAAAGGCCCTATTTAATTTGTCCGATGAGGTGGGGGACCCTAATAAGATAAAAACAAGAAAAACGATCATGAGAAACAGGTTGCTAACGAGCGATATGGCTGTTCCAGGCAAAGTAATCAGCCAAGCGGTAAGCCGTTTCCCCCAATCAAACTCAAGTAAAAGCTCGGTAGGAATGTCATTTGTTTTTCCGAATTCTTGCACGAGCAGCAATAGCTTATCGTAATACGAAGGGAAAGCGTTTGCAAAAGGAACTAAGCGCCTGTACAGAAAGCTCAATGCCAATAGGCAAAGCCCAAGAAAAACCGCTATAAGAGCGGTGATAGAAAGAACAGGCGGAATTTTTTTGCGCTCAAGGGTGCGGATCATTGGCTTGAAAATGTAAGAAATAAGCCAGGCTACTACAAGCGGCATCACGACTCCTCTGGCAAAATGCAATACCATCCCCGCAGCAACAATGCTCAGGAAGCCCAAAAAGAAAACTTGGCTTCGCAATCCATATCGACCGACGACTTGTACTTTTTCTTTGGAGTCGTATTTATTATCAGTGGAAAAGGTCATTTTGTGCCCCCCTGAACAGTATTTCAACTTATTAAGTCTACCTATTTTACCCTATGGTGCCAGGTCTTGAAAATGTGCATTGGTGCATGATTTCACTATCTAGGCACAAAGCAACAAATCAAAACGGGGCCGCTCAATTCAATCGAGCAGCCCCTGTCTTATCTCTCATCATTCCCGTTACTGCATACTTCTGACACAATTGCACATTTTCAAGACCTGGCACCACTTCCGTCGCGGATCCCCTCGGCAGAAGTGAGAACGTGTGCCCGCATCAATTCAACAGCTCTTTCTTCATCACGGTTTCTCAATGCCTTAACGATTTCCCTGTGTTCATCGAGGCTTGGATTTCCTCCAAAATCAAAAAACGACTCAAAAAGAACCAGATATACAAAAGAGCGAGAGAGCACGCTTACTATAAATTCGTATAAAACCACGTTTCCGCTGGCCTCTGCGATGATTTTGTGAAAAGCATTATTGATTTCCAGATACTTATCGAGGTCTTTTGCGGCAAAGATGCTTTCTTCTTTCTGAATTTCTTCTTCTAACATGCAGAGCTGAAGTGGAGTAATTCGGTGCACAGCTTTTTTAATGGCAAGGCACTCCAGATAGGCCCTCATTTCGAAGGTGTTCTCTATTTCTTCTTTCGAAGGGTTTACCAGGCTTGCTCCCTCGTTAGGGAAAATGTTAATTAGCCCCTCATTCGCCAATTGCCTAAAGGCTTCCCGCACAGGGGTCCGGCTTACATTTAACTGCTCAGCAATAGCGATTTCCGGAAGGCGCTGTCCAGGTTTAAATTCTTTATTCATAATCTTATGGCGCAGTTCCTTATACGCATAATCTACAGATGATTGAACTTGCGAACGGTGTCTCAACAAGAACTCCCCCCAACATGGGTTTTTATTAATACAGGCGGCCCATTGAGAGCCCCTATACAATCAGCTTTTCGAACAAAACAAAAACCATCTTTGTTTTTTATAATATTGTACCAATTCTTTTCAAAAAAAGTATAGTTTGGCAATTATGTTGAGCGTTGTGTTTCTTTACAAGCCTCAATTTTTAGTTTTACTCAAGTTGCTGTATCCATTGAATACTAAAAGATGCCAGCAGCCTTGTCAAGAATTATTCATTTTAAAAACGTTAGTAAAGCAAAAAGTAAAACTATCTTTTAAAGTTAGATAAGTGAATTGTCAAAGAATATCTTCACATCACCAGATGTATTTGTTTAAACAGTTTTAAGATACATCTCATTTAAATTGCCACACTTGCCAATTTCAAAACTTGACAAAAGGTAAAAATACGCTATAAATAACTTATGAATACCTTGTATCCCAAGAATACAAAATGATTCTAACACGTATATTTCAAATGATCTCCCGCTTCTTTGCATCTGTACAAGACATGCTTCTTTTGACAGAATAGCGTTTATCTCCAAAAGGTGCTTAATTTGAATCAATTAATATTTTAATTGGAGTTTTAGAAACCCTGCGTGGAAAACGCGGAAACCATGAAGTATATCAAAACTTCGGCATTAATTGACTCTTGCTTTCAGCATAAATTTAGGGGGGCTATGTGTATGAACGTGATTAAAAACGTGGATATAGCTGTCAACGCAAATGTCTATAACGATGGAAAAGTTACGAGCAGAACTTTCTGGACAAAAGAAGGAATGAAAAAGACGATAGGAATTCTGTTGCCAGGTCGTTATTCTTTTTCTACAGATGGGGAAGAAAAAGTAGAGATAACCTCGGGCTTCATTGAGGTTAAGATCCATCCTTCCTGCAGCTGGGTACGGTATGGAGAAGGGGAATTTTACGTGCTCCCTGCATCAACCTCATTTGAGCTGCAATGCAAAGAAATTGTAGAGTATGTTTGCAGTTATTCCAACAATTAATAGGGAGGGGAAAAAATGAAAGTTTCGTCGAAGATAGGAATTTTTGCTTTATGTGTCGCGTTGTTCTTGGCATGTGGTTTTATGAACCCAGAAACATCTGAAGCAGCTGACACTGTTTACAAGTGGAGAGCGGTAACCCATTCTCTCTCGGGAACGGAAGACTACAAGATCATTCAAGAATTTTGTGAAATGGTTAATAAGGCTTCAAACGGCAGACTTGTAATAGAACCTTTTGGTGCTGGTGTTTTGTTTCCAGTTTTCGATTCTTTTGATGCTATTAAAAACGGCATTGTAGAACTCTCTATGTGTTCAACAGGCTACTGGACTGGTAAAGATCCTATGTTTGCAGCCTTTGCCACCCGTCCGGGATGTCCTATTCGCAGCTACCATGAAGTTATGTATCTTGATAGGGCTGCTTATCCAGTTATGAAAGAACTTTATGCAAAACACGGCCTTACGCTCCTCGGAACTTTTGACGCCTGCACACCAGAACCCTTAATGCTCGCTAAGAAACCCATTCAGTCCATTCAGGATTTTAAGGGAATGAATATCCGTACAAGCGGAATGGGCACACAGTTTTACCAGGCTTTAGGAGCCTCTGCCGTATCATTGTCTGGTCCTGAAATCTATACTGCACTTCAGCTTGGCACCATCGATGCAGCGGAGTGGACAAACTGGCAGGAAAATATGGAAATGGGATTCCATGAAGTAGTAAAGTATGCTCTTGATCCGGCAGTTCATATTGGAGCAACTTCAAGCAAATTCCTCACAGTGAATCCTAAGAAATGGGAAGCTCTTCCAGAAGATCTAAAGACCATAGTGCTTCTAGCAATGGATCATGCCAGATATCAGTCTGCCCTGAAAATGCATTCTAGTGATGAGTTTTACAAGAGAAAGTGGATAGAAAGCGGTGTGGAAGTCGTAAGTCTCCCTGCAGAAGATTTTAAGGAAATGCAGAAAGTCGGAATGAAAGTTTATAAAGAATATGTTGAAAAGGCTCCCAATGGTCAGGCGTATTTAGAGATATATGCCCGTGTACTCCATGAGCTTGGTTACGAGGAAGAAGCAAGATTTTATGGATATGGGCAGTAGCAATTAGTAATCTTTGTTCTTGACAGAGTGAAGGTGGGGTTCTTAATGATCAACCTTCACTCTGCCTTTCAATGCAATTGCTCGAAAGGAGAATCTCCGTTGATGGAAAAGATCAATAAATTATTAGCCTACCTGACACTTCCTTTGGCCGTAGTTATAGTTTACAGCGCTTTCATGAGATATGTCTTTCACAACATGCCTGACTGGAGTTTCGAAATATCTCTTTTTATGTTTGGTATTCAGGCCATAATGGGAGGAGCGTATTGCCACGCAAGAAAAAAGCACGTAAGTGTAGATATTTTAGAAAAATATCTTTCTCCTAAAGGTAAAATTCGTCTTGAGATTGTTTCAGAGTGTGTCATCCTATTCGTTTGTATTATTCTCATTTACATCAGCGTTCCATGGGCATGGCAATCCTTTATGATAGGTGAAAAATCCATGCATCAAACAGCATTCAATCCTTCAATCTGGTGGTTTAAAACAGTTGTTCCTGTAGGAACGCTACTGCTTATGGTGCAATCTTTTCGCAATCTCAGCATAAAAATCCGGGAGTGCCGGGGAAAGTAAAAAGAAGGAGAAAACATGACCATTTCATATGTACCTCTTGCGATGTTTGGTGTTCTTTTTGCGGTTTTAGCCTTAGGGATTCCCATTGCTTTTTCTCTCTGTTTTATCAGTATTATTTTTGCGTGGAGTCTCTGGGGCTTTGGCGGCGTATCTCTTCTAACAACGGCTGTATGGGGGACAATGAACAACTTCGCTCTTATAGCTGTTGTTCTATTTGTTTACATGGCCCTTATTTTGCAAAAAACGCGAGTTGTTGAAGATATCTATGATGCCTGTTATAAGTGGTTTGGAGGCGTTCGAGGTGGATTGGCTGTTACGACTATAGTGGTAGGAGCCATCTTGGGGGCAGTTTCCGGTGTTGTTGCCGCAGGTGTAATCGGACTGGGACTCATCGGTTTGCCTCAAATGTTGAAATATGGCTACAATAAAAAAGTCAGTTTGGGGTCGGTTCTTGCGGGAGGAACCCTTGGACAGCTTATTCCGCCAAGCACTACTATGGTGGTTTATGGGGCTATAACGGGAGTATCAGTCGGTGGTCTTTTTGCTGGAGGAATAACATGCGGTCTCTTTCTTGCTTTTCTTTACTGTGTCTATATCCTTACCAGATCATTTCTTGACAAGGGCTTTTGTCCAGCTCTTCCAGAAGAAGATCGCGCAACTTTTATAGAAAAAATAAAAAGTTCTAAAGGAATTATCCTTCCTACTATTTTAATTTTCCTTGTCTTGGGTTCCATCCTTTCAGGAGCGGCGACTCCTACAGAAGCTGCGGGAGTTGGCGTAGCAGGGGCATTGATGCTTGGTGTGATGAGCCGCCGTCTTACATGGAAGATGGTAGCGGAGTCAGCATGGGAAACTCTTGAAATAACCGCTATGGTGGGATGGATTGTTGCTGGAGCTCTTGCCTTTGGTTCTGTCTTTTCCGGAACAGGTGGAAACCAGCTTGTCATGACTATTGCGACCTCCCTTCCTGGTGGGCGATGGGGAGTTTTCATTGCTGCGAATATTTTTGTATTCTTTCTTGGAATGTTCTTGGAACCCACAGCCATGATTATGCTTGCAGCTCCAATCCTTTCTCCATTGATGACAAAAATGGGCTTCGATCCTCTATGGTGGGGACTCGTATTTATGATGTTGCTTCAAATGGCTTATATCTCACCTCCCTTTGGCTTCAGCCTATTTTATCTTAAGGGAGCTACTCCTAAGGATATTGATATTTCAGATATTTATGCAGCTAGCGTGCCGTTCATGGGCCTACAAATTCTGGCCGTCATTTTATTGGCCTTTTTCCCGGAAATAGCTGTGGGTTTATCGAAGTTGCTCATTTAATTTGACAAGAAAATCAATATGTAAATAAGGGGTGCTTAAACCATGGAATATTTGTTAATAGAGGGCGGCAAAGTTTGGACTGGCGCAGGTACTGTAGAAGAAGCGCTTCTTCTTGGGGGAGACAAGGTAATTGCTGTGGGCAGCAAAAGCAGCGTGCAATCTCATCCGAAAGCGGCAAAGGCTAAAAAAATTGCACTCAAGGGAGAAACAGTCATTCCAGGCATGACAGACAGCCATCTCCACTTGACGGCTGTTGCCAAATATAAAGTAGCTATAGATTTGAGCGATGTTAAAAGTAAAGAAGAATTCTTGCAGAGAATAAAAAAAGGCGCTGAGAATTCTACTTCGGACAGTTGGGTGTATGCGTCCAGATTAAATGAGGCACATTGGGATAGACCTGCTCTTCCCACCCGGGAAGATCTTGATTCCCTGAACTTGCCTAATCCTATCGTGGTAACCCGTATCTGTTCCCATACCAATGTGGTTAATACGAATGCGCTGGAGAAATGCGGCATTCCCTTAGATGCAGACATAGAGGGAGCCGTAAAAGGACTTGACGGCAAACTCAACGGCATACTTCATGAGCAAGCGGGATTTAATGTAGTGGAAAAAATGAAGAAAAGTCTCTACACTCAAGAGCGAGTTACCGAGCTTGTTGCAGAAAAGTGCCATGAAATTGCTGCCTATGGCTTAACAGCGATCCATCCTTGCGGCGCTTTTTCCTATGGTCTTGAAGAGAGTCTCGAGGTATACCAGTCTCTCAGAGCTGCCAATCGTCTTTCACTAAGAGTATTTGCCTATTTCGATTTTATGCCCAATCTGCCAATTTCAAGTGGTTTAGGTGATGACTGGGTTAAATATCAGGGATGGAAAACATTTCTGGATGGATCACTCGGAGCCGCTACCGCAGCCTTCACAGAACCATACTCTGACAATCCGGAAAGTTGCGGTCTTTTAAACCATTCCCTTGACGAAGTTAAGGCCTGGCTTGAAGAATGTCAGTCCAGAGGTATTCAGGCGCAGATTCATGTTATAGGAGACAGGGCTCTGGATCAGGCACTTGACGCTATAGAATACGTTGTGTCAAAACGGGGAACAACCTCCCATTCTTTGCCGGTTCGTTTGGCTCATACACAGCTGTGCAGGCCGGATCAAATTAAACGAATGGCATCTCTCAGAGTTGTCTGTGATATTCAACCCATGTTTTTACCTAGTGATATGCATATGGCCCCTTCTCGACTGGGAGAAAAACGTCTTGAAATGGCTTATCCATGGCGTTCTCTTTATGACGGCGGTTTGCTTTTGACAGGTTCGAGCGATACTCCGGCAGAATCCATCAACCCGTGGACAGGTGTGTGGGCTGCTGTAAATCGCACTGGCGCCGACGGTAAGCCTGAAGAAGGATGGACGCCTAAAGAAAAACTTACATTGGAACAAGCCCTAAAAATTTACACTGTCAATCCTTACAAAGCTATGGGGTATGAAAACATTGGAACTTTGGAAGTTGGCAAGAAAGCAGACGTTGTCGTTCTAAACAATGACATTTGGGGGATGCCCACCCAGAAATTAAAAGATGTTACCCCTCAATATGTATTTGTTGATGGGCTTCAAAGTGTTGGCGATTTGACAGACTGGCCTACTATCAGCAAGTAAAATACGCAGAGCAATCTCAAATTCGTTTCTTATCAGTATTTTGTACTATTAGTTTATCGTCAAAATATGTATTCTTTGAACACCATGAATTCAAGAAAGAGGAGGAAGCTCATGGCCAAGAATAAGGTTGTATATCCTTATATTCCTAACTCTGTTCCTCATATTCAAGAAGAAATGTTAAAAGAAATAGGAGCAGAAAGCATTGATGAATTTTTTGAATGTATTCCTGAAGAGCTTAAACTTAAAGGTCCTCTTGACCTTCCTGCCCCTCTTCTCTCCGAGGCAGGGCTGAAGCGTCATATCGAACGGATTCTTTCTAAAAACGCAACAATATCTGAAAATATCAGTTTTCTTGGCGGAGGTTGCTGGAACCACTACGTTCCAGCCGTGTGTGACGAAGTTAACCAACGTTCTGAGTTTCTCACCGCCTACGCCGGGGAGCCCTACGAAGATCATGGTAGATTTCAGGCACTTTTCGAATATGAAAGTATGATGGCCGAGCTTATAGACATGGATGTAGTAAACGTCCCCACATATGACGGGGCTCAGGCATCCGCTACATCTATTCGAATGGCCGCTCGTATTACAGGCCGACAGGAGGTTCTTGTGGCAGAAAATATTCATCCTGAAACCATGTCGGTCATAAAAAACTACTGCAACCCTGATCTCACTATTGCCTATGTTCCATGCGACCCCAAAACAGGCTGCCTTGATCTTCAGAAACTCCAGAGTCTTGTTTCGTCAAAAACAGCAGTTCTTTACTTCGAAAACCCATCTTTTATCGGCACCATAGATCCCAACGGCGAAAAAATGGCAGAAATTCTTCATAACGCCGGTGCCCTCATGGTCACAGGGGTTGATTCTTCCTCCATGGGATTGCTCACCCCACCTTCCCGTTACGGCGCTGATATCGTGTGCGGCGACATACAGCCTCTCGGCATGCACACCTATTACGGTGGGGCCAGAGGCGGTTTCATGGGGGTTCGAGATGATGAAACCTTTATCAAAGAATATCCATCCCGGCTTTTTGGCATTGCCCCCACCTCTCATGGAGAATGGGGGTTTGGAGACGTTGCCTGGGAACGTACCTCCTTTGCCGAACGGGAGAACGCAAAGGAATTTGTAGGAACCGCCGCTGCCCTTTGGGGCATCACCGCAGGAGTCTACCTAGCCCTTATGGGCCCTAAAGGCATGAAAGAGCTTGGGGAGAGCATTTATGTGCGCTGCCAATACCTCATGAAGAGGATGGAAGAGCTTCCGGGCGTCAAAATTCCTCTTGCATCAACAGCTCATTTCAAAGAGTTCCTTGTGAATTTTGACGGTACTGGAAAAACGGTGCAAAAAATCAACAAAGCTCTTCTGGACAAGAATATTTTTGGCGGCCTTGACGTTTCAAAAATATTCCCCGGCTACGGTGAGTGTGCCCTCTACTGCGTAACAGAGACTGTGACCCAGGAAGACATGGATACGCTCATCACAGCTCTGGCCGAAATTCTTGCATAAAAGAAAGGAAGGAACACTCATGGGAATGAATATGCAAACCAAACTGAGAGACTTCCATCAGGCTCGATGGGATGAGCCTATTATCTATGAACTCTCTACGCCAGGTGAGCGAGGAGTGCTTTTGCCTGAAATAGAGGAAGGCATTCAGAACAGCACAAAAGATGCTATGGCAAAACTTCCCTCCCACATGGTTCGTTCAGACTATGCAAATCTTCCTGAAATGGGGCAGATGAGAGTGTTGAAGCACTATCTGCGCCTATCCCAGGAAAACCTTGGCGCTGATCTTAATATCGACATTGGGCAAGGAACCTGCACCATGAAATATAATCCTAAAATAAATGAAGAATTGGCACGCAATCCCAAAATAAGCAAACTTCATCCCTATCAGGATGAATCTACAGTTCAGGGAGCTCTCGAAATTATCTATAACATGGATCATGCCTTGAGAGCCATTTCCGGCATGGATGCCTTCTCCCTGCAAACAGGCGGCGGCTCTCAGGCCCTTTATTCGATAATTTCTATTATCAGGGCCTGGGTTGAACATACCAAACAGACGGAAACCAAAGATGAAATCATCACAACCATCTATTCCCACCCGTCAAATGCAGCTGTGGCGAAACTCAAAGGCTTCAAGGTAATCACCATTTACCCCGGTGCAGATGGGCGGCCGGATTACGAAGCCCTTAAAAATGCCGTGTCGGAACGTACCGCGGCTCTCATGATTACAAACCCTGAAGACATTGGCATTTACAACTCTCGCATTAAGGAGTTCACAGACCTGGTGCACAGCGTTGGCGGACTCTGCAGTTACGACCAGGCCAACCTCAACGGCATTATGGGCATTACCAGGGCCCGGGAAGCCGGTTTTGACATTTGCTTCTTCAACCTTCACAAAACTTTCTCCGCTCCTCATGGATGCGGCGGTCCGGGAAGCGGAGCCGTTGGCGTTACCGATATGTTGAAGCCCTTCCTTCCTGTTCCCGTGGTAGAAAAGAATCTGGAGACAGGGGCTTTCTTCTTGAATAACGACCTTGCCCATACCATTGGAAAAAACAAAAACTTCTACGGAACCATCTCGGCCATTCTTAAGGCTTACGCATGGGTTAGAGCCTTGGGGGCCGATGGAATTAAAGAGGCTGCCAGAGTAGCGGTTTTAAACAACAACTATATGTTTAGAAAGATTCTGGCCATTCGGGGAGCGTCAGCACCCTATGCAGAAGGGGAGCATCGTATTGAACAGGTTCGTTACAGCTGGCAGAAACTAAAAGAAGAAACAGGCATCACTACAAACGACGTTCAGAACAGGATGTTCGATTTTGGCGTTCATTACTGGACCAGCCATGAGCCATGGATTGTACCGGAACCATTCACTATCGAACCTACGGAATCTTATTCCAAGCAAGAACTCGACGAGTTCCTTGCCATTACAGAACAGATTGTGAAGGAAGCTTACGAAAACCCGGAGATTGTGAAGACAGCACCTCACAACAGCACGATCCACCATGTACATCATGAGTATTTTGACGATCCGGAAAAATGGGCCATCACATGGCGGGTCTACAATAAAAAATATCAGGGATACTTTGAGAAAAAAGAAACAGAGGAATAAATCAAAATGAAGAAGCTGGGGCTGATCATAAATCCAATAGCGGGCATGGGTGGCAAGGTTGGGCTCAAGGGAACCGATGGCCTCAGCATATTATCGCGCGCTCTGGAAATGGGAGCCGCCCCCCATTCTCCAGGTCGTGCCGCTGCGGCTTTAAAACAGCTTCTAAGTATAAAAGAGCAGATACAAATTATAACCTTTCCCGGCGATATGGGTGAAACCGTGGCAAAGCAATGGGGTTTTTCAACCCAGACCCTCCTGAAAGGGATAGTTTCTGAAAAAAACACCACACGAGATGATACCCTCAGGGCCGCAAAAGAACTGCTCGATCAAAAGGTAGATCTTCTGCTTTTTGCAGGAGGGGACGGCACAGCCCGTGACATCTACGAAAGTGTAAAAACAAATCTCACAGTATTAGGAATCCCCTCGGGAGTAAAAATACACTCTGCCGTTTTTGGCTGCTCCCCCCAACAGGCGGGAGAGCTGGCACTCTTGTACTTAAATGGTAGCGAAACACGGGAAAAAAGTGCGGAGGTCATGGATATTGATGAAGACCTTTTCAGAAAGGGCATTGTTACGGCCAAACTCTATGGATACCTCAAAATTCCCTTTGAAAAGAGGAGGGTACAGCGCCTTAAAGCCGGGAGCTCGATATCAGAAGAGGCGCTTCACCAGGCTATAGCGGCCCATGTTGTTACCAACGAAATGAATTCCGACACGCTTTATGTCATAGGGCCCGGAACAACAACACGATCTGTAATGACCGTCCTTCAACTTGACTACTCCCTTTTGGGCGTCGATTGTATTGTTAACAAACGGCTTGTTGAGAAAGACCTTTCGGAAGAGGCGCTCTTAAAACTCTGTGCTCAATACGAAAAGCGAAAGCTCATAATTACTCCTATCGGGGGACAAGGTTTTCTTCTAGGGCGAGGAAATCAGCAGATAAGTTCAAAAGTTCTTCGTTTTTTCTCCCGTAACGATATTCTTGTTCTCTGCACGCCGGCAAAGCTTCATGCTTTAGAAGGTTCTCCGCTGCTCATAGATACCGGCGACAGTTCTATTGACCAAAAGTTTTCTGGTTACATGCGCCTCATTACGGGGTACAACGAATACGTAATGTATAACGTAGTGGTGCCAGGTCTTGAAAATGTGCATTAGCGTATAGTTTCACGAGTAAGACACAGGTAATAGCAGGGGCTGCTCAGTTGATCTGAGCGGCCCCTGTCTTTTATCTCAACATTCCCATTACAGCATGCTTCTGACACAATTGCACATTTTCAAGACCTGGCACCATTCCCTTCTCTTTGGTATTATTATCCATTGTATGTTTAAAAAATTCACGCTACAAATACTTATCATATAGAGTTTTGGTAAGATGCTCACGATGGTGATAGGAGGAAAAATAATGGAACAACTTCTTGTCTATGGAGGAAAAGTTTGGACAGGCGATTCGGATAAGCCCTTTGCAGAGGCGTTACTTGTGGAGGGAAACCGTTTTATCGCTGTCGGTACCCTAGAGGAAGTTAGAAACGCCGCAAAAAAGGCAGAAAATAAAAAAACCACTGAGTTACATCTCAACGGCAATCTTGTTATGCCAGGTATATCAGATGCTCACTTTCATTTCACAGCTTTCGCCAAACAGAATCTATATCTTGATCTTCAGGATATCCGCTCCCTCGACGAGCTTTTAGAAACTATTAAAAACTATGCCCGCCAGGTTCCTGCAGGTTCATGGATACGGGGCGTTCGATACAACGAAATGAACTGGGAAAAACCCGAAAAACTCTCCCGTTCCGTGCTTGATTCTTTAAATCTGCCTCATCCCGTTATTCTAAGCCGATATTGCGGCCACGCCCACGTAGCCAATACTTGGGCCCTTGAAAAGGGAGGGCTTCTGCAATCTCCCAACCTTTCCTCTGATGAAGTGGAGCGGGATAGTTCTGGCCAACTCACAGGCAATATTTTTGAACGGGCGGCAATGCCCCTTCTAAGACGTGTAGAAGAAGAGTATGAGACTCCCGAAAAGATGCAAAAAGGCGTTGCCGAGGCCGGATTCATCGTGGCAAAAACAGGAACCACATCTGTTCATGCCAGCGATGCCCGGTCATACGGCTTGGGAGAAGATATTTTTGCCTTTCAGGGTCTCGCAGAGGAAGGCGCATTGCCAATTCGGGTGAACACATACCATGACGCCCTTCCAAACTTTACATTCCGCACTGGATTTGGCGATACCTGGGTTCGCTACGGCGGGTTAAAGGTTTTTCTCGATGGATCCTTAGGCGGGCACACTGCAGCCCTTCTTTCTCCCTATTCAGACAAAGCAGATGAAAAAGGAATCCTCCTTTACTCTGATGACGAACTTTACAACCTTCTGTATGACGCCGCCAGCCGTTCAATCCAGGTTCAGATCCACATGATCGGCGATGCTGCCATAGAGCAGGGCATCCGGGTTGTAAAACGGCTTCTTTCGAACATAGAAAAACCGGCCCTGCCCTTCAGGTTCAACCATCTTATAGTCTGCCATCCTGAACAAATAGAAGAGCTCAAAACCCTTCCCATTGTGGCAGACATTCAGCCAACCCAGTCTTACACAGACAGGGTGATGGCCCCGTCACGCCTTGGTTCTGACCGGTTGCCTTATTTGTATAATTTTAGAACCCTCTACGAAACAGGCCTGTTGCTCACTGGGTCAAGTGATTGCCCCATGGAGCTTCCAAACTCATGGTTAGGCATATGGGCGGCCGTAGCACGCAGCGAAATGGACGGCACTCCTTTGAGCTACCTCAATCCAGATGAAACGCTCACTCTCGAACAGGCCCTTCGCATCTACACCGTCAATCCCCCAGAAGCGGCGGGGATGGGCCATATCCTGGGAAAAATCAAAGAGGGCTATCTTGCCGATTTCACTATCATAGACGGGGATCCCTTTACCATGCCCGTACAGCAATTAAAAGACACAGAATCTCTTTACACCTTCGTTGACGGCAAGCTCAGCTACGGGAATATAGAGAACTGGCCTCACATAAAAGATATCCGCTAAGGCAGGAGGCATTGTGAATGTGGAAATACAAAGTTGGCATATTTAGCGTCGTCAACAAGAATGGAGTAGAAATAGAACAGGAAATACTCAAAGAAATCGATGCCCAGGTGATGAACATCCAAACAGAAGAAGATTTCGAAAGAATGCTGCCTGAAATTGACGGGCTCATTATCGCAGATGCTGCAATAACAGAAGAAGTCCTCGATAAGTTGGAAAAATGCAAGGTTGTTGTACGCCAAGGAATGGGAACCGACAATATTGACATCCCAGCTGCCACGGCCCGGGGCATCCAGGTCTGCAATACTCCAGGTTTCAATATTAGGGAAGTTGCGGACCATGCGCTGGCTTCCGCTTTGTGCCTTGCCAGATACATCCCGTTCTTCAACCATGTCATTAAGAACGAAAAAAAGTGGTCTCACCTCTCATTCCCGGCCCCAAAAAGGGTTGGCGCCATGGAGTTCGGCATAATCGGCTTCGGTAAAATAGGTCAGCTTTTGGCGTCAAAGGCCAAGGGTATCTTTGGAAATATCACGACTTTTGACCCTTACCTCAACAGAGACGCTGCTGCGGAGCTTGGCGTAGAAGGAAAAAATACCCTTGAAGAGCTGTTTCAGACTGCCGATATCATCAGCTTGCACGTGCCCCTTACACCAGAAACCCACCATCTTCTCAATAAAAACACCTTCGCTCATATGAAGCCGGGTATGTTTGTCATCAATACCTCCCGAGGTTCTCTCATCGATGAAGAAGCGTTGCTTTGGGCCATAAGGGAAAAAATAGTCGCAGGCGCATTCCTTGACGTTATTGAGAACGAGTGGGAACCTGATCTTGAGGCTCCGCTCTTTAAGGAGCCCAGAATCATTTTTACACCACATACGGCGTGGTATAGCCAGGATTCTTTACATCTGCTTCGAACAGTGCCGGCCCAGGAGGTCAGAGATGCACTTCTTGGAAAACGACCTGTGGGCAGGGTTAACTAAGAGAGGACGGATCTGAATGAAGTTATATGAGAAAAGCGCTCGCATGCAGCAATGTTCCTTTGAAGGGGGCATTCGAGACATCTTTGAAGCGGCTTTAAAACTGGAAAGCAAGGGGCAGAAAATTTATCACTTGGAAATAGGCCGTCCCGACTTCGATTCCCCAGAGTGCGCAAAAAAAGCAGCCATACAGGCTCTTGAGGAAGGGTTTGTTCACTACACATCCATGAACGGAATCCCAAGCTTGCGGGAAGCAATTGCAGAGCATGAGAGAAAGAAGGGCTGCCTCTTTGGGCCTCAAAACGTCATTGTCACCAGCGGCGCTTCGGAAGCCCTCCTGACATCCATGATGGGCCTTTTGAATCCGGGGGACGAGATTATTCTGCCGACCCCCTGTTTTGTTTCATATAGAGAACAGGCTCTTTTGGCTGGTGCGGTGCCAGTCATGATTCCGTCATTTTTAGAAAATCGGTACCAGCTCGATATGGAATCCATAAAAAAGGCTCTTACTCCGAGAACCAAAATGATCATCATAAACTCGCCCAATAACCCTACCGGCGCTCTTATGCATCGTGGCGATGTGGAAGAGCTCATAGCGCTCGTTCAGGGTAAGGATATCTGGGTTGTCACTGACGAATGCTACTCTGATTTCATCTACGACAACGAACATGTGAGCATTGCCAGCTATCCTGAAATGAAAAAGCAGGTTATCCTCGTCAGCTCTACGTCAAAAACATTTTCTATGACAGGGTGGCGCATTGGATACCTTATGGCGCCGGAACCGGTTCTTCCCTTTTTAAGCAAAGCTCACCTTATGACCATCTCTTGCGCTAATTCCTTTGCTCAGGTGGGAGCCGCCGAAGCCTACAAGAGCGGAGCGGCCCATACGCAAGAAATGGTGGCGGCCTTCAAAGAGCGGCGGAACATTGTGGTATCGGCGCTGAATCGATGCCCGGGCATTAAGTTCCCCGACCCCCAGGGAGCCTTCTACGTTCTTCCATCAATAGAAAAGCTCAACATGAAGCCCCTGGATTTTGCCAAAGAACTCATGGAACGCTATGGAGTTGCCATTACTCCCGGAAACGCCTTCGGAATAGACAATCACGTTCGAATAGCTTATGCTATTCCGGCTGAAGATCTGCGCCAGGCCATGGAGGGCTTTGTGGCCCTTTATAACGAAAAAATAAGAGGTTGAGCATTCATAAACGTCAACTATTAAATAGGAAGGGGAATAAACGATGAAGAGATTTCTTATTTCTGTAGTAGCACTCGCATTACTTGTCATGTCGGCACACTCAGCGTTGGCTGCCTCTGAGTTTCGAATGAAAGTACACTCTGTAGGGAGTGACGCCCACCCCTCAACAACCATGCTTCATGAATTTAAAAAGTATGTAGAAGAGAACTCTGGCGGAAGAATAAGCGTTTCCATCCATAACAACGCCCAGCTTGGCGGAGACAGACAGGCCACAGAAGCCATGCAGCTTGGAACCATAGAGTGTGGAGTGTTGCCAACTACGACCATCGCTTCCTTTGACCCAAGATTTAACATCTTTGAGCTTCCATTTATCTTCAAAAGTCACGAAGAAGCCTACAAACACCTTGACGGCGCTCTTGGCGAAAAATTGAAAGAGGCCCTCCTGAGCCAGGGCATGCGTATTATCGGCTATGGAGTTAATGGATTCAGGCACATTTCAAACAACCGCGGTCCCATAACAAAACCGGAAGATCTCAAGGGACTAAAGATCAGAACCCAGGAGAACCCCATCCATATCGCAGCCTTTAAACTCCTTGGTTCAAGCCCCACCCCCATGAGCTTTTCAGAGCTTTACACCGCTTTGGCCCAGAAGACCGTGGACGCTCAGGAAAACCCCATAACCCTCACTTACTCTTCAAAGTTCTACGAAGTGCAGGAGTACTATTCTCTCACGGGGCACGTGTATGCTGTGGCTCCCCTCGTGGTAAGCACCATATTCTTTGACCGCCTGCCAGAAGACCTTCAGAAAGTTGTTCTCGACGCTGGCAAACTCTATGCGGACGGAGAACGGAAATCAACTGTGGAACTTGAGGGACAGATGCTCCAGGAGCTGAAAAATCATGGCATGAAGGTCAATGAGCTGACGCCAGAAGAACTTGAGGTTTTCAAAAAAACCACATTGCCAGTATATAAAGAGTTTGAGTCTAAGATAGGAACAGATCTTCTGAACATGATCCTGAAAGGTGAGGAGGCATCTTAAGAACCACAGGGGGTTCGTATTGAATGAAGCGTTTAAAGACCTTTTTGGACGACCTTGAGGAAAATCTGCTTTGCGGTATTTTAGCCCTCATGGTTATCATCATCTTTTTACAAGTTATTATGCGATATGTCTTTGCCAATTCTCTTACGTGGAGCGAAGAGCTGGCAAGGTATCTTTTTATATGGCTCACCTGGCTCGGCACGGGCTATGCCTTTAAGAGCAACCGCCACCTGCGGATAGAATTTCTTGTGGATAAGCTCTCCGTACGGGTGCGGTACTACCTGGAGTTTCTAATTCTCGTTCTCTGGCTAGGCTTTAGCGTATTCCTCGTCTATCAAGGGTGGATTGTTACAAATCTGAACTGGACGCGGGGTCAATTGTCCGCAGCCATGCAAATTCCTATGGCCCTGGCCTATGCTGCCGTGCCGGTGGGATGTCTGTTTATGGCGCTGCGGCTGGCTTTTAGGCTCTTTAGCGGCTTTTTAGAGAAAAGATATGAGTAGGAGGAGGGGCGTACGATGGATATAGCTGTACTTTTCGGGTTTGTCGCCCTCTTTCTCGCGCTAAGCCTTCCCATCGGCATTGCTCTGGGATTGGCCACCGCGCTTACCATGTTCTTAACGAGCCCTATTCCCTTGACCATGATAGCACAGACGGCCTTTACGGGGCTTGACTCTTTTCCCCTCCTTGCCATTCCATTCTTTATGCTGGCGGGATCGCTCATGGGTTATGGCGGAATTTCAAAGAGGCTCGTTAACCTTGCGGAAAGCCTTGTGGGCTTTCTTATCGGCGGTCTTGCCATGGTCACTGTCACAGCCTGCATGTTCTTTGCGTCTATATCCGGGTCTGGCCCTGCAACAGTGTCAGCCATTGGATCTTTTATGATCCCTGAAATGCGGGCCAAAAAATACGAAGGAGCCTTTGCCGCCGCCCTTACCGCTGCCGCTGGCTCTATCGGCGTCATTATCCCTCCCTCAATTCCTTTCGTCATTTTTGGCGTCGTATCGGGAGCTTCAGTGGGAGAGCTTTTTGTTGCGGGAGTCATTCCGGGTATCATCATAGGCATTGCCTTAATGATCGTTTCTTATTTTTCTGCTAAAAAACATGGATACCCTCGCTCTGACAAGACACTGGGACTCAAGTATTTTATGAAAAACTTTGTTGACAGCTTCTGGGCCCTGCTTGTGCCGGTCATCATTATGGGCGGCATCTACGGGGGAATATTTACTCCCACCGAAGCGGCTGTGGTTGTTGTGGTATACGCTCTCTTTATAGGAAAGTTCATCTATAAGGAGCTGGATTACAAAACCACCAAAGCAGCCTTTAGGGATGCGGTGATGGTGAACGGCGCCACGTCATTCATGCTGGGACTTTCCATGTCTTTTGCCACCTATCTCACCATGGAGCAGATCCCCATGCGGGTGGGGGCGTGGATCATCACAGTATCTAGCGAACCGTGGATCATCCTGTTTCTCATCAACCTGATGCTTCTTGTTGTAGGATGCTTTGTGGATAACATATCGTCCATGATCATCTTGACGCCTATTTTTCTCCCTGTCATAAAACAGATAGGCATCGACCCTGTCCATTTTGGAGTGGTCATGACCCTTGCTCTCGCCATCGGTTTTATTACCCCTCCCTATGGGGCCAATCTTTTTGTAGCATCAGCTGTTTCTGGGGAAAAGTTAGACAGCATATCCAAAAAGATCTTCCCCTTTGTGGGAGCCATGGTCGTCTGTCTGGCTCTTTTTACATATTTCCCGGGCATCAGCATGGGATTAGTCAATCTTTTAATGCGATAATCCTTTCAGGGCGGCTCTTAAACCGCCCTTTTTAAATTCCATTTTTCCTTGCCCATATCGTTCTTTCGAGAATGTTTTAATTCTCTAGTAGAAAGTTTTAGAGTTGCTGCTCACCGCTTGTCATATTTTTAAGCAATATATTAGTTGAATTTATGACAGACTCGGAGTATTATATTGGCGGAGGGGTGGTGATGAGATGCTAAATTATGAATTGATAGGACAGCGTTTTAATGAGTTGCGGAGCAAGAGTGGCCTAACACAAGGCCAGATGGCAGCTTATCTAGACGTAGATCAGAGCTATATTTCGAAATGTGAAAAAAATGAACGGCAATTCAGTATTGATATTTTAGAAAAAGCTGCATCACTTTTTGGGTGTCCGGTGGAATATATTGTAGGCTTAACAAGCGAATTTTCACCAATGTCTATTGCTTTTCGAGCAAAAAGCGTTACCAGGGAAGATTTGGAGGCTATAGCAGCGTTGAACAAAATAGCATTAAACCTACGCTTTATGGAAGAGCTGCTTAAGGAGGAATCCATTTGAAAGAGAAGATAGAAATCAACGGGGAAGCAATCTATTTACGCAAGCTATTTGGAGAAGATACGGATTCCCCCATTGATGTTTTCTCCTTGCTCCACAACAACGGCGATTTGACCATTGTGCTTTATCCTATGAGCAATCGGGTTAGCGGAATGTGCATAAGGGATGGGAACAATAAAATCATTTGTATTAATTCGACTTCGACTTACGGCAGACAGCGCTTCACTATTGCTCACGAGCTGTATCATTTATTTTTTCATAAAGATTTTAAAAGTATTGTGTGTTCAAAAGATATTGAGGCTCAAAAGGATCTTCAAGAAAAAGAAGCGGATCTTTTTGCATCCTATTTTTTGGCACCTTACGAGGCATTGACATCTTTTATTAAAAATAAGCTGAAAAAAGAAAAACAGACATTGCACGTTGATGATATCGTAAAGATAGAGCAACACTATGGGTTGAGCAGGCAGGCAACTTTATGGCGATTGGTTAATGATGGGTATATCACCCAAGAAAAAGCTAATACAATGAAAACAGGCATAATATCATCCGCAATAAGGCTGGGGTTTGATGACAAATTATATCGCCCGTTGCCAGAAGATAAACAGCACATTACCTTTGGAAAATATATCAAGCTGGCTGAAGAGTTGAAAGATAAAGAACTGATTTCTACTGGTAAATATGAAGAGATTATGTTGGAAGGATTTAGGGGGGATATTATATACGGGCTCAATCCTCCAGAAAACTATGATTAAAAAACTATTTTTTGATACCGGCTGTATTTCTTCCTTTTTATGGGTGAAAGAAGAAAAAATTTTATTAACCCTTTACCCAGAAAGAATTATTCTGCCAAAGCAAGTTTCCGATGAGCTTTGTAACCCTAGTATCCCCCATATCTTGCCGACTTCAACCTTTACGGAATATAAAACTAAAAAACTAAAAAACTAAAAATAAAAAAATACTCCAACCCATCTGCCCGCAAGCGCCCCTGCCTCCATCCAATGTTAAAAACCCTAAAAATAAACAAAAATGCTATAGAGTAGATAAAATTTAGTCAACAGTGTATTATACAAAGGTGCTGCGCAATCAGGTAGCTTTCAATGTTTGCCTTTCTCAAAATCTCTTCAGTATTCGACGATGCCAACACCAACTCACATCACAGCACAAAATAGCTAATATTCTGTCTATCAAAATTAAATATACGTCTCAATAAAAAAAGAGTTATAATGACAAAACGAGCTAACTCTCCGCTCAGTAGGGGGTGTCACCATGAATGTACAACATCTTAAAGATCAGGTATGTCAGTGTATTGACGAGAAAAAAGAAGACCTTCTCTCTCTCGTTCGCGAGATAGGCAGCCACGCAGAATTAGGATTCAAGGAGTACCGCACCTCTTCTGTCGTTGCAGCTTTTTTAAAAGACCTCGGTCTCCCCGTCCAGACGGGATTGGCGGTAACAGGCGTAAAAGCTCTATTGAAGGGAAGCCGGCCAGGGCCAACAGTGGCTATTTTAGGAGAGCTTGACGGGGTTATCAGCCCAGACCACCCGGAAGTGGTGAAAGGCACAAATGCGGCCCACGCATGCGGCCACAACCTGCAAATAGGCACAATGCTTGGCGCTGCCATGGGCCTTACATGGGCCAGCGCGGCAAAAGAACTTGACGGATCCATCTGCTTTATGGGGGTGCCGGCAGAGGAGTTTATCGAAATTCAAGAGCGAATGGAGCGCCGCCAAAAAGGAGAGATCCATTTCCTGGGAGGCAAACAAGAGCTAGTCTATCAGGGGGCCTTCGACGATATAGACATGGCCATGATGGTTCACGCCGGAACAAACATGCCCCATCCCTCGTTCATGATTGGCGAGACGGGCAATGGCTTCATTGCCAAAACCATTCGCTACATGGGAAAAGCCACCCACGCCGCCGCAGCCCCCCATGAAGGCATCAACGCCCTTAACGCCGCGGTTCTCGGCATCAACGCAGTGCACTCTATGAGAGAAACTTTTCGCGACGACGACCACGTTCGAGTCCACTTCATCATCACTAAAGGAGGCGACTCTGTAAACACCATCCCTGCCGACGTTCGTCTCGAAGCCTATGTGCGGGGCAAAACCATGGATGCCATCAACAGCACCCACGAAAAGTTCGACCGTGCCTTCAGGTCTGGCGGCGATGCAGTAGGGGCCAAAACCGAAATAGTTACAATTCCGGGATACCTTCCCCTCGCCTGCTCAGCCGCCATGAACAGCCTTTTTGAGTCGAATGCCGGGAGCTTCCTCCCCCATCAGAATATCGCCACGGCTCCCCACTTCGATGCCTCTACCGACATGGGGGATATCTGCCACATTATGCCCGCTATCCATCCTTATTTCGGCGGGGTTGCAGGAGCCCTCCATTCCGGTGATTTCAGGGTAGTGGATTACGATGCAGCGGTGATTCTTCCTGCAAAGGTTATGGCAACAACTGTTATAGATCTCTTATGCAACGGGGCAGAGAAGGGGCGTGAACTGCTTAAAGCCCACCGTCCTCTTATGTCACGAGAAGAATATCTTCAGACTCTGGAGCGTTACTTCAACATATGAAAGGAGTGGTAAAAGGTGAAGGATGCAATTCGCAACTGGAAGATTCATGCTTTAGTTGTCATCCTTGTAGTAATAGCAGAGTTGATCGGCATTCACTCTTTTAAGGTTGGCATTGGCACCATCGTTCTTCTTCCAATGCTTTATGCTCTTATTATAGGGGCTCTTCTAGGGCCAAAATTTGTCAAAGTTGTCAATCAAAAAGATATGGTGGACGCAGGCAGCCTCATCGGCGTCACCCTCATGCTTCTTATGGCGAGGTACGGCACTCTTGTGGGGCCCAACCTGCCCATGATTCTCAAAACAAGCCCGGCCCTTATTCTGCAGGAATTAGGCAATCTGGGAACCGTCCTCATAGGTATTCCCATAGCGGTTTTCCTCGGCCTGAAGAGGGAGGCAATCGGTGCTGCCCACTCTGTATCGCGAGAGCCCAACGTAGCTCTCATCGGAGACGTCTATGGCCTCGATACTCCTGAAGGGCAGGGGGTAATGGGAGTCTATATCTGCGGAACAGTCTTCGGAACCATCTTTTATGGCCTTATGGCTACTGTTACCGCAGCGCTTAACATCTTCCATCCATTGGCTCTGGGAATGGCTTCCGGCGTTGGAAGCGCCAGCATGATGACCGCCTCCGTCGGTTCCCTGAGCGCCATGTATCCTGATATCGCCGACAAGATCCAGGCCCTTGGCGCGGCAAGCAACATGCTCTCTGGCCTTGACGGCCTTTACATGTCTCTATGGATGGCCTTGCCTCTCTCAGAATGGCTCTATCGAAGAACTTATAAAATAAAATACGGCGAGTTCCCTGAAAAGCCAGAATACAAGGAGGTGTAAACCATGAAATCTTTTGAAGTCTTTATTGTGCTTCTCATTGTTGCCGTCATGACCCTCATAGGAAACCTGGTGGGGGCAAAAACACCTCTTATGAGCGCCATTCCAGGCATGGCAGCGTTAGTGGCTATCTGCATGGCTGGAGTTTTTTGCGCAAAGGCCATTCCAGTTCGCATTCCCTCTGTTGCCTATATCGTAACCATTGGCTGCATCCTGACCTATCCTGGTTTTCCCGGTTCCGCCATTCTCTCGGCCTGGGTCAAGAACGTTAATTTCCTGGCCCTTACCACACCTATTCTTGCCTATGCGGGCATCTCTCTTGGGAAAGACCTGGGAATGCTGAAAAAAACAGGCTGGAGAATAGTCGTAGTCTCATTCGTCGTTTTTATAGGAACGTACATTGGTTCAGCCGTTATAGCTCAGGCTGTCCTGAAAATGATAGGAGAAATCTAAGCACCACATGTAAAAAAGAAGTAACACTCCAGACGCAAAGGGAGGGGCTAGCCCCTCCCTTCTTTTCCTTCACTAAAACTGCCAGCAACACCACACCGAAACATTAATTATTCCCCAAATCAATTTAACCTTTTGTTTTTTAACCTCCTTCAACCCACTTATATAAGGTGAGGGGGGGTGAAAACATATGGAGGTCTACATTCCAATGGAAAGCCGCCTGCAGATTCGAGTCAACATTGGTTTTGACGATAACGGAGACCCAGTAACCCGTTCTCTCAATTTTGCCGATGTGCAATCTGAAGCAGTGGCTCTCAATGTGGCAGCTGTTTCAGCGGCTCTTGGCGGACTCCTCGACTATCCCATAACAGAAACACGAAAAATAGACACTAATGTCGTGGAGTAGAGAAGATTTTGTCAATAGTGTATAATGTGAGCGCGCTGCGGTATTAGTGACGCTCCCGGGTTGATTGCAGAAAGGAGTGAAACTTGATGAAAACCCTTCGCCTTAAGTTTGGTACTGCCGATGGAAAGAACCGAACCCTCTCCCTTCGCTATGCGCGTCAGGATGCGACGGAAGAAGAGGTTCGCACAGCAATGCAAGCCATCATAGACAACAATATATTTATAAAGGGTTTGGTCTCAATTCTTGGGGCCGAACTCGTAGAGACCTCTGTCACTACTCTCATTGAAGAGTAGAGCATAGGCCTCATGCGGCCGGAATCTTCTTCCGGCCGCTTTTTCGTGTCTTGAAAAAAGGAGGTGACGTTATGGAAGACTTTTTGGCATCCTGTCTTCAAAGTGGTTTTTCTGTAGCCGTAGCAGCCTATTTGCTTGTGCGCATGGAAAAACGGCTGGATGAACTGACAGGAGCCATCCGGCGGCTGGAGAGCGCTATTACCCATATGGAAGGAGGAGAACTCAGTGAAACCAATCATCAACTCGTTGCAGCTCACACCCCACTTTAATCTTCGAGAATTTCAATGTTCCTGTTGCCAACAGGTAAAACTGTGGCCCCCGCTAGTAGAGTGCCTGGAAAAGCTGAGAAGCCTCTGGAAAGAACCCATCGTACTTACCAGCGGATATCGTTGCCCCAACCATAATAAAAGGGTTGGGGGAGTTGCCAATAGCCTTCACGTGGAAGGCCGGGCTGCCGACGTGGTAGTAATGCATAGGTATCAGCCACTTTTTTGTGAACTGGCCGAAAGGGCTGGCTTCACAAGCATCTTGCCCTATGGAAAAAGAAACTTCATTCATCTGGCCATAAAAAATTCAAGGAGGCATAACGAATGATCTGTGTTCCCTGTAGTGACAAAGACCCAGAAGAAAAAATCCTTAGAGACTATTTTGACTACATTAAGAAAATAGCCTGGCGTTACGCAGGCCGCGGCGCAGAGGTTGAAGACCTGGAACAAGAAGCGTCAATGGGCCTCATCACATTAGCAAGAAAATGTCCCCCCAATGAAGAACTCTCCAATTACATTAGAAAACGCCTGCCTGGCCAAGTGCGGGATGCCGCGCACCGCTACCGCTATCCCGATCTTCACTGCGAACTGACAGAAGCCCACAAAGAGGCAATCCCCGCACCAAAAAAACACATACCAATCGATTTTATAGATCTTTTAGAAAGGAACTTCAGCGAATCCGACCTCTTCATCATCTGGGCCCTCTCGTGGGGCTGCACTCAGAAAGAGATTGCTGAAAAACTTAACAAGACGCAGCAATCCATCCACTATCGCCTTACGAAAATAAGAAAACACTTACAAGACCTTCTGAGGCGCTATTGGGATATGGAATAGACTCTATTGTTTGTAATCTGAGAGGGAGCCGTCAGGCTCCCTCTTTTACATCAGAAAGGGTATAATTTCATCTGTTAGCTCTGTAAAACAAACAATAACGTATACATGTGGAGATCGATATAAAAATGGATAGGCACTTTCTAGGTATTTCCTTAGCCCTTATGACAGGCGTTTCATGGGGCACAGTAAGCCCTATCGGGCGAATCCTTGCCCTTAAGGGCATCAATATGGTAACCGTTACAGTTCTCAGAACCTTTCTGGTGGTTGCGGGCTTTGGGCTCTATCTGGCGTTGCGGAGTCCCCAGTACCTTCGCACTTCCCTCAAAGAACAGAAAATATTTTTAATATACGGTATTCTGTCAGTGGTCTTTACCTATACAGGCTTTCTTTTTTCCCTCAAGTATTTAACTGTTTCGGCAGCCCTTATCATTCATTACACCTTTCCAATGGTGACCCTTCTTGGTGGCCTCCTGATAACAAAAGAACCTCCCACACCTGCACAGGTGCTTTCAGCCCTTCTCATCCTTGTTGGAGTATGGGTAGGCATGTTTTCTGGCAAGGAGGGAACTCAAGAGATCTCACTGCCCGGCATCCTCTGGGGGCTTGTGGCTGTTCTCGGATTGTCGGGACAATCCCTTCTGGGCAGAGAAACGTCCAAGAAAGGGGAACTCAACAGAAACAGCATCATCTTCTATTCACATGTATGGGGCGGCCTTTGCCTCATTATCATAAAGACCTTCACTGCCGGGTGGGCCGATGTGTCGCCCCTTTCCCTCGTCAACTGGGGATATATCGCCATTATTTCCTGTGTAGGCAGCCTCTTGGCCTATGCCGCTTTTTATACGGCCTTGAAATACATATCAGCCACTGCTGCCAGCCTCATGTGCACTGTAGAGATAATAACGGGCATCACTCTGGCCGCCCTTATGAGCGCAGAATTCCCCACATTGAGAGAAATGGCGGGCTGCACTATTATTATTCTGGCTATTGTGCTGGCTGCTATTCCCCCAAGGGTCTTTAAAGGCCGTTTTAAGGGCGCTCCACGGCAAAACAACGCCTAAAGAGGCATCAAACTACGAATAGCTAAAAACATATGCGCAGAGAGCCTTCTTTTTATTTGACTTCCTCTTTTGTGAGTAATAAAATGACTCGAAAAGAAGAAGGAAAAACATAAATCATGATTGATTCTTTAATTACTTCAAAAACCCGTGTCAAATTGCTCTTAAAGTTCTTTCTCAACCCTGAGAACAGGTCGTACCTTCGTGAACTTTCCGAAGAGTTCGGCGAATCAACCAATGCTGTGCGGGTAGAGCTCAACCGCCTTGCTGAAGCAGGGCTTTTGCAATCCCAAGACGAGGGGCGAACCAAGCTCTACAAAGCCAATACCAAACATCCGCTTTTCCCCGAAATACGAGCCATCGTTACAAAAACTCTCGGAATCGACCAGCTTGTGGACCAGGTTATAAGGCGCCTCGGCAACGTAGAGCTCGCCTTTATAACGGGAGACTACGCAAAAGGCATAGACTCTGGCCTCATCGACCTCGTGCTGGTTGGCGATATTGACAGAGCTTACCTGCAAAGCCTGATAGACAAACTTGAAAAAATGATTGAACGAAAAATTCGTGTGCTGGTGCTGAAGCAAGAAGAGTTTGAAAAAATAGGGGAAAAATTTTGTTCAGAAGGGCTTCTTCTTTGGAATCAACTTAATCCGAATTTTCATGAGGTTTAAAAAATGCAAATCGTTCATTTGTTACCAGACTCCCTTTATTCGAAGAAATTTTTAGAGGTTCTTGCTATAAATACAGAAGCAATAAAACACTTTGTTTTATTGCCAGAGAATCCTAAATATATTGACATTTCCTCTCCATTGTTTGGAAGTTTGGATATTGCTTGTTTTTCTAGAAAAAATCGGATTCAAAGAATATCTTGTCTAAAAGAATACGTAGAAAAAACGGATAAATTGGTAGCGCATTGCCTTGACGATAATGTTCTTTTGTTGCTTTTATGTTATCCCTCTCTTGCGAATAAAGTATGTTGGGTTCTTTGGGGGGGGGATCTTTATTATAGGGTTATTCGGCCTCACGATATAAAATCATGGTTAAGAGAAAAAGCAAGAGAAAGAGTAATACCTCAAATACCCCAAGTTGGCATGTTAGTAGATGGGGATTATGAGCTATTGAAAAAATGGTATGGTTTTAGGGGTAAAAGGCACGAACTTTTTTATCCACTGCCAAGTCCGTTAGGAACTTATAGCGTAGATAACAACATGGAGGTTGAAAGAGAAATAAAAATCTTGGTAGGGAATTCTGCTGATCCTTCAAATAATCATAAAGAAATTTTTGAGGTATTAGCTTCAAAAAAGTTGAGTGAATGGAATATTAAGATTATTTGCCCACTTTCTTATGGGGATAGAAATTATGCCAGCCAAATAGCAAATTATGGACGTTCGCTTTTAGGAGAGCGCTTTTCCCCGTTGTTTGATTTTATGTCTTGCGATAAATACGTTGCTTTTATGGGAAACATGAATATTGTTATAATGAATCATCGGAGACAACAAGGCTTAGGTAATATTTTGTTGGCGCTTTCCTTAGGTAAAAAGGTATATGTACGATCAGATACAACTTCTTACGCATTTTTTAAATCTCGAAATATTGAAGTATACGATACCTTGCGTATTAAATTTCAGAGCGTGGAAGATTTGCTTACTTGTAACGCTTCTGAAGCAAAAGATATTTCTTCAAAAATTAAGTCGTATTTCTCTGATGAAAATGGCATCCGTTTGTGGAAAAAATTCTTTGAAGATATCCTAAATAGTTAATCTTAATCAGTCAACAAGAAAAAGGGGTGTTTATAAAGGTGAAAGGTATAATCCTTGCCGGAGGGAAAGGAACACGACTTTATCCTGTAACATGGGGTGTAAGCAAACAGCTCTTGCCTATTTATAATAAGCCTATGATTTATTATCCACTTTCAGTTCTTATGCTAGCGGGGATAAAAGATATTCTCATTATAACTACATCGGAAGATTTAGGTGCTTTTAAACGTCTTTTGGGCAATGGAAGCCAATGGGGTATCTTCCTTACATATGCAGTGCAGCATTATCCAGGGGGTCTCGCTCAAGCTTTTATTATAGGTGAAGATTTTATCGGGAAAGATACGGTTTGTCTTGCTTTAGGAGATAATGTTTTTTATGGTCAAGGTTTCTCCCCAAAATTAAAAGAAGCTGCGTCTATCCATGATGGTGCTGTCGTTTTTGGATATCAGGTGAAAGATCCTGAACGGTTCGGAGTTGTTGAATTTGGCCAGGATAAGAAAGCAATATCTTTGGAGGAGAAACCCCAAAATCCTAAAAGTAACTATGCTATTACGGGTCTCTATTTTTATGATAATCAGGTAGTTAATATTGCGAAAGGAATTATTCCGAGCCCTCGCGGGGAACTTGAGATTACTGATGTAAATAAAGAATATCTTCGTCGGGGTCAATTAAAAGTAGAGATTTTAGGGCGAGGTTTTGCGTGGCTTGACACCGGAACCCATGATAGCATTCTTGCGGCTAGTTTGTTTGTTCAAACAATAGAGCAGCGTCAAGGGTTTAAAATAGCTTGTTTGGAAGAAATTGCTTTTCAAAATAAATGGATTGATGAAAAATCTCTTTTAAAGGGAGCAGAAACGTTATCTAATACAGAGTTTAACTCTTATCTTAAAGAGCTAATACAGCGGAGGGGCAAATGATAAATGTAACAAAGCCTTACTTGCCGGACAGAAAAAAACTAGAGGGTTACATAGACTTAATTTATAATACTGCACGGATGGCAAATAATGGTCCTTTAGTAAGAGATTTAACAGATCGCTTAGAAGAATATCTTAATGTAGAGAATTTATTATTGGTCGCAAACGGTACCCTTGCTCTTCAAATAGCTTATAGAACTTTTGGAATAAAAGGAAGGGCAATTACAACCCCCTTTTCTTTTGTTGCAACTGCTAGTTCTTTGATGTGGGAAGGAATTACGCCTATCTTTTCAGATATAGATTCGCAATCTTTTTGTATTGACCCTCAAAAGATAAGAACAAATATTACATCAGAAACAACGTGTATTGTCCCTGTGCATGTTTTCGGTAATCCCTGTGATATGCAAAAGATAGAACAACTAGTACATAATTCTAATTTGAAAGTGATTTATGATGGTGCTCATGCTTTTGGCGTGAAATATAGAAGGAAAAGTATCTATTCCTTTGGAGATGCTGTAACGTTGAGTTTCCATGCAACTAAGCTTTTTCATACAGTAGAGGGCGGAGCCATTGTTTTTAAAAATAGAGAAGATTGTGAAAAAGCCAAATTAATGGTTAATTTCGGGATAAGTAAGCCTGATACTATTGAAAAATTAGGCATAAATGCAAAAATGAATGAATTTCAAGCCGCCATGGGATTATGTGTTTTAGATGAAATTGAAACAATAATGGAAAAACGACAATTTTTATGGAATAGATACGATGAAAGATTAAAAAATTATTTTCAACTTCAAAAACGAAATCCAGAAGCGACAAATAATTATAGTTATTTTCCCATCCTCTTTGAGGATGAGAAATCTTTGCTTTGTGCAAAGAGGGAATTGAACAATAACGATATTAATCCAAGACGGTATTTCTATCCCTCTTTAGATACCCTTGCTTTTTTATCTTCTCCTAATAATATGGCTATTTCCAGAGATATATCAAAAAGGATTTTATGTATACCTATTTATCCGGATCTCTCTACCGATGATCAGGATAAAGTAATAAAAATACTTTTGGAACAGCATAAATAACAAAATTCATTTTTATTTTAGGTGGCAAAAATGAAAAATTCATTTATGACCAGGGATGAAATTGAGAAAATAGGGTTTAAGTTTGTAGGGAAAGATGTACTCATAAGTAGAAAAACTTCATTTTATTCACCAGAAAATATCTCTATTGGTGACCATTCTCGAATAGATGATTTTTCCATCATAAGTGGCAAGGTATCAATTGGTAGCTATGTCCATATCTCTGCTTATGTTGGATTGTTTGGTTCAAATGGAATCGTTATAAGCGATTTTTGTTGTGTGTCGATTAAAACTACTATACTTTCTGCTACAGATGATTTTTCAGGAGAATCAATGTTTGGATCTGTTGTTCCGATGGAATATCGCAATGTTCAGAAGGGGCCTGTTATTTTAAGAAAGTATGTCTTAATAGGGGCTAATTGTCTTATAATGCCTGACTTAATTATTGAAGAGGGGGTTTCCCTGGGGGCTATGAGCTTCGTTAATAAAAGCTTAAAAGAGTGGGCTGTTTATACAGGTATCCCCGCTAAGTTTCTTAAAAATAGAAAGAAAAATGTAAAAAATATGGCTCGATTATTTTTAAAGAGGAGAAACCCTAATTGTTAGGAGTGTCTTGAATGTTTAAAAAATCAGCTAAAGCTATTCTTGTAACAGGCGGATGTGGTTTTATTGGCAATAATTTAGTTCGCTACATTTTGAATAACTATGATTTTACAATAATCAATTTAGATAAGCTAACTTATGCAGGCAATGTGGATTCGTTATGTGATATCTCTTCTAAAGAGCGTTATAAGTTTGTGCAAGGTGATATCGGGGATCGTAATTTGGTCAGAAAGGTACTTGCAAAGGAAAAACCATGGGCTATATTAAATTTAGCGGCAGAATCTCATGTTGATCGATCAATAGATGGTCCCGATGATTTTGTGCAAACCAACATAGTAGGTACTTTTAATTTATTGGAAGAAGTTCGTTATTATTGGAACTTTCTTGAAGCAAAAAAACGTGAGAAGTTTCGTTTCCTTCATGTTTCGACAGATGAAGTTTTTGGCTCTCTTAGATTAGATGACGCCGCTTTTACTGAAAATCACCAATATTCACCGAATTCGCCTTATTCTGCCTCCAAGGCGGCGTCTGATCATTTAGTAAGATCGTATTTTAGGACGTATGGATTGCCGACCCTTACAACTCATTGTTCTAATAATTATGGCCCGTATCAATTTCCAGAAAAATTAATCCCATTGATGGTATTGAATTGCTTATCTGAAAGAGCCTTACCGGTTTATGGAGATGGGCAGAATATTAGAGATTGGCTTTATGTAGGAGATCATTGTTGCGCTTTGATGACAGTTTTATTAAATGGTAAGGCAGGGCAAACTTATAACATAGGTGGGAATTGTGAGAAAAAAAATATAGAGATTGTGTGTTTAGTGTGCTCTATCCTCGACGAAAAAAAACCGCGTTTGCAGGGGAAGAAATATAATGAACTAATAACATTTGTTAAAGATAGACCTGGTCATGACTTACGTTATGCCATGAATACAGAAAAGATTAGAAGCGAATTAGGATGGAGAGCGGTAGAATCGTTTGAAACAGGACTTGAAAAAACAATAGAGTGGTATCTAAATAATAATATTTGGACAGAGCGAATTTTGTCAGGGAAATACCAATTAGAGCGACTTGGTGTTGCGACAACGCAACGAATGGAATGATTAGTTTTGGAGAGCGTAAGTGTTTTTATTAAACGTTTTTTAGCTTTTCTTGTCGGCCCTATAGTAGCAGCAGGGATATCTTTTGTTATCGTTCCTTTAGCTACATGGATGGTGTCCCCCGAAGAATTTGGCAAAGCATCAATGTATACTCTTGCTATGTCCTTGCTTAGTTTAATTATCTACTTAGGTTTTGATCATGCTTTTGTTAGGGAATTTTATGATACGGAGAATAAGAGACATCTTTTTATGAATTCTATAAGTTTGCCTATTAATTTGTCATTGCTTTGTAGCTTTTTAGGACTTATTTTTTGGAGAGATATTTCATTGTGGCTTTATGGAAGAAGCGAATGGCTAGCGTCACTTTGTTTGGTTCTTGCCTTCCCGTTTACCATTGTAGAACGTTTTAATTTGTTGGCTATTCGTATGGAGGAAAAAGCCAAACTTTATTCACGCCTTATGATTTTAAGGCAAGCGATTCGAGCTCCATTTTTACTTTGTGGAGTTTATTATGTACGGAGCTTTGTTGGGATAGTTTTGGCAGAAGCAATATCACAAATCGTTTTTTCTTTATTTTCTGTGTTAGTTTCGAGAGTGTATTGGACAATTCATTTTAATATTGATTGTACATTATTAAAAAAACTTTTAAAATATGGGCTGCCATTTCTTCCCGCATCTTTTCTCATGTGGCTTTTTAATGGGATGGACAAGATTGCACTAAGATACTGGAGTTCTTTCGATGAAATAGGGCTCTATGCGGCTGCATTTAAAGTAGTCTCTGTCCTTTTAATATTTAACGGGGCATTTTGTGCTTTCTGGGCACCAACTGCTTTTAGATGGTATGAAGAAAAAGTGCCAGTAGAAAAGTTTGATAAGGTAGGGGAATTTTTGTGTTTTTTTATGACCGCTATTGGTTTTTTGCTAATTGCTTTTCGTAAATATATTATTTTAATTTTATCTTCATCGTATCAAAGAGCAGCTGATGTTATGCCTTTTCTCATCTTTATCCCTGTTATGTATACTATATCTGAGGTTACTGTTGTGGGAATAAATTTTATGAAAAGGACAGAGCTTCATATTATAAGTGCGTTAGCTTCATTTGTAACTAATTTTATAGGGAATTATTTGCTCGTTCCTATATTAGGTGCTCAAGGGGCTGCAATTTCTACGGGCATATCTTATATTGTTTTTTTCTGGTGTCGCACCCTTTCTTCAATGTATGTATGGAAACCGATTAAGATTCGGTGCTATTTTATTAATATATTGCTACTTTTTAGTTTCATTGTTTTTACTGTATTAAACTCTTTCTTTGTCAAAGAAGGGGTTTTTATAGTTTGGTTATTTTATAATAGAAAAACTATAAATAGTATCATGTTATATGTTGTCCTTTTTTTCAAAAATAGGAAATTAAAGATCAGCTAGATTTCGGAACGTTCTTTGAACTTAGTATAGAACCGCGGACACGAAAGTGTTAACCGCATAGACTATTCTATAAAAGGTGAGTGTTAGACCATGGTCAAAAATGGTGTCCAGTACCCAGATGAATTCAAACAATAACTTGTGAGTTTGTATCATTCAAGTCATAATATGGCGTGTCAGGTGTAAGCATATACGCACGGCATGCTAAAGACTCAAAAGGTACTGGTTAGGCAAGGGGGAAAAAGTCAGTCTTAAACGGGTACTGTGCACTATATGGTAATTCGCTCTATTGCTGTCAAGAAATATCGATATCATACAGATACTATACAGAAAGAGCGGGGTAAAAATATCTTAGACAGAAATTTCTCGATAAGCGATATCAACCAGAAATGGTGTGCTGAATCCCATATGGTCAAGGATGCCCCTTCTGTGGGACTTTGAAAATTTGGGTCTGAAAACAAATATGTAAAAAATATTGACATTACCTTTGATTTTGGAAATATTTGGATTCGGAAAAACTCTTTTTACTCTTGGAAGTTATTGAGGCTAACGTTAAAAATCTTATAAATATATAAGGAAGAAAATATACTATAAATGGGAATAACGATAAATTATGAGTTTCAACTTTTGGGAAAATTACGATAAATCCTAATAAAATATTTGCATAAATAATATAGCCAATCAGTCTTCTTCTCCTTTTTATATAAGCATGTATCTTTCCCATAACAAATCCCCAAAATAACATTCCTACTAGAGGCCCTATCATTCCAAAATTTGCATACATCTCTCCTACCGCTGTAGGGGGTAATGCTCCTCCTTGAATGTGCAAATACCATTTTTGTTTTATAACAGTAGAAACGGGAGTTACAAGTAATCGTATAGAGCTTGGGAAAGGACTCAATATCCATTGAAACATTGTTTTTCCTAAGCTATATCCTATGTCTATACCCCAACTATCTATTATTTTCATTAATATGGCAATGTTTGGGGTGTTGCCTTTTGCAAATGTATATACGGCAAAGTGCTTAATAAATATTTTTACGGTAGAAATATTAAAATCATTTCCACAGGCAATTATTGAGCTTGCAACCCTTAAAAAATAGAAGGTTATGGCAAGTATTGCGAATAAAAAAATAAGTCCCAAATATTTTTTGTTGTTTACTTCTCTTTCTCCTCTGATTTTATAATAATATGTAATAAGAAATGTCATTGGGAATATAATAGTATTTGTGACTCTTCCTGTAGAAGCTTTCAGTAGTGTGGCGAAAATGAGAATTGCTAAAAAAAGGAGGAGATATCTTTTTTTACTATTCCTTAAATATAAAAATTGAGCTAAGAATGTTGCGGCATAAGCAAAATTATATCCAAGAGTTGTCCCTTGTTTGGCAAATTCATGATACCGAAGTGCAATATTTTTCATATAAATTAATGGATTACCATGGGCAAATAAAAAGACATTTTGGGTAAAATTAAGGAGTGATATGGCGAGAAAAATATAAATAATAAAGATCAATATGAGGGGGCTAATTTGCTTATGAGTTTCTAAAATAAGTTCTGAAAATTCAGAGCAGTTTTCATTTTTTTGGATTTCGTAGCCATAAATGAATGAAATATAACCAATGAAGCCTAAGTAAGAAGCAGTTCCACATAAGGCTTCTAAGTTATCGCTATAAAAATAAGTTGTATTAATAAATTGACTATTTTGAAAATTAGTTGATATTAAATTAAAAACAGATAATGAAAATGTGATATAAAATAGGCTAAAAAGAAAAGTAGGATCGAAAATGTCTTTTGATCGTCGAGTAGTTGTGTATAATAATATAGTAAAAAATATCATCCATGCCCAAAAATAACCAGAATTAATATGCTCGACATAGTAAAAAAACTGAGAAATAGAAGAGATAATCACTAGAATTAGAAAAATGAAAGTTTTCGACGACTTTGAAAGAAGCATATTTCCCCCTACTTTATAAAAGATTAAGAATTCAATATATTCGACACACTAACCCTCATACGCCGCTTCAATAATCTCCACGGTCTTTCGAGCTTCTCGTCCGGTCACTAGTGGCTCTACTTTGCCATCAAAAACATCAACAACGTGGCGATAGTAATCGAGATGTCCGAAGCCGTAAACACTTTTAGGGTTCGTGTCGGCTTCGCAAATGGCTTTGTCCATTGGGCTGTTATCGGCAAACTGCCATGTTTCTACCTTATTCATGGCGACACCACCAATGCGTACCGTTCCCTTTTCGCCCAGTATAGTAAGGCTCCCTTCGAGGTTTTTGGGGTAGGTGAGAGTGGTGACGTTAATAGAGCCGAGAGCGCCACTTCTGAATTTAAGGTTGACTACAATAGTATCTTCGGCTTCAATACGCCGTGCAAGTGTAGAGCTGAAGGCACTAACGTCTTCTACAGCTCCTCCCATCCATTGAACCATATCTACATAATGAGCGGCTTGATTTGAAAGGCATCCACCATCGAATTCCCATGTCCCTCGCCATTTAGCTTGGTCATAGTATTCTTGGGGGCGGGTCCAAAATACATTAGATGAGATCATGTAAAGCTGACCAAATCGGCCAGCTTCAAGGGCTTTTCGTAGAAGCTGAATGGTTTTATTGAATCGATTTTGCTTTATAACAAGATAGAGTACCTGTGCAGCGTCACAAGCGTCTATTGCGGCATCTACTGATTCAAGGGATGTGCCAGCTGGTTTTTCACTTATGGAATGTTTACCAGCCTGAGCTGCCATTATAACGTGGTCTGGGTGGAGGCCAGATGGAGTGCATATGGAAACCGCATCAAATTTACCATCATTAAGCATGTGTGAATAGCTATAATAGGGTGTACACCCTATCTGAGAAGCTACAGAATCAGCCTTTTCTTGAACAATATCACAACATGCAACGAACTCCGCTTTCCCTTCTTCTTTTAATGTCGATAAAGCCTCTATGTGGTTTTTACTGATTCGGCCACAGCCGAGCAGGGCAAACTTATACATAACAGATAACTCCTTTTTATAGAATATGTAACGTATTCAAGGTTTCTGGTTTTATGTTAAGAATTTGACTTAAAATATTCTTAGTATCGAAGATCAATTGAGCGTTTTCAGCAATAAGCCGGTAGTCAACATTGTCTTTATGGGCAGTTGTAATGATGACAGCATCTGCTTTTTGTACAACTTCTTTTGTAAGTGGTGTGGAAAGTATCTTTTTACCCTTCCACGCCACAGAAGGGCAACAAGGGTCGTAATATGTAACGATGGCTCCCTTTTGCTCTAGAAGCTGCCAGATCTTCAGGGCAGGCGACTCCCTAAGGTCGTCGATGTCTCCCTTATAGGCTATTCCACAGAGAAGTATTGCGCTGTTTTTAAGAGGTTTCGCCTGATCGTTCAGAAGGTTCATAAGCCGTTCCACCACATGCTCTGGCATGAGGTCGTTAATTTCTCCGGCCATCTCTATGAGCCGTGTATGGTAATCGTAGGCTCTGGCCTTATAGGTAAGGTAGAATGGGTCTATGGGAATGCAGTGTCCGCCGACCCCGGGGCCGGGGTAGAAAGGGACAAAGCCAAAGGGTTTTGTGGCAGCTGCGTCAATAACTTCCCACACATTAATGCCCATTTTTTCGCATACTATAGCCATTTCGTTAGCTAGAGCGCAGTTAACAATACGGAATGTATTTTCAAGAATTTTCGTCATCTCTGCTTCTTTGGGAGAAGAAACGGCACAGACAGGGGCATTAAGCACAGCTTCATACAAGGCTTTTGCGTGCTCTGTACATAAGGGAGTACATCCGCCAACAACTTTAGGAGTGTTTTTTGTTTTATAAATATGATTCCCAGGGTCTACGCGTTCTGGAGAAAAAGCGAGATAGAAGTCTTTACCTACTTTTAACCCTTTTTCTTCAAACAGAGGTAAAAGAACTTCTTCTGTTGTGCCAGGATATGTTGTTGATTCTAAAACTATAAGCATTTCTTTATGTATATGATTTGCTACAGATTGTGCTGAACTCACCACAAAAGAAAGATCAGGCTGTTTAAATACATCTAATGGAGTAGGCACACAAATAGCAATGACGTCACATTTGCCAATATCAACAAAATCACTGGTAGCATGCAAGTGCCCCGAAGCGACTAACTCTTTAAGCTCTTGGGGAATAATATCCCCTATATAGTTTTCTCCCTTGTTTACTTTCTCGACCTTCTCTGATTGAATATCAAAACCAGTTACATGAAATCCGGCTTTTGCTTTTTCAACTGCTAAAGGGAGGCCAACATAACCAAGGCCAATAACGCCAACGGAAGCTTTTTTTGATTGAATTTTTTGAAGTAAAGTTTTCATTTTTTGTCCGCCTCAAATATTAACAAGAATATCCACCATCAATAATTAAGCTAGATCCAGTAACCCATCTACTGGCATCTGAAAGTAAGTAGATGGCTGCGTAGGCAATATCATTTGGTGTGCCAAGACCTAGAGGGTGAGAAGATACTATATTTTGCTCAAATAGTTCTTCTCCCAGTTTCTCTCGAGTACTTTTTAACATTGGAGTATCCACCCACCCAGGGCAAATAGAATTAAAACGTATTCCTATAGGAGCATATTCTAGTGCGAGACAGCGAACTGAAGATGCAAGAGCTGCTTTTGAACTAGCATATAATATTAGTCCACTTTTCCCCTTTAGAGCTGTAATAGAAGATATAGCAACTATACTCGCATTTTTTGTATGGTTCTTCTTTTTACAACAAATTTGAGATAAGAAGAGAAAGCTCCTGTAGTTTACATTAAAGATATTATTATAATCTTTTTCCGTTCTAATTCTGTTTAATGGTTGAGTAATTGTTAATCCGGCACTATGTACCATCCCATGTAAAGGTCCCCATTCCTGAATAAGATTGTCGATTGTCTCTTCAATCTCATATTCTTGAGAGAGCAAATCAAGAGGGACAATTCTATGATTGCATCCTTCAAGCAAGGAAAATGTCTTTTCAAGCTTTTCTTTAGATCGTGCAAGAAGAGCTACTTGTCCTCCCATGCGGCTGATCCATATAGCTATAGCTTGTCCTATTCCTGAAGATGCGCCGGTTACCAGTATTTTCTTGTCTTCGAGAGAAAAAGGGTTTTTAAAGTTATTCATGCATCTCATCTATGATATCTTGAACTATTTTAAATTCTCTTAACTTTTCGACAGAAATGTTTCGTCCAAAGGATTTACTGAACATTCCAATCAGAGAAATTAATGCCAGAGAGTCCCATTCGTCTAAAGAGTCAAGAGAGCGAGTAGAAATTAGATTTTTAGAATCAGTTTCTATAGTTTCTGCAAGTAATGCTATCTTTTGTTCCAATGTCATGTTTCATTACTCCTTCCATGTTAGTACGGCAGATCCCCATGAATATCCAACACCGAATCCAGCGAGGAGAATTTTTGCTCCGTTATGAAAAAGTCCTTTCATTCGAGTGTTTTCAAGAGCAATAGGAATTGTACTAGATACAGTATTTCCATAATCTTTCATATCGATAATAAATTTTTCTTCAGGAATATCCAGCTTTGCGCGAAGAGTTTCAAGCATAAACTTGTTAGCTTGGTGGAAAACAAAAAAATCTATGTCTTGCATTGTTAACGATGCTTTTGCTAAAACTCGTTCTATTGTCAGAGGCACTGTATTTAATGTAAAAGTGAAGATTTCAGGGCCATTCATATATAGATTATCAAGAGAACGGATATTACCATTAGCGTCAACTTGTTCCTTAGCTGTTTCAGAGGAACAATGCAATGCATCTCCACCAGCTGGAACGATAAGATTCTTGGCTCCAGCTCCATCTGTTCCCCAATCGAAAGCATCAAGAGTAGCCATTCCTTGAGTTTCTGATAGAAGTGTAGCTGTTGCTCCATCGCCAAAAATTGTACGCGTACTTTTATCTTGAGGATTAATATAGCGGCAATATTTTTCTGATGTTAACAGTAATACATCGTGGACGTGTTTTGCTTGCATCAAAGATGTGGCTAAAAGCAATCCATAAATATAACCGGAACATCCAAGGTTGAAATCTAACGCTCCGATCGTTTGTTTCAAGCCGAGTCTTTCTTGTACCAAACAGGCCGTTGTTGGAAGAAAATAGTCTGGACTTTGCGTACAGAGAAGAAGAAAGTCAATGTTATCTTTTATAATATCTTGACTCGAATTAAAGAGAGCTTCTGCTGCTTTTACGGCCATTTCTGATGTTGCTTCTTCATTGGCAATATGGCGGTTTTCAATGCCTGTCTTCCGGTAGATTTTATTCGCAGACCATGATTCATATTCTTTTTCTAGTTCTTCATTTGTTAAAATATTTTGAGGCAAATAATAGGCAATTCTAGCAATACTTAGCATTCAAATCATCCCTATCGCTGTTTATTTATATATTAGAGCGAGTTCTTAACATCCGTTTAAAATGGTCCATCGCGAAATTTCCTGAAACTCTTTCGTTATCCTTCACATTTCTTACTACTACTGATCCGATTAATACTTGGGCGTTGTTTCCTAGCGTAATTCTGTTAGAAAGGGTAGCCCCAGGACCTATCCAGATGTCGTTTCCTGTCGTTACAGAACCAGATATGATAGCTCCTGCTGCTACTAGACAAGAGCATCCGATATGAACTCTATGAGCTATGTGTACTAAGTTGTCTATTTTAGTATGATCACCGATGATAGTATCACGTCCCATCAGTCCCTTATCTATTGACACATTAGACCCGATCTCTACATTTTCTCCTATAATGACTTTCCCGTCATGGTAAACTTTCTTTTTGTTTCCATTGATATCATCATAACAATGAAAACCATGAGTTCCAATAATTGTTCCGGGCCCTATTATTGTACCTTTTTGTATGGACACGCCATCTAATATGGCGGCTTGGGGATGTATGATTACTCCTGATTCTATGCTTACATTATAAGGAGAAACATAAGCTGATGAAGCTATGTTCGCATCGGGATCTATTTTAGTTACCTGACGTGATATATTTAATTTACAAAATTCATTATGGATATCGAAAAAAATACTTTTAGGTTTCTCTATAATAATTTTTTCTATTTCAACATCTATTTTTTGTGCATCTTCTGGATTGACTAAAATAGCAACGATATTAGAATTTTGAGCTAATTTAGAAGCAAATTTAGGATCAGAGAGAAAACTTACAGTATTAGAATAAATGGCATCCATTAATCCAGTGTGTTCTATCTTATTTTTAAAAGAATCATATCCTGTATATTTAGTTATTAGTTTTTTTATTTCCATTTAGACCCCTCTTTTGCTATTCTTGTGCGTTACTTTTGAAACAGCTTTTTATAGAAGATAATAAGTTTTTTGCATTCATTGTCCCAATTATACTTTGTTTCTATTGCTTTTAAACCGTTTCTTCCCATTTTTTGAGCTTCTTCTGGATGATCTAATACCCACTGCATTGCTTTTGCTATCTTTTCAGGACTAAGAGGATCAACGAGGAGGCCACACTTGGCTTCCTCTACAATTTGCCTCCATAAAGGGAAGTCTGATGCTATTATAGGAATTCCTGCAGACATATATTCGAAAAACTTATTAGGTTGAGCCCCAATATGATTGGGTACCGGATGAAAAAGTACAAGCCCAGCTTTTGCTTTTTTTAATATTTCGACAACTTCTTTTCTACCAACAAAACCTTCATATTGAACTTTGTTCCATCCATGGAGAAGTTTAATTTCTCTAGATAATTTTTCAGTGCTAAATTTTCCTGCAAGAATAAGGTTTACTTGAGAATTCGCCATGTATTCTAAAGATTTTACCATTTCTTTAATCCCACGAATTACTGTTATCCCCCCAATGTAAGCAAAATATGGAGGACGGTTTGAGTAATTTTTTAAGTCCAATTCTAAAAACTCTTCACGAATAGGAAAGTTTTGTACCATAATAGTTTTATGAGAAGGGAATCTATGTTGCTGCACGGGAGCAACGATTACAATGCCATCAAAAAATTTTGCTCCTATCCATTCAACAAATTCTGCTGCGAATGCAATACCCTTTCGACTCCAACTTGGTAACCATTCTTTAGTGCGTATTTGACGAGGAAGGTCTTCATGCACGTCATATACTACCTTTTTGCCTATAAATTTAAGTATAAGCCCCATGAGAATAAGTTCAGGGTCATGAAAATGATAGAGTGAAGCTTTTAGTTTAACTGCTTCTTTTAAGGCATGCCATTGGCCACGTATCAAACGAAGAAAACGACCGTGTTCTTTGTGTATGAATTTTACCTTCACAGAGATATCTGTTAAAGACATAGGCGTTTCTGGCGCAACCAAAAATACTTCATAGCCTGACTGGCTCAATGATTGGCATTCTTTTGCGAATATTCGAATATCATTTGCGGAATGTACAGTTGTAATATGACAAATTCTTTTTCCCATAGTTTTTAAAGGACCTCATTTATTCAAGTATGTCATAATATTTTTCACAATAGCTTTTGCTGCATTTCCATCTCCGTAGAGATTGACAGGATATGCTATAAATTTATTTTCTAAGATACGAGGCAAAAGTTCTTTTGCTGCGTTTCCTGGTACAAGTTGATTCCAACCAGATTCTATGATTTCCTTCCATCCTGTATCGGGCATAATTACAGCTGCTTGCTTTTTTGCGTAGTATGCTTCTTTTTGTAGGCCTCCACTGTCCGTAACAACGTTTGAACATCCTTCAAGAAGGCCCATGAGTTCTAAATAACCCACTGGCTCTACGATGTTCATAGAATCAAGATAAGTAGCAAGGTCAAATTCCTCTATGCGCTTTCGAGTTCTGGGGTGCATGGGAAAGACAATAGATAGCCCTGTCATTTTTGCATAATCATTTAGCCCTTCGAGAATAGGAAGAAGGGATTCTTTATTATCCACATTAAAGTCTCGATGAAGTGTAACAAGTATATACTCACCTTCATGAAGAGTGAGATTTTGTAACATTTTATCTTTTAGGAAACGTGGTTTCATTCGAAGAAAAAGGTCATACATTACGTCTCCTGCAATATAAACACCGCTTGTTATATTTTCTCGCTGGAGATTTTGATAAGAAAGTTCAGAGCAACAAAAGAGGAGAGATGATAAGTGATCTGTTACTACGCGATTGACCTCTTCTGGCATATTTTTAGGATATTGGCGCATACCTGCTTCAATATGAGCTACGGGAATGTTAAGTTTTGCAGCTGCTAACGCTCCAGCAACAGTGGTATTTGTATCTCCATATACAAGAACGAGATCGGGTTTTTCTTGAAGAAGAATGTCTTCAAACTTTTCGAGCACTGCCGCTGTTTGCTTTCCATGACTGGAAGACCCAACCTCTAAAAAATATTTAGGGGTTGGGATTTGAAGTTCCTCAAAAAAGAGATCAGACATATTTACATCATAATGTTGACCGGAATGTACTAGTATATGATTCCAGGCATTGGTTTTATGAACTTCAGACGCGATAACTGCTTCTTTTATAAATTGGGGACGGGCCCCAACGAGGGAAATAATTGTATTTTCCATTAATTTTATGCTCCTAATTTTGTGTTTAAAAGTCAATACTATACTAGTTTTTTGAGTTCTATAGCAAGTTTTTTTGCTAACTTTCCCCAATTATAATGCTCCTCCGCATACTTCTGACCTTTTTCTCCCATTTTAATCTTTTTTTCGGGACTCAATTCTTGAAATTTTAGTAAGGCTACAGGCAATTCTCGTGCTGATGAAACAGCAAAACCTGCCCCAGATTCAATAACAGGGTTTTGTGCATATTGTCCGATTGAAATTATGGGTTTGCCAGCGGCATGATAGTCCGCCAACTTATTTGGGCTAATTCCATATTGAAATAATGTTACAGAGGAAGAAACTAGATTAAATAACAATGCGTCTGCTTGGTTAAGAACGGACCATATTTGCGCCTTGGGTACTGGATTGTGTATAAAACAGGGTAATCCATTCTGCTCAATATAACTGGATAATGATTCTTTAAGGGGGCCATTTCCCCAAAAATGGAATTCAAAGTTTTTAAGTTTTTCTTTACTTGCTTGAATGACCCGTAAGATTTCATCTAGCCCATTTGCTTGCCCTAATGCTCCCGTATAAACAATGCGGAAGGGTGGGCGGGCCTCTTTTTTATTTTCAGGCAGAATTGTTTCTCCTGAATCATTAGTTGAATTAATATCTATGTTAGTCCCATTCGTGACCCATAAAAATTTACTTTCTGGAAGCCCCCACCGATCAATGTAATATTTTTTCATAAGAGGAGCTGTTGTTATAACAAGGGTGGCTTCTTTAGAGAGAAGTTTGTCTATTCTATCGAAATATAACACCAGTGGATTCCATTTTTTAATTCTACCGAGTTCTATCAAGGTCAAAGGCCATAGGTCCCTAACCTCATATATAAATGGTACTTTGTACATTTGCGATAGCTTATAGCCGGCATAAGCTGCCCACGGGTGAACTGTCGAGCCTATGATAATGTCTGGGTGTTCGTATTTAGTCTTGTTGGGAGATAGGACTTTCGTTGTTTTAAGATAAAACGAGTACATATTTCTTATTCGTCCCAACGAAGCATTCCCACTGTACGAAGGTAAATTGATGGATAAAAATGACACGCCCTCATATGTGTGGGAAATAGGATTTTCACTGTTTCTTTCTTCTGGAAGAACAGTGTCTCCCAAGTGATCAAAAGTTCCATTAACGATCATTACGTTATTTTCTAAAACACAAAGCTTTTTTGCTAAATTAAAATGTCTCGTCCCTCCTGCGAAGATAGGGGGGCGGGCATGTTGGTTTATCCACCAAAGCTTCACTTATACTCACCTTTTCATTCTTTTTGCAGGATTTCCTATATAAATCTTATTGTTTTCTAACGAAGTAATAACATTACTGCCAGCTCCTGCAATAGCCCATTGGTTTATAGTTACATTCGGAATAACAGTAGTACCAACTCCAAGTAAAGCCCCTTCTTTTACCTGCACATTTCCGGCTAAGTGGCAGCCAGGGGCAATATGTACAAAATTCCCAATGCGGCAGTCATGATCTATTGACGCACTGGTATTTACTATGACGTGTTTGCCGATGATGGTGTCAGGTTGTATCACGGCTCCTGCGAAAACGACGCTTCCCTCTCCTATAGAAACAGAAGAGTGAACCATGGAAAAAGGATGTATGGCTGTAACCCATTTGACATGAGGCAAGCATGAGGCTATTTTTTGACGAGTTTTGTTGTCTCCAATAGCTATTATTGCATAAGTTTCTTCGTTAGCGAGAAGGTGTGTTCCCCCAACAATAGGAATATTCCAGATGGAAGAGTTCCATAAGGTTGGGTTGTCGTCGTAAATCGCATTTATCGCGCATCCACATGCTTGTAAAGTGCTAATGACAACCTTTGCATGCCCGCCTGCACCTATAATACTTACTTCATTCATAATAATCTTTCCCTTGCTTGCTTATTTCTGTAAGAACACTCCCGGTAAAACGTGGCATTGTAGCTTCTCCCTGTGCCGATATTCCTTCCCGTTTTATTATGGCCTGGATTGTTTTTGCAATGATCTTCAAATCGAGTATGAGATTCCAGTTTTCTACGTACCATGTGTCTAATTTAAATTTTTCTTCCCATGTCAAAGCATTTCTGCCATTTACTTGGGCCCAGCCTGTAATTCCGGGAAGTACGCTAAGACGTTTTCGTTGTTGCTTGTTGTAAAGAGGAACATATTCAGGTAAAAGGGGCCTTGGCCCCACAAGGCTCATATCGCCTTTAAGAACATTAAACAGTTCCGGCAACTCGTCTAAGCTCGTTGATCTAAGAATTCTTCCAAAGGTTGTGAGCCTGGTACTATCAGGCAACAACTTCCCGTTCTCATCTTTTTCATCAGTCATGGTTCTAAACTTGTACATAGTAAAGATCTTTTCGTTGAGGCCTGGCCTTTCCTGTTTAAAAATTACAGGGCTGCCAAGTTTTATTCTGACCAGTAGTCCGATTATTACGAGAACCGGACTCAGTATTATCAAAGCTGTCAATGATAAAAAGAAGTCCATAGGTCTTTTGAAAAACCTTCTGTAAATTCCACTCTTAGGTGTTTCCATTATCCTCTCCATAGCTTTTTAATAATCTCTACAATCCTTCCCAAATCCTCATCTGTCATTTTAGTGTCAGAGGGAAGGCAAATGCCATTCTGAAACAACTTCTCAGATACGTCTGTTCCTATGTAATCATATTCTGCAAAGAAGGGCTGCATGTGCATTGGTTTCCATACCGGTCTTGATTCAATGTTTTCTTTTTCAAGAGCTTCCATTATATCAATAGGGCTTACCTTTCTTTTTGAGGTCAGGCATGATAGCCAGCAATTTGGTTCGTTCCACTTATTTATGGGCATGAACTGTACTCCGTCTAAATTGCCCAGCTCTCTCTTATAAAACTCGAAGATGTATTTCTTTTTGGCAAGCCTCTGATCAAGAACTTTTAGCTGGCCTCGGCCAATGCCGGCAACTACATTGCTCATGCGGTAATTAAAGCCTAGTTCGCTATGCTGGTAGTGCCTCGCCTTATCTCTGGCCTGAGTTGCCCAGAAGCGTACCTTTTCAATTCTCTCTTCGTTATCAGAAACGAGCATTCCGCCGCCTGATGTGGTGATGATTTTGTTGCCGTTAAAGCTGAATATTCCATACTCGCCAAAGGTGCCGGTATGTTTTCCTTTGTAATAGGTGCCCAGCGACTCTGCTGCGTCTTCAATAACGGTGACGTTGTGTTTATTGCAAATATCCATGATCTTATCCATATCTGTCGATAGCCCATAAAGATGTACAACCAGAACGGCCTTAACTTGAGGGTACTTTTCAAAGGCTTCTTCCAGTAATTTAGGGTTCATATTCCATGTTTCATAGTCGCTATCTATAAAAACCGGTATGGCGTTCTGATAAATAATGGGGTTGGCTGTGGCAGAGAAAGTAAGGCTTTGGCAGAAGACAATATCCCCTTTGCCGACTCCCGCTGCTTTAAGGGCCATATGAATGGCACCTGTTCCAGAAGTCAGTGCCGCAGCATGTTTTGCGCCGACCCTTGAAGCGAAGTCTTTTTCGAATTCATTTACGTTTTTCCCAAGAGGAGCAATCCAGTTGGTGTCAAAGGCTTCTTGTATATACTGCATCTCATACCCTTCTTCGCTCATATGAGGGGATGAGAGATAAATCCTGTTCTTATTCTCATATTTGTTCATGAACAGCACCTTCTATTTCTTTAGACTTGAATTGGGGTACAACTTCAAATAGCCTTTTGCATATGTCTTCATTGTTGCCGCTGGCTGCGGTTTCAAAAAGGCCGGCAAGTTTTGCATCCAGGTCCGCTGGCAAATCATTGCTTTTTGCCTCATATATTTTTTTATGATGAGTTGCTGTTGTGCCTTCTTCCGCTGTAAGAAGCTCTTCATACAACTTTTCACCAGGGCGTACGCCAGTATAGACAATTTCGATTTCTTCAGGTTCAAATCCTGAAAGGCGAATAATGTCTTTAGCTAAATCAACGATTTTAACAGGTTCGCCCATATCGAGAACGAAAACCTGTCCGTTTTTGTTCATTCCTCCCGCTTGTAAAACAAGCTGTGCCGCTTCGGGTATTGTCATAAAATATCGTGTCATTTCAGGGTGGGTGATTGTTATAGGGCCACCCTTTCTGATCTGCTCTCTGAAGATGGGAACAACGCTGCCGCGAGAACCAAGAACGTTACCGAAACGTACAGATATAAAGTGTTGCCCTTCTTTGGCTTCTATGGCAGCTTTTCGCACCACCATTTCGGCCACCCGCTTAGAGGCTCCCATAATAGATGTGGGGTTTACCGCCTTGTCTGTGGATATGTTGACGAAGTAACTGGTGTTAAAGCGCAAGGCATTTTTTACAAGGTTTTGTGTGCCTCCAATGTTGTTTAAAATGGCTTCGTCAGGGTTGGTTTCCATCATGGGCACATGTTTATGAGCCGCCGCGTGGAACACAACTTCAGGCCTGTATTGTTCAAAAATATGCTCGATTTTATGGATGTTTCGCACGTCTGCTACCATCGTAACATAGGGAATATGAGAATAATTTGCTTTCATCTCCCTTTCAATGTTAAAGAGGCTGTTTTCTCCTCGACCGAGGAGGATGAGAAGCTTAGGTGAAAAATGACATATTTGCCTGCATATCTCAGAGCCGATGGATCCGCCGGCCCCCGTTACAAGAACTACTTTGCTAGAGAGGTAGCCGGCTATTGAGTCGATATCAAGCCTCACGGGTTCGCGGCGAAGCAGGTCTTCCACGTCTACAGGGCGAAGCAGTGATATTGAAACTTTTCCGCTGATTACTTCATAGATGCCGGGAATAATGCGGTATTGTACTTTGGCTTTCTTCGCAAGTTCAACAATGCGCCTTACGGTGGTTCCAGGGGCAGAAGGCATGGCTATGATAACTTCTTCAATACTGTGTCCTCGAACCACTTGTCTCAGGTCGCCAATGGGGCCAAATACATCGAGGCCTAAAAAGCGGGTTTCTTTTTTCGAAGGGTCATCGTCGAGAAATCCAACAGGAACCAGCCCAGACTCAGGATGGCGGAATATTTCACGGGCGATCATGGTTCCGGCATCGCCAGCCCCTACGATCAGGGTTCTTTTTTTGTTTATGCCTGTTTTGCGGCCAACAATTTCTTCAAAGATTATTCTGCTGGCGAATCGGCTTGATCCCATAAAGACGGCGTAGACAAGAGCGTCGATAAGGGGAATGCTGCGAGGGATATTGTAGTTGTGTCCCAGCATAAAGGCGATGGAAGAGGCGATTAAGGCGAAAATAACAGTAGATTTAGCGAGGGCAAGGGCATCCCTGGTGCCTACTGTGCGCCATGACTGACGGTGGAGGTTGAAGTAATAATTGAGGGCCACTTTGATAAAAACACTTATATATGTGTAGGTAAAGGCACGGGGGGCGTATTTGCCAAGAGGCAAGCCAATGCGAAGAGCGAAAGCGCAATAGGCCGCAAGTGCGCCGAGCAAAATGTCGATACCTAATTTTATAAGAAGCATCTGTTTGCTTTTAGTCATGAGTGTCACCTAATTTAGAAAGCCATTGTACGGTTCGTTCAGCGAGAGGCGGTTTCTGCCTGCATTGTTAAAGTATTTACCAAAAACTTGTGTGTTTTCTGTTGTGGCTACAAGCAAATTGACCTGAACAACATTATCAATATAGCAGAAGTCTCGAGTGTTGTCGCTGTCTCCATATATAAAAGCCGGCTGTTGCTTTAGAAGGGCTGTTATCCATGCCGGGATGACGGCGGCATAAGCGCCGTGAGGATCTTGCCTTGGGCCAAAGACGTTTGAGAGTGGGGTGAAAATTTTTTGTATTTGGTGAAAGTAGTTTTTATAGACATTCATGAAGTGTTAGTCCTTTCAGAAAGAGCACGTATTGCAGTGTCTCCTTTCTTCTTTTCAAGGTTTGCATCTTATTATGCATTGTCATTCCTCAAAAAACAAATGCGGATTTTAAAATTGAGGTTTCAGCGTAATTGGCTGGCAAAACCTATTTTGTTTATAAAAGTTTAAATTGCACTAGCAAATTAATTGCTCACACTGTAATATAAAACGAACAACATGTTTCGTTAATTGAAACAAGCCGGGGCTTTCTGTTCATTTTTTGTATATGATGGAATAGTTGATTGTTGCTTTATGTAGACGTTCATTGGCCCAGTCCGTGTGTTTAACAGACTTTTCCTCATTGTTGTTGTTTTGCAGATTTCAAAATAGTATCATATAATAAAATTAAAAAGAAGCGGGACATTTTTAGTGTATCTTTCGAGGAGGTTTTTGTTGTGCGCAAGTGGGGAATTCTATTGTGTTGCTTTGTTTTTATCTTTTTCTTTGCGCCCTTTGCCATGGCCCAGACGGCGGTTTTAGATGGAGTGGGTGGAAGTGGCGGCATTGCCCTGCCAAACGTTCCGGATGTTCAGGAAGGGGGACAAATACACGCGCCCATTGTTCTTCCAGGTGGCAGCGCTCCTGATATTCCTGACATCTTTCCTTCGCAGCCCGAGAACTCCATCTCCCCTTCCTCTTCCCATGAGACTGGGAATGATTCAGCACATTACACAGAAGAAACAATAGACACAGGAGACCCTGCTTCCAATATAGATGAGTTCCAGCGTTTTATTACAGGAAGTTTGCCAGAAGAGCGCCTGACTCGCATTCAGCGATATGGAGCCGGTTTTTTTAGAAATCCTCCATCTACTTTTGCTCCGGGAGATACTGTTCCTGTTCGTCCGGATTATGTGATTGGGCCTGGTGATGAGATTAGAATCAATGTCTGGGGCATGGTGGAAGGAAGCTGGGTTGAAACAGTGGATCGCCAGGGAGCCATTACTATTCCCAGAGTTGGCGTAATAGGAGTGGCGGGAATGACCTTCGAAGAGCTTCGCTATGCTCTTCATCAGGAGTTTTCAAAGTACTACTCCAATTACGAAATGAATGTGACCCTCGGCGCGCTGAAAAGCATCAAGGTGTATGTGGTGGGAAATGCGAAAAGGCCCGGAGCCTATACAGTCTCTTCACTTGCGACCCTTGTAAACGTGCTTCTCCAGGCTGGAGGGCCCGACAGCAACGGCTCAATGCGTAACATAACAGTAAAACGGAACGACAAGATTGTTGCAACCTTTGATATGTACGATCTGCTCATGAAGGGCGATAAAACAAAAGATATCAGGATGATGCCGGAAGATGTGGTGTTTATTCCTGTGGTAGGGCCTCAGGCGGCCATTGTGGGAAATGTGAGGCGGCCGGCTATCTACGAACTTAAAAATCCTCTGAATGTGGAAGGCCTTATCGCTATGGCCGGCGGTATGACTGCTACAGGGTATAAAGGCCGTGTACAAATGATGAGGGTTGTGGATCAGGAATACAGAACGATTTTTGAAGGGGATTTAAAGCGCCTTTCAAAAAACTCCATAGGATCTACCATGCTTAATGATGGCGACTTCTTGCGTATTTTTTCTGTTATTGAGCGGCAGTGTACGGTAAAAGTTGCCGGGCCTGTGGCGAAGCCTGGTATTTTCTCTATTGAGCCTAATGTAACCAAATTGAAAGATGTTCTCGATTGGGCCGGCGGGCTTCTCTATTACGCAGCAGATGATGTCGAGATTACCCGGGTTGAGGCGACTCCTCAGGGGCCGAAGACACATCAGTTGCGTGTGAATGCTAAAAGGGTTCTGGCGGGAGACCCCTCAGAAAACATAATTGTGCAGATGAATGACTTTATTTCAGTAAGGGCCATCCCTAATTGGAAACTTTATAAAAGAGTAGAAATCTATGGGGAGGTTAAATACCCAGGTGTTTATCCCATTCAGGAGGAAGAAACTCTTTCTTCCCTTTTAACACGGGCAGGGGGTTTTACCGACAGGGCTTACCCACGTGGTGCAATTTTTACAAGAGCGAGCGTGAAAGCCGCCCAGCAACGGCAGGTTGATGAAATGGCAAAGCGGATGGAACGAGAGCTTCTAGCCGTGAATACCAACGAAATGTCATCGGCTCTCACATCAGAAGAGGCAAAAATTCTTCAGTCTGAGGCAGAGCAGAAACGGCATCTGCTGCAAAAGATGAAAGAAATCCAGGCCACTGGCCGTATTGCCACGTTGGTCGCAGAGCCAGGGGTGTTGAAGGGAACAGCCTATGATCTTGTACTGGAAGAAGGGGATGCCCTCTACGTTCCGGCGAACCCGTCTACTGTTCAGGTAATAGGATCTGTTCTCAACCCTTCGGCCTTTATTTATGATAAAAGACTTTCTTTTAAGGATTATGTACTGATGGCAGGGGGTTATACCAGCGAGGCGAGCCCAGCCAGGATCTATGTTCTTAAAGCGGATGGTACGGCCATGCGTGTGAAGCCTTCAGCTCGGGAGGTTACACCCTGGGTGAAGGAGTTCAACAAAGGGGATGACTGGAACCTCATTGAGCCGGGAGACGCTATTGTGGTGCCGCAGAAGATGGCCAGCTACCGGGGAATGCGTCAGACCCGGGATTATGTGGATATGCTCTATAAAGTAGCGGTAACAGCAGCGAGCATACATAACATTACAAAATAATGAAGAGGATAGGATTATGGCTGAAATGAAGAATGGAGAAGAATTTCATTACTTTGAAGACGACGAGATTTCCCTGCTTGATCTGCTGCTTGTACTCGCCCGGCAGAAAAAAATAATAATGGGAATAACGACCCTTTTTGTGGTCGTGGCAATTATAGCCAGTTTGCTTATGACAAAGGTATACCAGGCATCGACGAGAATTTTGAATCCTGTTCAGAGGCCGTCTTTTGCCAGTCTGATGGAAGAAAAGGCTGGGTTAATGGGTGATTTGCTGTCTTTGGGCCCCACTGGCGGCAACGTTTATGTGAGCATGCTGAAGAGCCGCTCTTTACAAGACCAGGTGCTTGATCGTTTTGTTTCAAATGGCTGGAGGGATATGGTTGGGGCAGGGAAAGAAATGAGACGTCATGATTTTGTTGCTGAAAACATAGGAGAAATGTCTGTAACTGAAGAAAAGAATGGAACCATTCTTGTAACGGTATCTTACACTGATCAGTATAAAGTGGCGGATATAGCCAATGCCTATGTGGAAGAACTGCAGCATATGGCAGACCATTTTTTTTCCACAGAAGCGGCTCAGCGGAGAGGATATTATGAGAATGAACTGGATTATGCCCGTGAAGCTTTGGCCCAGGCTGAAAAAAGTTTGCGGGAGTTTCAGGAAAAAACAGGTGTATATATGGGAGACGCCCAGCTAACGGCCAATATTCAGAACAGGGTGAATATGCGAGCTCAGATTGCTGCAAGAGAAATACAGCTGCGATCCCTTTTATCCTATGCGACACATCAGAACCCTAAAGTGGTAAAGCTTGAAAAAGAGATAAATGGATTAAAAGAAGAGATAGCCCGTTTAGAGTTGGTAACAGACTCTGGTGATCCCCTCAATCCTGTTGGAGGTATGCCGGCGGCTCGATTTGAGTACCTTGAGAAGTTCCGTGACTGGAAGTTTCAGGAGGTTCTGTATAATACCCTGCTCAAGATGTACGAGACGTCTCGTCTCGACGAAGCCTATACGCCTGTGACTATTCTGGTGCTTGATAAAGCGGTGACTCCAGAGCAGCGTATCAAGCCAAAGCGAAAAATGATGGTGGTGCTGGCTGCCATGTTAGGGCTGTTCGTTTCTATTCTTTGTGCCTTCCTGGCGGAGGCGTGGAGCAGGGCTGAAAAAGACCCTGAACAGAAAAAAAAGCTAAAGGAATTTAAAGAAGCTTTAGGAGTGCATTGGCTGCAAAGGGTGCTCAAAGGCTTAGTGCCTTCCAGGTCGTCAAGGTAGCAAGGGCGAATATACAATGAAGAAATGCTTTTTCTTTATCCTCATTCTTCTGCTTATGATTTTTCCTTTTGGGGAAAAGGCTTTGTGCAGACAAAAAGAGATATACGAGAAGGGGTGGTGCTTTCCAAGCATTGGGAAAGGCAATGGCTTTTGGGGACTCAGTGCAGGGGCTCATTTCTGGACAGACCATTTGGATTTCAGAAACTTGCAGCTTTTGACAGATGTGGATTTAGGGGCTGGCCTGCGATGGCATAGTATTATCCGCTCTAATAAAGAAATGAACGGTTTAGGGGAGTGGGCCCCCCGTTTTGACGAAGCTTTTATTGAGAAATATGGTTTTTATGTAGATGCAAACGGAACACTGAGTTTGAGTGCCAAGCTTGGAAGAAGCCGCTATTTACGTTTCCCCTATCCGGATGCTATCGCCACCTTTGATCAGGTGCCGGGAATCGGTGACCTCAAGGGCGGAGATGAAACAGGCTATTCCGGCCTGATTCTTACTGCTGATTATGCCCACAAGTGCGGCTTGGGCGTTCATGCTGCGTGGATAGACTGGGGTTTTGGTGTAGACCGCTCTTCGAATTGGGCAGAACGGTATATTTTCTATCGCAACGATTCTGGTTTGTGGCATTATGAAGCAAGGTTCGGTGACTTACCCATACGAGAAGAAGTGATGGGGGAAACGGCCCAGGGATTTAACCTTTTTGTGGGCCGCACCTTTAAGAACTGGTCTATAGGCTTCTTGTATGAGGAATTAGAGGATCAGCCGGCTTACACGGGGATTGTGGTGCGCTTTGCCCAGGGAGATAAGACGAAAAAAATGGGAGAGCTGGCTTTCGATTACACCCGTGCCCCGCGGGGTCACGCTGTTCAGATTCCCCTTCTGTCTGGAACGATAGGCCGTGTTCGGAGGGTCGACCCAACACAAGAGCCTCTTTTTAAAGGCGTTCTGATGAAGCCTGGCGAAGATGGCGCTTTGCAGGCCACAGACTACGTTCTTGTTGGTGAAGTTGAGGCTGAACGAATACGAACCTATTGGCAGAACGGCCAGGTTCGGAATTTTTATGAGCACCGTTTATCTTGCTGGGGAGATACACAGTCACCCGGCCTGGTTGTGAAGATGGTAGAAGAGCCGTGGTATTTGGAGCTTGAGTCGCTAGTGAGCCCCCATACTGATCTGTGGAGCTGGGATGACCTGAAAAAATGGGAAGAAGATCGCATGGGGCCTGCCCAGCTGAACCAGAAAGTTGTGTACCGGTTTTACAAAAAAGTGGTGCCAGGTCTTGAAAATGTGCATTAGTTTTTAATTTCACATGTTGGCAGGCAGAAAAATAGCGAATGCCCTCAAAAGAGGTTTCAAGACTCTCTTGTGGGGCATTCGTGCATACTTTTAATACAATTGCACATTTTCAAGACCTGGCACCACTACAGGTTGTTGATGTCGGTCATTTGTTCTACGTCGTAAAGGCTGCTGGCGATGGAAAGGTTGGTGGCGATTCCTTTTTCAATAAGGGGAGAGAAGAGGTTGGCGCCGCCGTATATGACCATGTAGCCTTTGTTGCGGTCTTTTGAGCTGATGCGATATGAGGGGGGAATGAGCCCGCCATGGAAAATGAGACCTGAAAAGATAGATGGATCAAGGTGCGCCAGGGCTTCTTGAAGTTCTTTGTATAAGAATGATGGAAAGGTCTTGATGGCAGCGGTAACAAGCCCCTCCCCGGTTTCTGCCAGACGGCAGACAGATGTGTATCGCCCTCGAATGAGGATTTCTCCAGGGCTGAGGGTTGTTCCTGTATGAGATATGATCTCTGTAAATCCCCGGGGAGTGAAGTTTTTGAGGCTGTAAAGACCTGTTGCCGAGGTTTCTACATAGATTCCTTTCTTCTGAAGAGCCACATCGTAATTCCTGGATGATACGCAGACAAGACCTACATACTTGTCAGGAAGGTCGCACTTCCACAGCTTTTCCGGTTCTTTTGAAATGCCGAGGAGAGACGATACCCATACGTTTGTAAAAGCAGCCTTTTTAAGTTCTTGCAAGGCGATTGATAGCTTGTTCTTTTCTAGAAGGAGGCAGTTGGCGACGATGAAGCCCTTCTTTTTTTCCCCATTGAAAGAGTAAAAAGAAGAAAGTTTTTCAGTTTCGAAGGATGGAGTGCCAACGCGGTCGAAAACGAAGAGCATTTTTGCTTCGCTGATTCCTTTTTCGGTAAGGTAAGCCCCTCTGTTTCCCTTTCTCTTCACAAGGTTCTCAGATTCCATGTTTGAAAGATGATACCGTACCGTTCTGGAGTCGAGGTCGAATCCTCGCTCTCCGAGCTGGCTGCGTATATGGCTTGATGACTGAATGCCGTCAGAGAAGTAGAGGATGCGTAGAATCTCTATAACTGTGGCCGCATATTTTTCATTGGCAAACATGAGTGAAACTCCTTTGCTGGTTTTGCTACTATTATACGTAAAATTTTGCATTTTAAAGCCCTCTCTATTTTCGGAAGTTGCTATCCGATGAAATAAATTAAAAATTTTCTTTTTTGCGCCGTGTTTGCGCCAAACACCCCTATTTTAGCCTTTTGATAGCTATTAAACCCGCACTATTTGAAGTTGACAAAAGAGTCTGAGTATATTAACCTATAGCCAAACGGAAGTCAATTTCCGAAAATAGAGGAGGGAATGTTGTGGAAAAATGTTCGCTTCTCGTGTCTACCGGCAACTTGGGCGATAACATTATCGAAGAAGAATCCTTTTACGAAGGTGTGAAGCATCATATCGACTGTTTCGCAGCCGATGCGGGAACAGCCGATGCCGGCCCCACCTTTTTAGGAGCCAACAAGCCCCACAACCCAATTGAATGGGAAAGACACGACCTTGAAGTAATGCTTGTGGAGTCAAGAAAAAAGAATGTTCCCATGATTGTTGGATCATGCAGTACCACTGGAACAGACAGAACTGTGGATTTGTACGCCGACCTTATTCGCGATATAGCAAAAGAACATCGCCTCGCCCCCTTCAAAATGGCCCTTATCTATTCTCAAGTGGACAAAAATGAACTGTTAAAACGTGTAGAAAACGGAGACACTGAACCTCTTGAAGCAGATTTTCCCCTTACGAAAGAAGTAATTGATCAGACGACGAATGTAACTGCCAGTATGGGTATTGAGCAGTTTGTTTATGCCCTTGAGCAGGGAGCGGATGTGATTATGGCCGGCCGGGCCTGTGACGATGCCGTTTTGGCAGCCTATCCCATCTTTAAGGGTTTTGACAGAGGGATCAGCCTTCATATGGGGAAAGCGGCGGAATGCGCCTCCCTTGTCTGTTGGCCCCAGATGGTGAAAGAGTCGATTATTGCCACTGTCCATCCAGACCATTTTACAATCGAGCCCATGCATCCGAAACAGCAGGCAACGCCACACAGCCTTGCGGCCCACTCTATGTACGAGCGAACGAATCCCTTCGTTCAGGGGTTGCCCGGCGGAATTCTCGATATGCATGAGAGCGTTTATGAGTCTGTTACCGACCGTATCGCCAAAGTATCGGGAAGCAAGTTTGTTTCTTCTCCCGACGGAAGCTATAAGGTGAAACTGGAAGGGGCCGGCGAAGCGGGGCACCGTGTCTATCACTTTGTTGGAATCCGCGACCCCAGGGCCATCGATAATATCGACATGATTCTTGAAGACACGAGAAAGAAAGTGTCTCACATTATTGGGCCTTCCCGGGACAAAGACTATGATCTCTATTTCCACGTATATGGCCGAAACGCCGTTATGAGAGAGTATGAGCCCGTTATAAAAACCCAGGCCCATGAGCTGGGAGTTTTTATAGAAGTGGTTTCTCAAGATCTGGATCTTGCCACCACTGTGGCAAAGTGCGCCAAGTTCCGTTTCTTCTATATGAGCTACCCTGGCCAGATGAACTCATCGGGCGGCTCTGTGGCCCTTCTTACCGACGAACCCCTTTATCCTCAGAACAAGTGTTATCGGTGGACCATCGATCATCTGCTGACCCTCAAAGATCCACTGGACAGCAAAATCTTTAAATATCATTTTGAGACGGTAGGGGGTTAGTAATGACTCAAACACTTGATGTAAATGCCACCTATCTTTCAAAATTAAGCCGATTCTATGGCGATAGGGGGGCTTCCCCCATACCGGAAGCAGTTCTTGATAAAGCTCGCCGCGTTCTAGTGGATTTTCTTTCGGAAGTAGCGGCCGGACACAAAACAGGAGAGTTTCCTGCCCTCTGCGCAGAGTACCTCATTTCCCTTGGCGGGGCTCCGGAATCCACCATCCTTTGTCATGGAAGCAAGGTTCCTGCTATTAATGGAGCGTTGGCCCTGGGAGCTCTGGGGCATTCCATAGAGCTTGATGACGGCCATCGGTGGGGAACATGCCACCCTGCAGTGGCTATTATTCCGGCTGCCCTTGTGATGGCAGAACGGGAAGGATCTGACTTTACCAGCCTTCTTCGGGCCATTGTGGTGGGGTACGATGTAATGCTTCGGGCGGCGAGAGCCATTAACCCTTCCCATCTGAAGTGGGGATTTCATTCTACAGGTACATGCGGATCCCTTGGCGCTGCCGCTGCCTGCGCCAGCCTTAAGAATTTCGGCCCTGAATCTTTTGCCTACGCTGTTGCACTTGGAGGGCTGCAAAGCGCCGGACTTCAGGAGATGCTTCACGACCATCCGGGAATCAAGCCACTTCAGCCGGGCAAGGCCGCCATGGCGGGAGTATTGGCAGCAGACCTCGTTGATCGGGGAGCGAAAGGGCCCAGGTCTCTTTTCGAGGGAGAGCACGGTTGGTTAAAGGCCATGTGCCGCAACGAATTTTCTGAAGAAGCCCTCATGGGAGAGCTGGGAGATCGGTGGGAGATTATGTACACCTATACCAAGCTTTATCCTACCTGCCGCCACTGCCACGCTGCCATCGACCTGGCCAAAGAGGGGAAACAGGCTCTTGGCCTCACCCTTGACGATATTGAATCCATCCACGTAAAGACCTATGCCCTGGGGATTGCGGAAGTGGGACGGATCTTTACCCCCGCTACCTTTGAAGAAGCCATGTTTAGTCTTCCATTCTCCGTGTCTATTGCCCTTGAGCGGGGCCATGTGACTCTGCGGGATTATGACGAAAAAACTCTGAAGAACGAGAAACTTCGCCAAACCGCCCTGAAAATGAACCTCGAAGAAGATGAAGCCATGAACCGCATCTATCCAGAGGAGCGGGGAGCCTGGATGAGAATTGAGCTCAAGGACGGACGTTCTTTTGAAAAGCATATTCCCGTAGCCAAGGGAGAGCCTGAAAATCCAGTGAACGATCAGGATCTTTTAGAGAAACTTCAGGGCATGGTGAATGTGTATTACCCGGCAGAATTTTTAGCGGGCTTGTGGGATCTGTGTGTGGAAAGACCCATAGACTCAGTCGCCTATGGGGAAATAGTTGACCATTTCGGGAGGTTCCACTCATGAAAACAAAAAATATATGTGATTTAGCCAGAACGGTTCGCAGCAAGAATGCGGGGAGCTTTATGATTACCCTCGAGATTATCTTCAGTGACCGTTCAATCTATGAAAAAGTGAAACAAAGCGGTGTCGTTACTCAAGAAGCCATTGCCCGGGCCTACGATGTGCCAACAGAAAAAGTGCTTGATTTTATGTTCTTCGATCCCGGGATGGGTATTAAGGCCAATATTCGGCGGTCGATAGCCAGCGGAGGCCCTTCAGAAACAGACGTGTACGGGTGCCAGCAGTATGCCCCACTCTTCTCTCTGGAGGTTCCCTGGGATGAGTGACAAAACCTTTTCGAGGAAGCTGGCGGAATTTGCCGCTGATACATCCTTTTCAAGCCTGCCTGAAGCTATTGTTCATCAGGCACGACGGTGTCTTCTCGATACTGTGGGTGTGATCATTGCTGGCTCAGCCATGGCAGATTCGGCTCAGGCCATTCAGGGTTTTGTCAAAAAATGCGCCCCTGCCGGCAAGGCATCGGTGATCGGAACACTCCTTAAGACTGATAGCGCTCATGCCGCTCTTGCCAATGGAGTAGCGGCCCATGCCCTGGAGCTCGATGACGGGTCAAAGTATGCGACCTACCATCCCGGGGCTTCTATGATTCCAGCTGCATTGGCTCTTGCGGAAGAGCGGGGAGCCACTGTGGAGGATGTACTTCTTGCCATTGCGTTGGGGTATGAAGTTTCTCTTCGAATTGGCACCTCGGTTAACCCCTCCCACTATCTTAAGGGCTTTCACCCCACGGGAACGGTGGGAACCTTTGGCACCACAGTGGTGAGTGCCAGCCTGCTGGGGCTGAATGCGGACGAGCTTGTTTCGGCCATTGGCATTGTTGGCAGTCTGGCCTCAGGTATTAACCAGTACGAAATCGACGGCTCTTTTGTGAAACACCTTCACCCGGGCAATGCGGCGCGAAACGGCATGTTTGCCGCCCTTCTCGCTCAAAATGGCTTTACGGGGCCAGAAGAAATTCTTGAAGGCCGTCTGGGCTTCGCCCACTGTTTTTCAGATACCTTCAATCCTTCCATTCTTGAAAAAGACCTTGGCGAGAAGTGGGAATTCCAGAAAATATACTTCAAACCTTACTGTTCATGCCGGTATGTTCATTACGCTGTTGAGGCTGTGGAAAATATTTTAAGGGGGCACCCCATGACGATGGATGACATTCAATCCATTCGGGTGCTGACCCACAAAAATGCCAAACAGGGTTCAGATATTCCCGACTACCAGACAGTGCTTCACGCCAGACTGAGCCTTCAGTACGGCATGGGTTCCATGATCGTGCGGGGAAGAGCCGGTCTCCAGGAATACACGGAAGAGAGTATTAAAGACGAGAGGGTTAAAAAGATAGCTTCTCTTATAGAAATAGAGGCAGATCCCGAGATTCAGAAGACCTATCCTGAAATACGAACCACCATTGTAGAAATAACCGATACCGACGGGCAGATTTTTGCGTCAAGGGTGGATTATGCCAAGGGAGATCCCCTTAACCCCATGTCTGATGAAGATCTGATGGATAAGTTCAGGGATGTGACCCAGACTGTTCTGACGGCTGGGCGTCAGAAAAAAGTTATGGACTGGATAATGGATGAAGGCACTTTAACGAATCCGATTCAAGAACTGACCGACATGCTTCTATGGTAATGGCAGTACGATCACGTGCAGCATCTGAAATAAGATCAGGTGAATTATAAGGAGGAGAAGCAAGATGGCAGACAGAATTAATGAAGGTCTTTCTCGATTTATCGCACAGCTCAAATATGAAGATATCCCCGTTGAGGTCACAACCCATTTGAAGAACATTCTGCTGGATTCCTATGGATGCGGTCTCTTTGGTTCCACCACTCCATGGATGAAGATCTATAAAGACGTACTTTTGAAAATGTCTGACAGGCAGGAAGCCTCTGTTTGGGGTACGAATGTTAAGACATCGGTTACATCGGCCATGATGCTCAACGGTTCTGCCATCAATTCCTTTGAGCTTGACGATACCCACACCGACGGTATCATCCACGTCTCCACAGGTGTTCTTGGCTGCATTACAGCCTTTGCCGAAACCCTTGGCACTGTTTCGGGAAAAGATTTTCTCACCGCCGCGGTTCTGGCCTTTGAAGTGGCCTGCCGGGTAGCGGCTCCCATCGGTATGGAGCTGGCCCATCAGGGTTTTAACAATACGGGTACGTGCTGCCCCTTCGGTTCTGCCGCAGGGGTGGGGAAGATGCTGGGGCTGAGCAAAGATCAGATGATCCACGCCATGGGCATTACCGGAAACTGGTCGAGCGGATTGCAGGCTGTACAGTTCGCTTCCATGGCCAAGCGAATAGTTCCCTCCAAGTCTTCTGAAGGGGCCATTATTGGATGTCTGCTGGCTAAAGAAGGCTTTACCGGCATCGAGGATGTTTTTGAGAATAAATTCGGCGGGTTCTACAACTGCTTTACAGACGATATCTATAACGTAGAGCGCACAGCTGGAGAACTGGGAGAACGGTGGGAACTCCTTGGCATAGGCTTGAAGTTCTACTCCACTTGCCGAAGCAAACATTCCACCATCGATACGCTGCGGAGATTCAAACAGGAGCACCCTGAGATCAATCCCGACGACGTGAAAAAGATCAGGGTTGGAACCACTTCCATTACACATAAATATTCGGTGAACGCTGACGCCATTACCAGTGTTGTAGCGGCCCAGCTGAGCCACCCCTACGTATGCGCCGTGACCATGCTTGAAGGAAACGCCTTTGTGGATCAGTTTAACGAAGAAAAGATCCGCGATCAGAGGATTCTCGAGTACGCCAAAAAAGTCGAGGTATATCCCGACGAAGAAATTGAGAATCTGCCAAGAAACCTTCGTTATACAGTGAAGGTCCAGATCGAACTCAACGACGGCCGTGTCTTCAATCTGAGAACAGAATATCCCAAGGGACACCCGCTGAATCCCTTTACAGAAGAAGAGCTTCTTTGGAAATTCGATTCTCTGGCGGGGAAGGTCTTTGATTGCGCAGACCGGCGGAAGAAGATTGTTGACGCTGTGATGCATCTTGAAGATCTTGATAACGTGAAAGTTCTGACAAATCTTCTTAGAAAAGAGGCGTAAGTATGGGGCGGGGGAAGACCATTGTTGAAAAAATAATATCATCTCACTGTGGTCAGGATGTGCGGGCCGGAGATATTGCTGTGGTCAATGTAGATCTTGCCATGGCCCACGACAGCACGGCTTCCCTGGCGATTCAGGCTTTCCGCGAATATGGGGAACCTCACATTTGGGATGCTTCCCGTCTGGTGTTTGTGCTTGATCACGCCGTTCCCTGCCCTAATGAGCAGGCGAGCCGCCTTCACTCCCTCATGCGGGACTTCGCCAAGGAACAGAATGTGCGTCTTTTCGAGGTTGGGGAAGGGGTTTGCCACCAGCTTCTTGTGGAAAAGGGACTCGTGGTTCCCTCAGAGATCGTGCTGGGATGCGATTCACACACCTGTACCTATGGAGCCATGAACGCTCTCTCTTTCGGAATTGGTTCCACTGACATGAGCGGAGTGATGCTCACAGGACAGCTTTGGCTGAAGGTGCCGGAGACGCTGAAGATAGTTTACAGTGGAGCCATGGGCAAAGGAGTGACCGCGAAAGACGTAATGCTCTACACCATTGGCAGACTGGGATTTGATGGGGCCGATTACCTGGCCATCAGCTTTACAGGAAAAACTATTGCCGATATGGAGATCTGTGATCGTATGACCATGTGCAATATGGCCATTGAGTGCGGGGCGAAAGCCGGAATTATGGAGTGTGACGAAAAAACGTCCGCCTATCTGACTGGCAGAACCCATAAAAGCTACACCCCTGTTTTTGACGATGCAGACGCTGTTTACCACAATGTGATGGAAATAGACGTTAATGCCATTGGGCCGCAAGTCGCCTGTCCCCACGCCGTTGACAACGTTCATCCAGTGGAGGATGTGGCGGGGAGAGCGGTTCAGCAGGTATTTATCGGAACATGCACCAATGGAAGACTTGAAGATTTACGGGCAGCTGCGGCTATTTTGCGAAAGGGAAGGGTGAACCCCAACTGTCGCCTGATCATAGGGCCGGCATCGCGGCAAATCTTTCTCGAGGCGGTTAAAGAAGGTCTTGTGGAAACATTCCTTAAATCGGGAGCTACTCTTATCCCTCCAGGCTGCGGTCCCTGTCCCGGAACCCATTTAGGAGTGCCTGGAGATGGCGAAACGGTGCTTTCTACGGCCAATAGGAACTTCAAGGGGCGGATGGGGAACAATAAAGCCTCTGTCTATCTGGCTTCACCTGTAACCTGTGCTGCTTCGGCCTTAAAGGGATGCATTACTGATCCCCGAGAGTTTCTTGAAATGGGGGATGTACGATGATTCAGGGACGGGCCCATATCTTTGGCGACAATATAAATACCGACTACATCATCGCCGGTAAATACACCAAAACCCTTGATCATACCGTTTGGGTGGAACACCTTTTCGAAGACATTTCACCCGGGTTCAGCAAGAAGATACAGCCTGGGGATTTTGTTGTGGCCGGTCGAAATTTCGGGTGCGGTTCCTCAAGAGAGCAGGCGCCTGTAGCATTGAAATATGCCGGAGTAGGGGCTGTTTTAGCGAAATCCTTTGCACGCATATTCTTTAGAAACGCCATAAATCTTGGGGTTCCTGTTATAGTATGTAATACCGACGATATCCATGACCTCGATCAATTGCGCATTGATCTCTCTACTCAAAGAATCTTCAATCTCACTACAAACCAGATAATACCTATGGAACCGCTTCCTGATGTAATGATCCGAATTCTTTCCGCGGGGGGGTTAACCCCTTACTTAAAACAGCATAAGTCTTTTGACATATCGGGCCGTCGCTGATGGCACGGCCGCTATTGATGATTATGCTACCATGAAGAAGAAGGAGGGACGCTTATAAGGAAGGCAAAAGACGAAGCACAGTGCAGGAAGGCTGAAAAAGCTTGGGTGCTTGAGGCTTTTCCGTGGTTTTCCACGGAACAGAGATGTTTTTTAAAAGGGAAAAAAGGGGGAAACACAATGCAGAAAAGTAGAAAGATGTTGCTTCTTGGGTGTCTGCTAGTGCTCTTCTCTTTCGTCGTTGCAGGAGCAGGCTATGGCCAAACGAGTTTGAATATGGGCAGTACGTCCTCTTCTTCCGGTGTCTATGCATGGTGCGTAGCCGCCGCCAACGTGGTCAACAAAGCGAATGTTGGGCTTAATGTGACTGTTGTTGAAAGTGGAGCCGGTATTGATAACCTGAAGAAAGTTCGCGATGGTGTTTTTGACTTTGCTATGTGCATCGACTTGCCGTCTACCCTTCAGCTCTATGAGGGAACAGGGGCTTTTGAAGGGGAAAAACCCTACCAAGATGTTCGCTGGCTATTTTTGAGAAACGTATTTGCCGACCGTCTCTATGTTAGGGAAGATGCCAAAGTTACCACCTTTAAAGATCTTGCTGGAAAACGGTTCTGCCCGGGCATTCCCGGCTCTGCTTCAGCTTCTTACGTTATGGAGTACAACGACATTACAGGGGCCAATATCAACCTTATGCCCATGGCCTATGGGGATGCCGTCAATGCCCTTAAGGAAGGCCGTATTGTTGGTCTTCAGAAGTCAAGCGGGTTAACTTCTATGGATGCGTCCCTCATAGAAGTGAATATTACAACGCCCCTTACGGTTATTGGCTATTCCAAGGATGACATTGAGAAAATACGGGAAAAGATACCTAGCATGAGCTTCCTTGAAACTCAAAAAGGCTCTATATCCCAGCTTCCAGATGTGGGCCCAATTTGGGAAGAGTGCCCTATCGCTGGAGCGGTAGCCAGCACCAGAATGTCAGAAGAAGTGGCTTATAACATCGTTAAAGCCTATGTGGAAGGGTTTGAAGAAGTTGCAGCGGCCTACGGGGCCGTCAAGGGATGGGATCCTGTTGCAGACTACTTTAAATTCGCAACAGAAGATGCCTTTGTTCCTGCCCACCCAGGTCTTATTCGTTACGCCAAAGAAAAGGGCATAGAGGTTCCAGAGTTTTTCCTTCCACCAGAATACAAGAAATAGACTTTATGAGAGCGGGAAACAGAAGGTTTAAACGCCTCGCTGTTTCCCGCACCCTCGTCGGCAGCGCATGAGTTAATAGAGGGGGGAAGAAAGGGTGAATGTGCGAAATTTTTTAAATAAACATATGAATCACTTTTTATTCTGGAGCGGTATCGTCTTTTCTCTAACCCAGCTGATTGTACCCATGTTTTTTCAGAATTTGCTCGACATTCAGGTGCGAGCTCTTCATGTGACCCTGGGCGTATCTATAGCTTTGCTCTGTTTCCCATTTCGTCAAAGGGAAGGTCAAGAACATGAGCGTTCTTTCATATGGGATGTTTTTCTGATTGCTGTCATTGTTCTCGCCTGTTTTAATGTTGTGGTAAAGGCCCTTGATATTTACATGAAGCCTGGAGGAGCCACATCGCTGGATTTGCTTCTGGGAACTGCTCTTCTGATCATTGTATTAGAGGCGGCTCGTCGCACCGTTGGAGCGGCCATACCCATACTCGTCGCAATGCTTTTTGTCTATATCTATGTGGCGCCCTATTTAGGGGGGCTCTGGAAAATTCGGGGTTTATCTTTTAATTTTATTATGAATTCCGTGTATTATTCTCCCCTTGGATTGTTTGGCAGTGTGACAGGAATGTCGGCAACCTTTATTGCCATGTTCATCATATTTGGGTCTCTTCTGTCTGCTACGGGCGGGGGCAAGACCTTTATAGATCTGGCCCTGGCTCTGACAGGCCGTTTTGTTGGAGGCCCTGCCAAAGCAGCTGTTATTTCAAGCGCTCTTTTTGGCAGCATCTCTGGAAGTTCTGTAGCCAATGTGATGGTGACGGGAAGCTACACCATACCTCTCATGAAACGTCTTGGGTATAAACCAGAATTTGCCGGAGCTGTGGAAGCCATTGCCTCGACCGGGGGCGGAATTACGCCCCCCATCATGAGTATCACTGCTTTCATGATGGCGGAATTCTTAAATATTTCCTATATGAACATCATCGGATATGCCTTGCTGCCTTGTATATTGTTTTACACAGGTGTGTTTAGCGGCGTCCATTTTCAGACAAAACGAAGAGGGCTTTCTGCAGTTCCAGAAGATGAAATTCCAAAATGGAAGGATATATTAACCTTTGAACGGATGGCGGGCCTTGTTATTCCCACTGTTGTTCTTCTTTATCTCATTGGAACGGGGCAGCCTTTGCTGAAGGCGGGTTTTTATGCCAGTGTTTCTTCCATTGTCGTGTTGGTTTTAAGTGATTTGCTGAAGAAAAAAATCAAAGAAACTCCCCGTAAGGTTCTTGACGCCTTAAGCGAAGCCGGGGCAGATGTGGCGCGAATTGCCCCTATCCTTATCTCGGTGAGTGTGCTTGTAAACCTCATAGGGATCACGGGGATCGCCCCTAAAATAAGCGGACTGATCTTGAAATATGGCGGTTCCAATATTTTTATCGCTCTTCTTGTGGCCACTATAGTTCCCTTCCTTTTGGGAACCTCTCTTCCTGTTGTCCCTACGTACGTTCTTTCTGTTTCCATCCTTGTGCCGCCTTTGATGAAAATAGGAATTGACCAGGTTGCTGCCCATCTTTTCTTTATCTATTGGGCCATTCTTGGAGGGGTTACACCTCCTACCTGCACGGCAGCAGTGGCGGCGGCAAGCATTTCGAAGGGGAACTGGGTTAAAACTGGCCTGAATGCGGTGAAGCTCGGGGCTGTGGCCTTTATTCTGCCCTATTTCTTCGCTCTCAATCCCTCTCTGGTGGGGAGAGGTTCTGCAGGTGCTATTCTGAGCCATGGGTTAACAGGCTTTGTCGGGGCTATTGCTATTGCGTACGGTTTTTTTGGCTTCGGCAAAGGTGTAATGGCTATACTGAGCAGAGTTCTCTTTTTTGTGAGTGGCATATTGTTGCTTTTTCCTGATGTTAAGCTTTCCGCTGCGGGTATGGTCGGCGTGGTTATAGCCTTTGTATGGAACAAATATATCTTAAAACAAGAACGTTCTAGTCTCAATGGAGGGGTACGTGTTGAAAAAAACAACGAAGCTTAAAAATATGATCCTTGAACGGCGGGCCCTAGTGTGCCCGGGAGCTCACGATGCGATTTCTGCCAAGCTTATTGAAAGAGCGGGTTTTGAAGCCCTTCAGGTCAGCGGGTTTGGGTTGTCGGCTACCTATTTGGGATTGCCGGATATGGCCTTCATCGGATTCAGTGATGTCGTCCACTTTACAAAAAATATAATAGACTCTGTTGGAATTCCCGTCATGGCCGATGCTGATACTGGATATGGAAATAGCATTAATGCCATGCATGTCACGAGGGAATTCATCAAGGCAGGCGCCGCTGGAATGAATATCGAAGACCAGGTGTTCCCTAAACGGTGCGGCCATCTCGAGGGGAAGCAGATCATTCCTATAGAGGAAATGGTCATGAAAATCAAGGCATGCAAGGCTGTGAAGGATGAAATTGATCCTGATTTTGTCATCAATGCCCGCACCGACGCCATTGCGGTTCACGGAATAGAAGAGGCTATAAAACGAGGAAACGCATATGCCGAGGCTGGAGCAGACCTGATCTTCGTAGAGGCTCCACGGTCAATAGACCAGATAGAACAGGCTGTGAAAGAGATCAAAGCGCCAGTGAGCATCAATCTCATGGATGCCGTTGTTGGGGGGAAAACACCTCTCGTTCCCATCGAAAAGCTTAAAGAACTAGGCGTGGGAAGAATAAGCATTCCTGTTGGCCCTCTCTTTGCGGCTGTGAAAGGCATGGTCAATTACCTCAATGAGATACAGGGAGGCAAGCTCGCTGAGGGCAGAACAGACCTCGTTGCGGCATTCTCAGAGTTTAAAGACCTTGTAGGTTTCGAACAGTTCCGCGACCTGGAAAAACAGTATCTCCCCAAATTCATCGAATAAAAAATGGTGCCAGGTCTTGAATTTGTGCAAGTTGCGAATAAAAAATGGTGCCAGGTCTTGAATTTGTGCAAGTTGTGTTAAATGTATACCATAGGTTGAGATAAGAATATAGTGGGGTCGCTCCATGATTGAAAAAAAGAAGGAGAGAAACACCTCCTTCTTTTTTATTAAAAGGAGGCATTAAAATGAAACGTTTAATAGTGTTAATAATGGCTATAACGGTTCTTTTAAGTACTTCTGCTTTTGCTGCAGCCCCTTCAGAAGAAGTTATGTTTTTGCAAGGATCAGCAGTTGAAGTGGGGACAATGTGGGGAGAAGTCAACCGCGATTCTATTTTAAAGGCATACAATACATTTATATCACGAGCTGAGGGTAAAGAAGATGCGTTAAGGAGATTCGCAAAGCTTTCAATAGACCTTTCCAAAAAAATTAATTGTTCTTATTGGATCGACGAGCTTAACGCTATTGCTGATACGGTTGGAATAGACCGGGAACTTTACATCGCTTTCACTTTTGGAAGATATCGTGATTTAGCCCTTCTTTACGAAGGTGTGGGATGTACCTCGTTTGCAGTTGCTCCTCCAGCAACAAAGGATGGGCAGATCATCTTCCATAAAACGAGGGAAACCGCGGTGGATCTTCAATCTGCCTATCTTAAAAAGATAACAGAGGTGCCCTCGGGTGATAAAAAACCCTATAAGTTTTTCGGAGAAATGGGCACAGCAGACACAGGCGTATCCTTTTTTGTCAACGAGAAAGGCCTCGCAGGAGGCGCAGATGTTCCAGCCCAATGGCAGCATAAGGAATGTTATGTTGGGCCTTACGAGGGAGAGCTGCCCTACGTTGATCCACCTAAATATGATGGGTTTATGAATCATTATGTCCCCCGTTATATTGCTGAACACTGTAAAAATGTCGACGAAGCAAAAGAAGTTCTCCATTCTTTTGCTGAAAAGGGATACATTGCCAGCGGAAAGTTAGGAACAAATTATTTGTTTGTCGATGCAAAAGGGAAGATTCTTCAAATAGCGGATAATTGCTATAAGATTATCGAAGAAAGAGAAAACCCGCCCCTTTTAAATGCCGGGGATGAATATGAGGGTATATATTTCACCGTTTCCAGGAGAAATGATTATGGCTCTCCGGAAGATGCTCTTGTATCTCACCATGGTGAGATAACAATAGAACTAGTTAATTCTCCCAAGGTTTCAAAACACTCTGCCTTGTGGAATTTTGCCCGCGCACAGTCCAGCGCCACAATTTTGATTGACCCTGAAAACCCAGAAACTTTGACAACTATTTTTGTAACATTGCCAGCATATGGTTATTCTATTCCTTTCCTGATGGGGGCAAGCGCTACACCTAAAGCTCTTGTTGATGGAACGGTTTACGAGACTCAGAGAGGGAGCTTTAAATATAGTGAGTTCTACGAGGCCGGGGTCAATGATGAATGGAGAAAATTTATTTATACCATGAGGGAAAAAGTTAAAAAGGGAGAAGATGTAACAAAAGAGATGAATGATAATTTCCTTCAAATGGTCAACTTGGTGCTCTCCATGAACCATTAATGGTGCCAGGTCTTGAATTTGTGCAAGTTGTATTAAATGTATGCAGTGACGGTGAGAGGAAATAGATTTAAAACCGAATATAAGCGGAAGAGGGGCAGGGGGTTTTTCTCTTGCCCCTTTTTGTAGGCCCGGATTTTTTACACTTTGTTTACAAAGTTGTAACAATACGTAAACTCCTTTCCTGTAAGGTATTAAGCAAAGAATATCTACATTGAGGGGGTATTATGTTGCGTAAGTTTTTTTCTCGTAAACTGGCAGTTATTGCTTTGGCTTTGTTTTTAGGGCTAATTGGGGGAGTGAATAGTGCAAGTGCCCACGCTCCGCGCTATGTTTTTTATTTTATTGGTGATGGAATGGGCGCAGCACAGCGCCAGGCGGCAGAATATTATTTGAGGGCTGAAACCGGAGTAAAAGATATAAAACTTAGGATGAATCAGTTCCCAGTGGCAGGTATCAACACCACCTATTCCGCAGATTCCTTGGTAACAGATTCTGCAGCGGCCGGGACAGCATTAGCGGCGGGATATAAGACGAATAATGGCATTATTGCTCAGCTTCCAGATGGCACGAATGTAAAAAGTTTGGTGGAGGCAGCGGAAGAGAAGGGGATGGGAACAGGTCTTGTAACAACAACGCGAATAACTCATGCGACTCCTGCTGTTTTTGCTTCCCATAACTCAAATCGTGATGCTGAAAATGAAATAGCCCTTGACTATCTTGATAGCGGAGTGGATTTTTTTGCTGGCGGAGGATATCGCCATTTTGTTCCCCAGAACTGGGATGGCGGGAAATCAAAGAGAAAAGATGACCTTAACATTGCGGAAAAGTTTAAAGGCCAAGGGTATCATATTTTCCTGACAGAAAAAGATACTCAAAAATTTAGAAACTATAAGCCAAGTGGGCAGGAAAAAGTCTTTGCGGCCTTCACGTACAGCCATCTTCCCTATGAGCTTGATAGAGAGAATGATCACACTCCAAGTTTGGCGGAACTAACGGCGAAAGGAATTGAAGTGTTAGAAAAATATAAAGAAGGTTTCTTTCTAATGGTAGAGGGCGGCAGAATAGACCATGCCTGTCACGCCCATGATCCGGCGGGGTCTATCCACGACACGTTAGCATTCGATAAGGCACTAGACGAAGCGTACTCTTTTTACCAAAAATATCCCGATGAAACGTTGATAGTTGTTGTAGCAGATCATGAAACAGGCGGTTTTGGGCTTGGGTTTGGTGATAATTATTTTTTGAAAATGGATCAGCTTTTTAAGGCAAAGGTCACGACGGCGGATGTGTTAAATGAGGGTGTGGGGAAATATGATAAAGACAGGAAGAAGTTCTTTGATTTTATTGCTACCAACCTTGGTTTAGATAACTTATCCCTTGATGAGAAAATAAAAATTGAACAGGCAATGGATCTCATAGACGGCTCTCAGAAAGATGCAATTGCAACGTATGCAGGGTACGACCCCGCGGCTATTACAGTAACTCACATTATGTCTGAGCGGGCAAATATGTTCTGGACCACTTATGCCCACTCTGGGACAACGGTGCCCCTTTCAGCCATTGGAGTTGGCGCTGAGGCTCTTGGCGGATTTAAAGATAATACAGAAGTAGCAAGAACCTTATTCTCCATTTTGGAGTTCAAACCTACTGAAGTGGCATTTACCCATCCAACCAGTTTGCCTAAAGTCATTAATTATTAAAATATTGGGTTTTGAAAACATAGCCGAGGCTTGTCCCCGGCTATGTTTTCATTAATAGTAGAATGGAGTGTATAGATAATGAAGAAAATAAAAGCTTCATTACTTTGGGGCATTTTATTTCTTGCTCTTGTGGGGTTTTGGGCATATGAAAACAACAGAAATAGCAACTTTGTTCGGGCAGTGGTTCTAAGTACAGATAACAGCGATGTAATGCAGTCTGGAATAGCAAGAATAGGGAGCCAGGAATTGCTTTTGAAGGTTGTTGATGGAAAGTTTAAGGGACAAGAGGTTGTTGGGTATAACAATTTGCTGGGAAACTTGGATATAGATGCCTTTTACGCCCCGGGAGATACAGTAGTTGCTGCGTTAAGGGAAGACCATGGAAAAGTTGTTGACGCAAAAGCTGTTGATCTCTACAGGCAGAGCTGGGAGTTTATTCTTTTTGGTTTTTTTGTTCTTTTGCTCATTATTTATGCTGGGAATACAGGGTTAAGGGCAATTTTTTCTTTTATAGCTAGTTTATGGGTTATATGGAAAAATCTTATTCCGGGGCTTTTGGCTGGAGAAAATCCGCTGCTTTTGTCGAGTGGCATTTTGTTTGTGCTGTCGGCCATTGTTATTTTTTCTGTTGCAGGGTTTACGCGAAAGGGTTTGTCTGCTTTCTTGGGAACAGTGGCAGGATTATTTGTCACTATTGGAATTACAGCTTTTTTTGGCGACAAACTTGGGTTGCTCGGAACAACTCTCCCTTATTCTTCCACACTTTTATTTAGCGGAAATATTGGACTGAATATGAAACAGATTTTCTTTGCTGCTATTGTAATAGGTGCTTCTGGAGCAGCTATGGATATAGGTATGGATATTGCTTCTGCCATGGCGGAAGTAAAGAGCAAGAAACCTGAAATAATGTGCCGAGAACTCATTCAGTCAGGATTTAATGTGGGGCGTGCTGTTATCGGAACTATGACAACTACTTTATTACTGGCTTACTCTGGTGGATATCTAACGCTGCTTATGTTGTTTGCAAGTCAAGATACAGATTTCGTACGGATTATAAATTATAGAATGGTTGCGGCAGAAATATTGAGAACTGTGGCGGGAAGTATTGGCTTGGTTTTGATTGCCCCTATTACCGCTGTGATTGCCGGATGGATTTATTCTTACAATTTAGAGCCTCTTAAAAGTAGGGTCAAGAGTTTTTTGGGGAAAATGCAAGGTATCATTAGAGTTTAAGTAGTTTCCCTTAATGATGTATTCATCAGCGACGTAGCCCTGCTATTGCACAATTTAAGACCTGACACCATAATGAAATAGAGGTGATGCTCTATGAATTTCGACCCCTATCGTTATCAATACCCTTCACGAAGAAATGTTGTCTATGGTTCTAAGGGAATGGTGGCTACGTCTCATCCTTTAGCGGCTCAGGCGGGACTTGAAATATTAAAAAAAGGTGGGAATGCCATAGATGCCGCAATTGCTGCAGCGGCAGCTTTGACTGTAGTGGAACCCACAAGCAATGGTCTTGGCAGCGATAATTTCGCCATTATATGGAAAGATGGGAAACTGCATGGGATTAATGGCAGTGGACGGGCTCCTCTGTCTTTCGATCTTGACAAATTTCGGGCCAGAGGATGGGAGAAGGTTCCTGAACAGGGGTGGCCATCGGCAACGGTTCCCGCGGCTCCTAAAACGTGGGCTGTCCTGGCCGAAACAATGGGAAATCTGCCTCTTACAGAAACCCTTGCGCCAGCCATTTCTTATGCTCGTGACGGCCATGCAGTGGGGGTGACTGTGGCTCATAACTGGCGCTTGGCCTTTGAAAAGTACAGCCGTATTTTGAAGGGTCGGGAATTCGAAGTCTGGTTTAATACCTTTTGTCCGGAAGGCCGTTCCCCCAGAGCTGGAGAATTGTGGCGATGTCTTGATCAGGCCTATACACTTGAGCTTATAGCGAAAACGAATGCAGAGTCTTTTTATGCCGGAGAGATAGCAGAAAAGATCATAGCTTTTTCCAACAGAACGGGTGGGTTTTACAGTCAGGAAGATTTTGAACAGCACAATCCTGAGTGGGTGGACCCCATAAGCGTAAATTACAAAGGGTACGATATATGGGAGATTCCTCCAAATGGGCAGGGGATTATTGTACTTATGGCTCTCAACATGTTAAAGGGATTCAATTTCACCTTTCGCAATGCCGAAACCTTCCATGCACAGATAGAAGCGATCAAGCTGGCATTTGCCGATGCCCATCGATATGTGGCGGACCAGCGCTTTAGCCAAGTGCCCGTGGCTGAAATGCTTTCTGATAATTATGGTGATGTCCGGCGGGCATGCATCAAAGAAAGAGCCTGCTTGCCTAAAGCGGGGGAACCAGAGGCAAGCGGCACAGTTTATCTGAGTGCTGCTGACAGTGAGGGGAATATGGTGTCTTTTATACAGAGCAATTACGCAGGGTTTGGTTCAGCTATCGTAATACCAAAAACCGGCATAGCTTTGAATAATAGGGCAAAAGGATTCTCTCTTGACCCTAATCACCCTAACGTTCTAGCGCCTGGGAAACGTCCTTACCATACGATTATTCCTGGCTTTATAACGAAAGATGGCGAGCCAGTGGGGCCATTCGGAGTAATGGGAGGATATATGCAGCCTCAGGGGCATGTGCAGGTGATTATGAATATGGTGGACTTTGCAATGAACCCTCAGGAAGCGATCGATGCTCCGCGGTGGCAGTGGGTGGGAGATATGAATGTTTCTGTGGAACCAGGCTTTCCTATAGCCGAAGCCCAGGCACTGGCACGTATGGGCCATCATATGGGGGCCGCACTAGACTCAAACGAATTTGGCCGTGGGCAAATGATCTTGAGAACATCGGATGGAACGTTAGTCGGGGCTACGGAACCTCGTGCGGATGGTTCTATCGCAGCCTGGTAATGGTGCCAGGTCTTGACTGCATGTATTGACTGTGGCCGTTTCTGTGAACTGTGTATTTTCAATAGTTGCTCCGCAAATTTTTGGAAACAACTATCTTTATATACAAAAGTACGCTATCATTCAAGCTTGTGGTTTATATTTTCTTGAATAAAGGGAGTTTCCAAGATGAATAACTTCTTAAAAAGGATAACAAACTTATTATTTGGCCTATTCTTATTTGCTCTGGGAGTCGTTATTACCATGAAAGCAAATCTTGGGTTCGCCCCATGGGATGTTTTTCATCAGGGGATAGCAAAGACCGTGGGTATGTCTATAGGCAATGTATCTATTCTGATGGGGCTGGTCATTTGTATCCTTGTTTTTCTTATGGGAGAAAAGATAGGGCTGGGAACGTTGCTCAATATGTTGTTAGTGGGATTTTTTATTGATCGAATTCTGGAGTTGAACATATTACCAGAAATGGGCAGTTTTATATCAGGTGTCGCTATGATGATAGCAGGTCTTTTTACCATTGCTTTTGCTTCTTATTTTTATATCGGCTCTGGTTTTGGAGCAGGACCGAGAGATAGCCTTATGGTGGCTGTTGAAAGGAAAACTGGTTTGGCTGTAGGTGTTTCCAGGGGCATTGTAGAAGGAACAGCAGTGCTAATAGGCTGTCTTTTAGGCGGGCCAGTAGGTTTTGGAACCGTGCTGGCGGCCTTTGGGGTTGGTTTTTGCGTTCAGATAGTTTTTTCTGCTCTTAAGTTCGATGTAACCCGAGTAAAGCACGAAACTCTTCGTGCCACACTTGAAAGTTTGAAGGCTCAATAAAAGGTGCCAGGTCTTGAAATTGTGCAATTGTACGTAGCGAATACAATTTGATCAGAAAAAAGAGGAGGGAAAACAATCCCTCCTCTTTTGTTGTGTTTCTTTTCACACATGCACAATTTCAAGACCTGGCACCAATTTGTTACAGGATGCTGCGGATGTAGTCCTCTGTAGTTTTTGTGTCCTCTGCCATGAATTTTATATCATTGTTGGTAAGCTGTTCTTTAGTGATGTTATTCATTTTGAGAACGTTTTTGCAATAGGACCGTCTCAGGTCATCAAGGCTTATGTCCCGAGCTTTCACCTGGCCTGGATTTTCCGGGATGATAATGTTTTTGCCAGGGATCTGCTCTTCTGGGTTTCCTCTTCGGACTTCGATACCCAGCTGTTCCCGGGCAAAAGAGAGTTGCGCTGTAACGTGTTTCCCCGCCCCTGTGTACTCCGTTTCCTGAATAACGACAACCTGGTCCCTATCCATTTCCTGGGCAAGAGCAAAGGCCGCTGTGAGGGAGGTATTGCCCGCAGGCCCTCGTTCCAGCCCTTCAAGCTGGGCAAGGGCTTCGGTCATATAGAAGACTTCCCCCTGGCTTACGAGGACGTAACGATCCGTATACCGCAAGCTCCTTGCTGCGTTGCGGGGGACGTCTGTTCTGTCGGGCCACGTTGAGAAGGGCATTCCAAATCCCGTATGCCCCGTGGTAAAGGATTTTCGGTTGAAGGCTTTGTCGCTGGCCATATGAAGCCCTGTGATATCCACGCTGGCTGCTACGATCTGGGTATTGGAACAGCCGGCTTTGATAAGGCCTCTTGCAGTACCGGTCAGGTTTCCGCCTCCTGCGTTTGTTATAACGACAGCGTCAGGATCTCTGCCGCATTTTTGTCTGATCTGAGTTGCTATTTCATCTCCCAGTGTTTCTATTCCGGCAATGGCGAAGGGGGAATAGAGGGAGGCGCTGCAGTACCCTGTTTCGTCCAAGAGTCTCAAAAACTCGATAAAGAGCTCCGGTCCTACCGTCAACTGAACCACTTCTGCCCCAAAGGCTTCGCTGATGCGGCCTTTTTCCAGAATTTCAGGTTGCCCCACATGTCTGCTATCGAAGAGTTCTTGAACGATGATAGCTTTCAGATTTCTCATGTTTGCCTGAGAAGCTACAGCCGCCCCGTAGTTTCCGCTTGAAGCGGCGATGACACCGGCGTATCCCTTTTGCTGGGCATAATAGCATGACATGGCAGCCCTTCTCGCTTTAAAGCTTCCAGAAGGATTTGTCGCTTCGTCTTTAAGGAAAATGCGAGCGCCTTTTCCTGGTCCAGCGAGGGCCCTGGCCGCGGCGGTAAGGTTCCGCAGTTCAAGCATGGGAGTGTTTCCTATGTTGGTTTCGGCCTGTATGGCACGGATTTCTTCAAGGGTGTACCCTGTCTTGCCCATCATTCCTTCGTAGTCGAAAGCGATGCCAGGCAGTTCAAACTCCGAGTAATCAATGCCTAACGCTTTTTTTAGAATTTCGTTTTTTCGGTTGGCTACAGCGTCAAATACGGGGTTCATGCTTGTTCACCTGCCTTGGAAATAAGGGCATGAAACTCTTTGCCAACAGATAGGAGTTCAGGAATCTGACGACCAAAGGTGTGTATGTAGGGAGGATTCTGAGCCACCAGAGTTCCCTGTACTTTTCTGTCGGTCACGGTTGTTATTGTGACGGAACTTCCGATAGAAGCGTCATGGTCCAAATACCCTTTTACCCAGAGCTCCAGGGGAACCTGTTTTGTATCTTCAGGAACATTATCTGCCCGTTCTGACGGCTGAAGAACGATATAGTGGATTTGAACCCAGCTTCCTTTTTTGATTATTTCTTCTGCCATGATATATCTACCAGCCTTTCACAGTTTCCAATACACTGTCAGGAATTGCTCCCGCTTCGTACTCTTCAAAGGCTTCTTCTATTTTGGCAAGAGCCGTGTCGATCTGCTGTTTTGAAATGACAAGTGGAGGCTGTATTCTCAATACGGAACCGCTGAAGAAAGAGAGAAGAAGTCCCTTTTGCCATGCTTGATAGCAGACCTTGGCTGCCGCTTCGGTGTTTCTTTCTTTAGTGGTTCTGTCTTTTACAAGATCAACGCCTATGGAGAGGCCAATGCCTCTCACATCTCCGATGAATTCAAACCGTTTTTGCATTTCTTTGAAGCGGGAAAGGGTGTAGGCACCTATTTCTGTGGCGTTTTCTCTTAAATTTTCTTCTTTAATGACATCGATTGTAGCAGAGGCAGCAGCGCAACATACAGGATTTCCTGCGGCGGTGAAGAGATGGGCAGGAGCCTCCCACTGTTCCATTAATTCTGCTTTTGCCACCACGCCGCCAAGAGGCATGCCGGAAGCTATGGCCTTACCCATGACAATGGCATCGGGTATAACGTCGAAGTTTTCTATGCCGAACCATTTGCCTGTACGGCCGAAGCCTTGTTGCACTTCTTCAGAAATCAGAAGTATTCCGTATGTGTCACAGAGTTCTCGTAAAGCTTTAACGTAACCTGTAGGGGGAACTATAAGTCCAGCGTCTCCCTGGATAGGCTCAAAAAATATTGCTGCAACTTCTTCTGCCGGTACGCATGTTGTGAAGAGTTCCTTTATTCTCTCTATGGAATAGGCAGTGACGTCTTCTTCACTCATTCCCGCAAATGGGGTCCTATAAGTGTCTGGGTAGGGGATATGGTGTATTTCCGGAAGTAGCGGGCCGAGTCCCCGGCGCATGGGCAGGCTGACGGCACTTAGAGAAATAGCCCCGTAGGTGCTTCCATGATAGGCCCTGAGGAATGAAAGGATCTTCTTTCTTTTTGTGGCGGTACGGGCCATTTTTATGGCACCATCGTTTGCGTCGGATCCGCATAAGCCATAGAAGACTCTCTTCCTGTAATTTCCTGGTGTGATTTCAATAAGTTTTTGGGAAAGATCGATAAGAGGGCGGTGATACATATATACTGGCGTGTAAAGAATAAGCTGCTCTGTCTGTTTTTTTATGGCTTCAACGACTTTTGGGTGGCAGTGTCCAGTATTTATAGCGCCTGCGCTGGCAAGAAGGTCAATATACTGATTTCCGTCCACATCTGTAACTGTAGCTCCTTTTCCTTTATCGACAACCAGCGGGTAATAGGGAACTTTTGCTGCGGGAGAGGTCATTTGCTGATCAAGGTCAACGAGCTCTAAACACTTAGGAATATGCAAAGCCATAACATTCATCCCCTTTACATGATTTAAAGAGCTTTTCAGCAAAGGATCGCTGAAAAGCTCTTTAATTGTAGCAGATTATATCTTATTGACGAGGAACGCCTGATCCCTCATAAACTCGTTCCATAATATCCTTGCCAACGAGCTCTTCCATTTTCGGCCAAACTTTTTGCCTTACGACTTTTGCGCAGTTTTCCAATTCTTCCGGAGTCAGTATAACGATTTCCCAGTCATATTCGTTGTGCAGCTTCTGACGATATTCTTCGTCTTCCTTTGCAACATTATCCCAACGAATAAGGGATTCTTCATTAGCAGCCTGCTGTATAATTTCCTGCTCTTCTGGAGTCAGCTTGTTCCAGACATCCATGTTGATGGAGAACCACCATGATTCAAAATAATCATTATACTGGATCCAGACCTTATTGACGTCTTTGAACTGCCAGGCCTGGAAAGGGGGTCCGCCCATCTGGCCATCAGCAATACCGGTCTGAATGGCACTGTATGCCTCTGCGTATGGAATGGGCGTAGGAATATATCCTAGCGCTTCATATGTGGCTTCGCAGGGTTTAATGGGCATAACGCGTACTTTCATCCCTTTGTTTACTGTTGGATCTGCATAGTTGTCGGGTTTCTTGCTTAGAGAAACACCAGACATCCCTATGGGCAGAACGGCCAGGGCTTTGATGTTATGGGTTGCCCAAAGGTCTTTAATGATGTCAAAAGCCCATCCGTCAGGACCATAAGCCTTTTTGGCTTCTTCAATGTCTTTTACGACGTAAGGGAAGTAGTATGCCAAATTCAGTTTGGGATCAAAGTTAGAGTTTGCCTGGGCCACATTGAGCTCGATCGTGCCTCGCATGAGCATTTCAAAGGTTTCTGTCCAGTCTCCAAGAACCCCGCCAGAGAAGACATCAATTTTGATCTGTCCGTCTGTTCTCTCGAAAACTTTTCTCGCAAATTCTTTTGCGCGAATGTCAAAGTCACTGTCTACCGGGTGGACTTGTGCCATACGCCACTGGTATTTGGGTTTCGCTGCTTCAGCTTGCTGGACAAAAGTGCCAAGGGTCAATGCGAGTGCAAATAATACAAGTAGTGTAAAGGCCCAACGTTTTCTATCGTTCATATCGCACCTCCGTTTCGTGTTGTAGAATCAAGCAGAATTTAAACGACAACTTGCCCCACCTTGATAAGAAACCTTTAATCTACCCTGTAAAGCAACCACCTCCCTTATTTATTTGATTCCCATGATAAGTCTGGGAAGGAACAGTGAGAGCCCTGGGACATACGTTGTTAAAAGAACGATTGGTATAGAGCCAAAGATCATGAATATAAGAGCCGGCTTGATGTACTCGTCTATGTTGACGCCGCCAATGCGCCCCCCCAAATAGAGGATCGGTGCTGTCGGAGGGGTGACATTTCCAAGTCCCAGGTTCGTTCCAAGAATTGCCGCAAAGTGTATGGGGTGCACGCCGATCTTGAGCATAAGGGGCATGAGGAGGGGAGCGACGAGCATGGTTCCGCTCAAGTCGTCCATCAACATTCCAATGATGATAAGGAAAATGTTGACCATGAACAGAATAACGAATTTGTTGTCAGACACCCCGAGAAGGAAGTCGGCGACCATCATGGGAACTCGCTGCATAGTATATAGGCGCCCAAGTATGGTGACGAAGAAGAGCATAAGGACGATAACCCCACTCGTTGTTGCCGAATTGTGAAAGGCTTCGCCTAAAATGTCCATTTTGAGTTCCTTATGAATGAAAAATCCTACTAAGATTGCATAAAGAACGGCAACGGCAGCTGATTCGGTAGGAGTTGTTATTCCTCCATAGATACCGCCGAGAATGATGAAGGGCATAAGCAAGCTCCAGAAGCCTTTTTTTGTTGCCACGAAGATTTCTTGGTTGCGTTCTTTTTTGGAGATCTTTTTCCCCACCTGCAAATTAGGGAACTTTTTACACATAAAATAGTTGATGACGCAGAAAAGGGTCATGGTAAGGACACCTGGTACAACTGTCGAGAGGAAGCAGGCGGCTACTGATTGCTGCGTTACCCATCCATAGAGGATCATGGGAACGCTTGGAGGAATAAGCTGGCCAAGCACCGCCGCGCAGCTTACCATAGCTGTGCTGTAATTTCGTGGATATCCCAGCTCTTCGAGACGGGGTATCATGATGGTTCCTATACAGGCTACCGCAGATGAAGCTGTTCCAGAAATGGCACCAAAAATGGCACAGGCTACAATGGTGGCCGCCCCCATACCGCCCCGGATTCGTCCGAGCATGGAGTTGGCAAAGTTTGTAAGCTTCTCAGCGATACCAGCTGAACCCATAAGGGCCCCGGCCATAATGAAGAAAGGGATCGACAGCAAAGTAAGAGAGTTAAGGCCGCGGAACCCGACTGTCATAAGGAATGAGAAGTCTGGGAAAAATACCAGTCCCATATACAGAGCGGCAGCCATAAAGCAGAAGGGAACGGGTATACCCAGGATGATAGTTGTAACAAGTATAAGAAGGTCAATAATGATATGCATTAAAAGCCCTCCTCCTTCCTTGAAATTTCATTGCAAAAACCCTGCCAGTTTTTACTGTTGTAGGGCAGATTAAGTTTTGGATACCCTAATGCTGAGCGTGCATAATCCACTGTCATAACAAAAGAATAGAAACTCATGAGGAAAGAGCTTACCAGGAGGCTCGTTTGGGCAAAAATCATGGGGATCATAAGGGCAGGTGAACGTTCCCAGCTTTTAAAAGACCATACGACATAATTCCATGCCCATTGTGTCATGATAAAAGTGAGAAGAGTGGTCATAATAGACGTAACTGTTTTTGCCCAGGCAAAGAATCGGGCATCCTTAATAAGTACATGAAGCAAATCAGCCTGGATGTGGCTTCTTTCTCGCGAGCCAGTTGCGGCACCGGTCATATACATCCAGAATCCTACGAGACATGCCAGTTCCTCAATGCCCATAATAGGAAGCTTCAAAACATACCGTAATAAAACCTGTGCTATAACAAGGCTTACAAGAATAATAGATGTTATAACCATAATGTAGCGCTGTATTTTCCCAAGAGTGAACCATAAGAGAAGAAACGCTTTTTTCATAAAAACTGTGCCTCCTTCTTAAAAGATCAGATTATCCCCCATATATCTGAGATCCAGAGAAAAAGAATGTGTTACATTACGAATAAGATTAGAAAAAGCCCTCTCTTCTGAGCTGTTTTTTCCATAGCGAGAGCGAGGGTACGCTATGCTCATGGATGCAACCACTTCGTTTCTTGCGTTGATTATGGGAGCAGCGACACAGGCTAGTCCTTCTTCGTACTCGCAGTCGTCGTAGGCAACACCTCGTTCTCTTATCTCTTCAAAATTCTTGAAAAGGAGCTCGGGTGAAGTGATGGTTGTAGGTGTAAAATGCACAAAATCCACCGTGCTCAATATTTTCTTAACCTTTTCTTTTTCCATAAATGCGAGCATGGCTTTGCCAAGGCCTGTGCAGTATGCGGGAACCCTTTTGCTGGAGCCGAGCCCTACTCGCACTGCATCAGGGCTTTCGATCTTATCAATATATATTAGTGAGGCTCCTGATAAAATAGCCAGGTTTATGGTTTCCCTGGTTTCACATGCTAAATGCTTAAGATAAGGTTGAGCCATTTGCCATATGCCAAGGCGTTCAACTTCTCTGTTTCCCATTTCGAATAATTTCAAGGTGTTAACGTAGCCGGTATTGCGAGAAATCCTTTTTGTATATCCCCCCTCGGAAAGAGTAGATAGAAGCCTGGAAACAGTGCTTTTATTTATCTTTAAGGAGGCACTGATCTCCGATATAGTAAGTGTGCCCTTTTCATTAAGGAGTTCCAGAATTTTCAAGGCTTTTATTACGGAGAGTACTGGTGGGTTTTTTTTAGCTTGTTCCAATAAATCCCCTCCTTGTTCTGGTGTGCAAAAAGAAGTTTTACATTAGTAAACAAGATTTATTATAGAAAGGATATTATATTAGATTCACAACTGTGTCAATAAAATAGATTTTAAATATTCTGTTAGAATGAAAGGGCAGTGCCAGGTCTTGAAAATGTGCAGATGCATACAAATGCACATTTTCAAGACCTGGCACCATTAAGGGAGGTTGGGTATGGGGCTTTTTGTACTTGTTATTACTCTATATATAGCTATTTATGGCGGAATGACGTGGATGGTATTGACTTCCCTTGTTCGAGTTCTGGCCTTGCGAGGGATAGCAGTGTGGGTATGCAATATATGGGGAGCTCTCATGGTGGCTTCTCCCCTTTTGCTCCGTCGATGGGATGGGCTGGGACACAGCGAACTTCGCCATATCGCGGCGTGGATTGCTTATGTGTGGATGGGTTTTGTCTTTTTTGCCTTTTGCCTTTTGTTGCTTTTTTTTGTTTTTCGCATTCTTTTTTGGTGCCGAAGGGTTGCGTTGAGTGATTTAGGGCTGAGGTGTTGTTCGTCAATAGCTCTTTTTCTGGCTTTTCTATGTTGTCTTTTGGGGTACTCTCAAGCCTGGGATATTAAGGTGAACTACATCAAGGTGGAAACTGCCAAGTTGCCCCCGGAGTGGCCATATGTGCGCGTTGCCCAGATTTCAGATGTACACTTGGGGCTTATAGTTCGTGAAGATCGGCTGAAAAAGATCGTTGAAGCCATTGAAGCCTCTAGTCCCCACCTTGTGGTTTCCACTGGGGATTTGGTGGATGGACAGATGGATGGACGGCAGAAGGAGATCGATCTGTTGCAAAGCCTTTCTGCACCCTTGGGCAAATTTGCCGTAACCGGGAACCATGAAGTATACGCGGGGCTCAATCAGGCCGCATCATTTATTGAGGAATGCGGTTTTCAGATGATCAGAAATGAGGTTCTAGCTCTCGCCCCCCTTCTACTTGCTGGCGTGGATGATGACGATATAAAAATGGCAGAGTCCTTTTCCTCATCAGAGCAGAATCTTCTTTCTTCTTTGTCCCCTCACCGGTTTCGTTTGTTTTTAAAGCACCGGCCCGTAGTGATGGAAGACTCCATTGATTTTTTTGATTTGCAATTATCGGGACATGTCCATGGCGGGCAAATGTGGCCCTTTACTTTTGTGACTCGGGCTGTGTATCCTATGGGAACAGGCCTTCATAGACTAAAAAACGGGGCAATGCTTTATGTTACCTCCGGGGCAGGGACGTGGGGCCCCCCCATGCGTTTTTTGGCCGCTCCTGAAGTCGTTATTATAGATATTGTGAGCAGTGAAACAGCAAAAAAATAAGAGGCCTTGGGGGAAGGCCTCCGCAAAAAAAGGGAGATATTTTTCTTGAGTGCCATTGCGACATCTTTACTATCGTGAGATATCTTTTATGGCATAAGTTAAGTATATATTATATGAGTGGCGCCATGGTGACCCCGTCACTTTTACGGGGCTTTTTTTCAGCTAAATTACGTATTTGGCGGCATGAGGATTTTTTACCACGGCAATTTATTCTAAGATGAGGATGTGACAAGATGAGCTTGGCAACAAAAGAACCTTCTAAAATACTTGGAATTCTTGGCGGTATGGGGCCGGCAGCCACTGCTGAATTTATGAGGTTGCTTGCGGTGAAGGCTCCGGCTGCACGTGATCAGGAACATCCTAAATTGTACGTTCTTTCCAACCCTCAAATTCCTGACCGCAGCAGTGCGATTCTTGGGCGGGGGAAAAGCCCGGCTCCAGCGCTGAAAGAAGGATTGCTGACCCTTGCGCGATGGGGAGCGGATATTTTAGCTGTTCCCTGTAATACAGCCCACTATTTTATCGACTCTTTCCGAGAGGAGTTGCCTGTGCCCTTTGTGCATATTATCGAGGCCACAGTGGAACTGGCTGCAGAGAGAAGCCGTGAGGGGGCGTGGCTTCTTGCCACAAGTGGAACGAAGCGGAGTGGGATGTATGAGCGATATGCCGAAAAGAAAGGGTATCCCTTTTTTTTGCCTACAGAGGAAGATCAGGGCAAAGTACAGGAAACCATTATTCTTGTTAAGGCCAACAGGTTGAGAGAGGCTGGGTTGCTTCTTCAGGGTGTTGTGGAGAAGCTCTGGAAGGAACGGGAAGTTCCCATTGTAGCTGCCTGTACGGAATTACCCCTGGCTTACGATGCTTCTGATTTGCCTGAGTTGGGCATGGTTTCGAGTTTGGGAGCCCTTGCGGAAGGGTGTCTCAGACTGCTGTATTCAAATAATTGATATTCATGGAATAAATGATATAATGTGCGGGAAATTGAATTAGGCAGAGTAGGAGCTTTACGTAAAGTGCTCAGAGATGGGACGTTGCTTTGAGACGAAAAGTCTGTAAAGACTTGCGGTAAAGCCCCGCGTTCGCTGTTACGTCGAAAGATGGTTTACAGTAAGACTATAGATCTCCTTTGATGTGGCAGAACTGCCCATATTAGAGGAGGTTTTTTTATGCAAAGGAATCACTTTTCAGTTCAGGAACTGGTCTATTTTTCTCTTCTCATAGCGTTGAACATTGTTTTGACCCGTATGGCCAGCATCAGAATTCCAATAGCGGGTATCGAAACTCTTCGTATCGGATTTGGAGCGCTGCCGGTTATCTTTGCCGGATACTATTTTGGCGCCAAGGCCGGCGGGGTAGTGGGTGCCCTAGGAGATGTGGTGGGTTTCTGGATCAATCCCATGGGAGCGTATATGCCCCATTTCACACTAACAGCCGCTTTAACGGGGATCCTTCCAGCCCTTCTGCTGAAGGTTTTTAAATCAAAAGATCAGCATCCCCTTTGGCAAGTTATGGTTGTTATCGGGATAAGCCAATTGGTAACATCTGTGCTTCTCGTTCCCTATTTTTTGCAGATGTTGTTTGGAATACCCCTCGTAACAACAGTTCCAGCCCAACTGCAGACACAACTCATACAGGTTCCTCTGTATGCTATATTACTGCGTGGAATAGCTAAAAGGCTTCTGGTTATGGCAGGGTAGTGATATGTAAATACAAACAGGGGCGGGTTTGATAAGAACCCGCCCCTTGTTTTATTGTGCGGCTTCAAAAAGTTTGCAGGTTACACTTTCAAGATTTCCTTGGGCAGGGTGATTTCAAAGATTGTTTGGCCTCCATTGGCGGCAATGAGGGCGATGTCGCCGCCATGGGCCATAAATATTCTTCTTGCTATGGCAAGGCCCAATCCGTAACCGCCTGATCCCCATTGTCCCCGTGCACGATGGCTGTCGCCGCGGCTGAAACGGTCAAAAATGGTAGCGGCGGCTTCTTCTGAAATGCCTACCCCGTTGTCCTGCACTTGAATGACCCACCAAGAATCTCTGCTGAAAAGTTCGATTTTTACCTTGCCTCCGCCACTTCCCCCAAATTTTTCGTGAACGTATTTTATAGCGTTATCAATGATATTTCGTATAGCCCGTGCAAGGTCTCTGCTCTGGCCTATCATTAAAGCTTCTTCCGGCGACACTTTTTCTATGTCGATAGCCTCGGCTAGTGGGTGGTGGAGGCTTTCACCTGTTATGGTGTCCACAAGAAAGGCCAGATCCAGTTCTTCTTCCGCTTCCTGGGGCGGCTGGCTTTCGAGGCGGGAGAGAAGAAGCAGATCATCTACAAGCTGCGTCATTCTTTCCTGTTGCTGGATGATAGATTGTAAGTGTCCTGCCACGTCTTCATTGCCACGCAATTCGTCCTGCAGGTATTCTGCCGTGAGGCGAATTGTTGTCAGCGGTGTCTGGAATTCATGTCCGGCATCAGCGATAAAATCACGCCGCGCCTGTTCTTGACGAAATTCTTCTGTAAGATCGGTAATCACAAGCAGTGGGCCGCTTTCTGTCTGTCGCCCATAAAGACTGAGGTGGCGACCCCCCTTGCCGAGCTCCGGCATTTCTACTTTTATTGCCTGTTCCACTCCCCCCTTTGCTTCTTTAAGCAAAGGGTAGATCTCGCCGCAGGTTAGAAACCGTTCTATAGGTTGTCCCTCTTCCACTGGCACCTTCATTCCAAGCAGGTTTCGTGCCTCGTCATTCACGAACCGGAACCTGTTGTCCTTGTCGAGGAGGATCACTCCTACCGGCAGTGAAGACAGGATTGTTGAAAGGGTCGTTCTTTCTATTTTCAGCTCTTCAAGGGTCCCTTTCAGGCGAGAGGACATGTATTGAAGGGAGTCGGAAAGTCTCTGCAATTCCCGGTCGCCCATAAGGGGGAAGCGGGCTTCATTGCCTCCCGATATAGCCTGAGCTGCCATCACGATCTTTTCGAGAGGGGCAAAGAACCGGCGTACAATCCATAGTTCAAAGCCCAGGATGAGAAAAGCCGCCATAATGATGTACGAAAGAAAACGATAGCGCACATCGGAAAGGGCTTTTTGAAGAGCGTTGAGGGGTTGGGCCATACGAATGAACAGATCATCTTCCCCGCCTTCTACTTTTCGAACCACATAGACAAGCTGGGCTCCAAGGGTCTGACTGTATCTTGAGGTGGTTCCAACCCCATCCTTCGCAGCCTGCCTGACTTCTGGACGGTTCAGATGATTGTCGAGGGTTTCTGCGTCAGTGGCACTATCGAGGATAACCCTTCCTTTGGCGTTTATAATGGTAATGCGGCTTTCAAATATCTCCTGCCATTGGCGAAAGTTCTTTTGAAAAGAGCTATATCCCTCATTCCGGATCACTTCTGAGAGTGCGGCAGTATTGTTTTTAAGCTGGTCGAAAGCGCTGTCAACAAGGTGATGTTTCATTATTCCCGATACGAGGAACCAGCTGACAGCAAAGGCGATGACGGTAACAAAAGCTAATACGGCTGTGACCTTCCCTTTCAGTGTTTTCATGGTTTATCCTCCCATGTGATCCTGTACCCTCTGCCCCGGAGCGTCTGAATGAGGAGCGCCGGGTGTTTATTGTCGTCCAGTTTTTTTCGAAGCCGTGAAATATGCACATCCACAGTGCGAGTGTCCCCTCCATAGAGGTTCCAGATTCTTCCCAGCAGCTCGTCTCTGCTTACAGTTCGTCCGAAGCGGTGGGCGAGAAGTTCAAGAAGACGAAATTCAGTGGGGCTGAGATCGAGGCTGTTGCCTCGCAGCATGACCCATTGGTTTTCGATGTCCATAACAAGATCGCCGTTAGTGATCTGCCTTGTCTCTTCTGTCATTCTGGTTCGGCGCAGCAATACGCCCACGCGGGCTACAAGTTCTGCCAGGGAAAAAGGTTTTTTCATATAATCATCCGCGCCAAGTTCCAGCCCCTCTACTACATCCATCTCATCCCGGCGGGCGGTGAGCATAATAATGGGGATCAGGGCTGTCTCTTTGTTGCTTTTTAGACGGCGGCAGACTTCCCAGCCATCCATACGGGGGAGCATAAGGTCGAGGATAATAAGATCTGGATGGGCGGCGAAGGCAAGATCAAGAGCAGAGTCTCCATCGCTGGCGCATATTGTTTCGTATCCCCGTCTTTTCAGCGCCTGTGAGACAATATCCTGTATTCCCTTTTCATCATCTACAATAAGAATTCGATCGCCGCTCACTTCAATGCTCCTTCGGTCGTCTGTAGGCCGAAGCCTTTATAGTTTTGCCGGTGATAATGTAGATGGCTCGTTCTGCCACGTTTGTAATATGGTCTCCAGCCCGTTCCAGGGTTCTCGCTACGTTGAGGAGGAGAGTAGCCTGTTCTATTCTTTGGGGACGTTCCATCATAAGAAGCAGAAGTTCTCGCATAATCTGTTTTTCAAGGTCATCCACAATGTCATCAAGGGGAAAGACCCTGTAAGCCAAGGCATCATTTTTACTTTCAAGAGCCTCTAGGGATTTTTCAAGCATTTCAGAAAGGATCTCTACCATGCGTGGAATGTCTATAAGAGGCTTCATAAGTTCTTTATCGGCGACTTCTATGGCAGCTTTTGAAATATTGCTGGCGTAGTCCCCTAACCGCTCGAGGTCTACGGCTATATGCATAAGGGAGGAAACGGTGCGCAAGTCTTCTCCCAATGGCTGAAAACGGGCGGTAAACTGCATGCAAGCCATATCGATCTCTGAAGCCAGATCATCTATGGCGTCATCTCTTTTAATGATTTCCCGGGCCACATCGGCATTTTGATTTTTAAGGGCCCAAACTGCCCTGGTAAGGGATTCCTCGGACATTTTCCCAAGTCGTATGGCCATTCGGATAAGTTCTGTCAATTCTGTTTCTATTTGTCTTCGAGCGTTAATCTGATTCATAAACAGTCACTTCCTTCCCAAAGGGATCCTCTTAAATTTAACCGAATCGACCCGTAATATAATCCTCTGTCCGTTTATCGCCAGGAGATGTGAAGAGCTTCGGTGTTTTACCATATTCTATAAGTTCTCCCATAAGAAAAAAGGCCGTATAGTCTGAGATGCGGGCAGCCTGTTGCATGTTGTGGGTGACGATAATTACAGTGTATCTTTCTTTGAGGGTTCTCACAAGTTCTTCAATACGGGCTGTTGCCATTGGGTCAAGAGCGCTTGTAGGCTCATCCATGAGCAAAACTTCCGGTTCTGTTGCAATTGCCCTGGCAATGCATAAACGCTGCTGTTGTCCTCCAGAAAGGCCAAGTCCCGATGATTTCAAATTATCCTTTACTTCCGACCAGAGAGCGGCTCCAATGAGACTTCGTTTCACTATTTCATCAAGTTTTTCTCTAGACTTGATGCCCTGAAGGCGAGGGCCATAGGCTACATTATCGTAAATGGCCATGGGGAACGGGTTAGGTTTCTGAAAGACCATGCCCACCTGACGGCGTAACGCGATGACATCCGTTGCGCCAGAGTAGATGTTTTTTCCCTCGAGGTAAATATCCCCCTCAACTTTGACGTTTGGTATAAAGTCGTTCATCCGGTTGAGGCAGCGGATAAAACTGCTTTTCCCGCATCCTGAGGGGCCGATAAGAGCTGTTACGGTCTTCCCGAAAATATCCATATTGATATTGTGCAGCACCTGATTTTTGCCATAGAAAAGGTTCAGATTTGAAACGATAAGCTGGGATTTTTCCATTGTTACCGACTCCTTGCTCGCAATTTATCGCCCGCTCTGTTTCAGGCGGGCTCGCATAATCACACCAATGGCGCTGATGCCGAGTACAAAAGCTAAAAGCACCAGAACGGTTCCATATTGTATGGGCCTTGTGAGAGTAATATTGGTACCTTCAGTGGCAAGAACCATAATATGGTATGGCAGGGCCATGACTTCATCAAAAACACTTTTTGCCACTCCGGGGGTAAAGTAGGCGGCGCCTGTAAAGATTATGGGAGCGGTTTCCCCAGCAACCCGCCCGATGCTTAGAATTCCACCGGTAATGATGGTAGAGGAGGCGGCAGGAAAAACGACCTTCCAGATGGTTTGCCACTTTGATGCGCCAAGGGCGTAGGAGGCGGCGCGATAATCCTGGGGAACCGCAAGAAATGCTTGTTCTGATGCCGTTACGATAAGGGGCAATGCCAGACATCCCAGTGTCAGTCCCGCTGAGAGCAGCGATGAGCCAAACTTTAACAGGATGACAAAAAGAGATAGGCCAAAAAGGCCAAAGACCACCGAAGGAACACCGGCAAGTGAGCGGATAGCCAGGCGAAGAAGTGCGGTAAACTGTCCTTTCCGGGAGTATTCGGCGAGGTAGAGGCCCGTAGCGATGCCTACGGGAAGGGAGAAAAGCATAGAAACTACAACGAGCTGCAAGGTTCCCATGAGGGGAGTGCTGATTCCACCTCGGGTCATATTATCCCGTGGCGGTTCTGTCAAGAAGCTCCATGAAAGGGCCTCATAGCCGTTGATAAAAATATAGAGGATTATGGCCAGCAGCAGAAAGACCAAGAGGGCCGCGGCTCCCCAGAGCATAAAGGTCATAAGGCGATCAACGATTCTCCGTCTTGTCATGAGGGTCTCACTCTCCTTTTGCTCTCGATCCAGCTCGATAGAAGATTGATGGCCAGGGTAATAATGAGAAGAATAAGCCCTGCAAAAAAGAGAGCGTGATAGTGGGGGGAGCCCACGGGGGTTTCTCCCATTTCGGCCGCAATGGTTGATGTGAGTGGGCGTACCGGATCGAAAAGAGAAACTGGAATAATGGCAGCTCCCCCTGCCGCCATAAGTACCACCATGGTTTCTCCCATCCCTCTCATTATCCCAAGAAGGCAGGCGGAGAGAATGCCGGGAAGGGCTGCCGGGAAAACAACTTTGCTGATGGTTTCCCACCGCGTAGCGCCCAGTGCATAAGAAGCGTTGCGAAGTTCCAACGGAACGGCTGAAAGGGCTTCTTCTGCAAGGGACCCCACAATGGGAATGATGAGAAAACCTAAGAGTATAGACGCGTTCAGCAGATTCAGGCCAGAAAGAATGGTGAAATTGGCCTGAAGCCACGGGGCGATAAGAACCATGCCAAGAAAACCAAGAATAATGGACGGGAGAAATCCAAGCAGCTCCAGAATGGGCTTTAAAATATTACGCATTTTCTCAGAGGCGATTTCAGAAATAAAAATAGCTATAAAAAGACTTATGGGAAGGGCGAGCAAGGACGAAAGAATTGTAACGGCTACCGATCCCACTATAAGGGACAGCATGCCCAGGGCTGGAGGTGTTTCTGTGGGATACCAGTCAGAGCCTGTCACTATTGATAAAAGAGAGGCTTCTTTCAGAACTGGAAGTCCTTCCTTAATCAAGAAAAAAAGAATAAACAATATGATAAAAATGCCCATAGATGATATGGACATAATGATTATGCCAGGTGCTTGTTCTTTTTTCATGGATATCACTATTCCCTTTCCTTAGTTCTTTCTATGCCAGGCAGAAATTCGCCCACCGGGGGGACGGGCGAATTCCTGAGGTGCTACTATAGCTGACAGTGCCATATAGGAGGAGGGTCGGGTCTATCTATATTTATCGAATAGGCACGAAGCCTGCTTCTCCAACTAATTTTTGCCCTTCGTCACTCAGAACGAAGTTGATAAAGTTGAGGATATCCCCAGAGGGCCATCCTTTTGTAAACATGTAAAGGTAACGGGATACAGGGAAAGTTCCATTCAGCGCATTTTCTTTGTTTCCAGAGATTCCTTCAACTTTAAGGGCCTTTACAGAGTCATTGAGGTAGCCAAGGCCTATATAACCTACAGCGTTCTCATTTTTTGCCACCGTTTGCACCATGGCTCCGTTAGAGGCAACAATAAGCGCCCGTTTGTCTACCCGCTCACCATGGAGAATTTTGCTTTCCCAGGTTTCGTAGGTTCCGGAACTTGTGTCACGGCTCACTATAGCAATGGGCTTGTTTGAACCGCCCACATCTTTCCAGTTCTTTATTTCACCCATGTAGATCTTTTTCAGCTGTTCAATAGAAAGGTCCTGGACAGGGTTAGAAGGGTGAACCACAGGGATCAGGGCATCCATGGCGATACCGAAAGGAACAGGGTAGGTTCCTTTTTCTACGGCAGCCTTCACTTCTTCATTTTTTATGAACCTTGAAGAATCAGCAATATCGGTGGTTCCGTCGATAATGGCCTTAATACCGTTGCCGCTGCCGCCGCCAGAAACTGTAATGGCTACTTCAGGATGGGCCGTCATGTATTTCTCAGCGGCCGATTGTGCGATGGGAAGAACTGTTGTGGATCCTTTGATGACGAGCTCTGCTGCAAATGCGGTTCCGCTCACGGCGAGAGTTGCAGCGAGAACTGCTCCTGCTATAAATTTCTTCATTTCCTGAAAACCTCCTTGTATTTAACGTATCAGAGATGTTATTTCACAGTATAAAGGCCCTTTGTAACGCCCATGTTTCGTCTTTGTAACAGTAATGTTAAGAAAATCGTGCCAGGTCTTGAATTTGTGCATAAGTATACAAAAACAGGATCAATGAAGAGTCTGGAAGGCCTTGCTTTTTATGTCCAACCATGGCTTAATAGACGTAATGGTTCGCATTACGGCTAAGAAGTCCACATCGCGGAAAAGAGCAGGGGGGCAATGAAGATGAGGTCTTTTCAGGGAGTAAGGTTGAGGACAGAGGACACCATTGCTGTGACAGTTCACGAACTAAGTAAAGGTGACATTCTTGTACTGGATGAAGGTTTTTCTATTCCTGTGAATGAAAGGATCCCCGCGGGCCACAAGGTTGCGTTGAAAGATATAGCAGCTCAAGAGAAGGTTATAAAATACGGCCATCCCATAGGGGTGGCATTGTGCAATATACGGGCTGGTGACTGGGTTCATACCCATAACCTGAAAACAGCCCTCGGAGTTGATTGGCCAGCTGAATGGAATTACGTTTCTCCTCAAGTAAAAACTCCCTTTCAAGCCAAAAGCTTTATGGGATATCGCCGCCCTACCGGTCGAGTTGGTATCCGCAATGAACTTTGGGTCATTCCCACAGTAAGCTGCATTAACGATATTTTGCGAAATCTCATCCCACGATATGAAGCACCGGATTGGATAGACAGAGTACGGGTATTAGCGCATCCCTACGGTTGTTCCCAGCTAGGCGATGATTTTGAGTTTACTTTGCAAGCTCTTTCAGGTTTGGCCTTTAATGGCAATGCCGCAGGGGTGTTAGTGGTGGGGATGGGGTGTGAAAATTTGCAGATATCCTATATGAAAGACCGTCTTTCCCATCATTTTAATGTTGAATATACAGTGCTTCAAGAAGAATCCGATGATGTAGAGGCGCTTTTTTCCCGTCTTGACAAGTTAGCGGCGGGTGGTTGTTTTACGCGAGAGGAGTGCCCTTCGTCAGATTTGGTTGTTGGGGTAAAGTGCGGCGGCAGCGATGCCTTTTCAAGTATTACCGCCAACCCTCTGGTTGGTCTTTTTTCAGACTATCTGACCCATTGGGGAGGGACTCTGCTCGCTACAGAAATCCCTGAAATGTTCGGGGCGGAGGATACTCTGACCTCCCGAATTGAAGAAGAAGATGTTTTTATCCGTTTTGTGAAAATGATCAATTGGTTCAAGGAATACTACACTTCTTATCACCAGCCTGTATATGAAAACCCTTCTCCTGGAAACAAAGAGGGAGGTATTACCACTCTTGAGGAAAAATCCCTGGGTGCTGTGCAAAAAACTGGTTCCGGTTTAGTAGCGGATGTTTTGCAATATGGAGAGTGCTACGGCCGTTCAGGTGTGAATATTGTTTTCAGTCCTGGAAATGACCCCGTTTCTGTAACTTCTCTCGCGGCAAGCGGAGCTGTTTTGACCCTTTTTACCACCGGCCGGGGGACTCCCTATAGTTCAGTAGTTCCATCAATAAAAATAGCTACCAATTCGTCCCTTTACAAAAGGAAGAAAAGCTGGATGGATTTTAATGGGGGGCGTCTTTTAGAAGGTGAAGAGCGGGACGCTCTTCTTGGCGATCTCATTGATCTTGTGTTTGAAGTGGCCAATGGCCGGGAAACCTCTAATGAACATTTAAATATAGGGGAGATCGGCTTATTTAAACATGGAGTGATCTTATAAAAACGAAAGGAGGAGCTGCTTCCCGGGGGATTGTGTAAAGAGTAGAATCACGCATTGGCTTGATCGGGCAGTAAGAACGGTACACTTAAAAACTTTTTTTGAGGAGGCTGTTTGTTGTGAAGATGAAACGTGTTGTTCGTACAGTAGCTTTGACAGCTCTTTTTATTGTAGCTTTTTCATCCATGGCTTTTGCGGCTACGACATTGAAGATCGCAAATTATTTTCCAGCGGATCACCCCGCCAACGTTGTGCTTAATGATATTTTTAAAGCGAATGTCGAGTCTAAAAGCAATGGTTCCTTAAAGGTACAGATATTCCCAAATAACCAGCTTGGTGCCGAGCAGGAGTTCGTAGAGGGAGTGCAGTTGGGAACCATTGAAATGGCTCTTACAGGAAATCTTTGGGAAAACACCGTAGATTTGTTCAAATTGCTTCAGCTTCCCTATATGTTCAATAGCTATGAACATGCAGACGCCGTTTTTAACGGTCCTATCGGGGAAGAGATCTATAAAAGCCTTGAGCCTCTCGGCGTTAAAATTCTTGGAGCTTTCCCGAGAGGTTTCAGGGTTATTTCAAACAATAAGAAGCCCATTAACTCTTTTGAAGATTGTAAGGGCATAAAAATGCGCGTATGGCAGGGCGAAGTTATCATTAAACTAATGCAGGGATTTGGCTTCAGCACAGTTGTCATGCCCATGAGCGAAGTCTTTACAGCGTTGCAGCAGGGTGTTGTTCATGGTCAGGATAACCCCCTTATGACTTCATATTACTCTGGATGGTACGATGTTCAGAAGTATGTAGCCATGACAAATCATATTTTTGGATTCCAGTACTTTGTCATCAATCAGAAGGTATGGGATAAACTTACAGCAGAAGAACAGACCATTGTTTATGACGCAACTATGGCTTCCATTGCGGAGATTGACAAGCGGACAAGAGAAGAAGACGAACTGGTATTGCAGAAAACCATTGATAAAGGTCTTGAAGTTACCTATCCTGATCTAAAACCTTTCATTGAAAGTACAGAGCCAATTATTGCAGATTATATAAAGAGCTGCCCCGAAGCGGCCCCATTTGTTGAGCAGATCAGAGAGATTGGCAAAAAGTTTGAAAAATAAGCAGTAGGTAACTTTTCCGGCAGAAAGGAGCTGTTTTTAGAAAGCAGGCTCCTTTCTGCCGGGATTTTAATTTTAAGGAAGAACATGGCGAGAGGAGCTCGTTCGTATTATGAAGAGTTTTATGAATGCCCTGTATCGTTATATGTATCGTTTGGCTGACGGTATAGCGATTGTTATGCTCGGGGTTATGGTGTTTTCGGTTTTTACAAACGTTATTTTCCGTTTTTTCCATATGGCCTTTCCCTGGGTCGATGAGGTGAGCCGTTTTGCTTTTGTATGGATGTCTTTTATGGCTATCGCTTCCGGATTAAAAATTGGTCTGCACCCGGCTTTTGATGTTCTTATTGAGCGCACCAAGGGCTCGACAGGAAAGGGGTTGAAAATAACCATAGCCCTTCTGATTACGACTTTTCTGTTCATCCTTCTTAAGGGAGGAATTGATTACATCTCCAGGATATATGTGCAGAAAACATCTATTCTCGTTATTTCGGTGGCATGGCAGTATTCGGCCGTTCCCTTTGCCACAATGATGATGCTTCTTGAAATGGCTCGTCAGATAGCACGTATTTGGTGTTCTGAAGTGGAGGAAGCCTGACATGGTAGTTTTGTTAGCATTTCTTGGTTCTTTGTTGGGGTTGACTATTCTTGGCGTTCCCATCGGATTTGGAATAGGCCTTTCCGCATTGGCCCTTATGTTTGTGACGGGAACTTTTGAGCCTATGGTTCTCGCTCGACGTATGATTACCGGTGTTGATGTCTATACACTTTTGGCTATCCCATTTTTCATGCTGGCCGGCGAAATAATGAACAAAGCGGGACTTGTCAACGATATTTTGCTCTTTGCCAACGCTCTCGTTGGTCGGGTAAAAGGTGGGCTTGCCTACGTTAATGTAGTTGCCAGCATGCTTTTTGCGGGAATTAGTGGTTCTGCAGTTGCTGACGCTGCCGCATTGGGCTCTCTTGAGATTCCCATGATGGAAAAAGGCGGGTATGACAAAGAATTCTCTGCGGCTATCACTGCTGCTTCTTCTGTTATTGGCCCAATTATTCCACCCAGCGTTCCCATGATCATTCTTGGGTCTATTGCTCAGATTTCTATTGCTAAGCTCTTTCTTGGCGGCGCGATTCCAGGAATTCTTATAGGAATTGCCCTTCTAGCTGTTTCTTATTTCATAGCTCGCAAAAATAATTACCCTGTGGGTGATCGAGTAGGTTTTGGAGAGTTTTTGGGGATTTTCAGAAAAACAGTTTGGGCATTAATTCTCCCCGTTATTATCTTGGGAGGCATTCTCGGCGGTATTTTTACAGCCACAGAAGCCGGAGCGGTCGCTGTTGTCTATGCTATTATTGTGTCATATTTCCTATATGATGTGAGATGGTCTGACTATCCGGAAATACTCAAAGGTGCTTCCCTTAATACAGGAGTAGTCATGTTGGTGTGCGCATCAGCTATGGCGTTGACGTGGTTTCTCGCTGTGGCCCAGGTTCCCCAGCTTCTTACCGAAGTGATTATGAGCATTACTAAAAACAAGCTCATGTTTCTTCTTATCCTGAACGTTCTGCTTTTCCTTGTGGGGATGGTAATTGACTTGACCCCAGCTCTTTTTCTTCTTGTTCCGATTCTCCTTCCTGTATGCAGAAGTTACGGGATTGACGATATACACTTTGGCGTCATTATGGTAACGAACCTTTGTGTCGGACTCATCACACCGCCGGTAGGGACAGTCCTTTATGTGACAAACTCCATATCAAAAGTGTCCCTGATATCATTGGTTCGATCTCTTGTTCCCATGTACGTAGCTCTTTTTATCGTTGTGATGCTCGTAACATATGTTCCACAAATCGTGTTGTGGCTGCCCTCTTTAATGTAAGATGAGGGGTGGAGAGGTGATAGTGCATGTCTGAGAAAAACAGGGTGCAGGTTCTTCAAAAAGCGATTGCCGTACTAGAAGATCTTTCTAATAGGCCTGAACCTGTCGGGTTAACAGAAATAGCGAATGCCACAAAACTTTCGAAAACAACAGCATATCGAATTCTCGCAACCTTTGTCGATAGCAATATTCTCATAAAAGATCCCTATGGGCGCTATCAAATAGGGCCAGCGGTGGTGAAGTGGTCTGCAAGCTACAATAAGCGGTCAGGACTGCTGGAAATGTCTCGTGACATCCTAGAGATTATGAGAGATTATTCAGGCGAGACGATCCATCTTTTTGTTTTCGAAAGCGGGCGAGCCTATTACTTGGAAAAACTTGAGAGTCCAAGTCCGCTGTTGATGAGATCGAAGGTGGGAGCGGAACTTCCTCTCTATAGCACTGCTGGGGGGAAAGCGATACTTTCGGCTCTTCCTGCAGGCCAAGTTGAAATCTATTTAGAAAGAACACCCCTTGAAAGTAGGACAGCGAATACGATCACCGATCCTAAAGAGTTATTGAATCTATTAAAAATATATAAAACGCGAGGGTATAGCGAAGAAAATCAGGAGAATGAAGAAGGAATTCGCTGCGTGGCTGCTCCTATTGTTGACAGAAATGGATTCCCCCTGGGAGCAGTAAGCGTTTCCGCACCAGCCTATCGTTTTGATGATAAACAGGCTGCGTTGGTGGGACGGAAACTGGCGCAGGAAACTGCAAAAATTTCCCTTCGAATCAATCGACGTCATTTAGAAACTACTAAGGAGGGATGGTAATGATCCGTATTAGAAAATATGAAATTCTTTCAGCTATAGAAGAACAAGGTGTCGTGGGTATTATCCGTACAGAAAGTGTGGAAAAAGGAATTGCCATGGCAGACGCCATGTTTGACGCGGGGATGAAAGCCGTTGAAGTTTCCATGACCTTTCCCGGGTCTCTCGACATTATGCGCACTTCTGCCGAGCGCCATAGAGGACAGGGATGTTTTGTTGGGGCGGGAACCGTTGTGGATGAAGCTACAGCCAGAATGTGTATTGCCAATGGCGCAGAGTTTATTGTGTCCCAAAGTCTTAGCGATGACGTTGTTTACACTTGCAACCGTTATGGCTTGCCTGCAATGCCAGGTATAGGGACAGTTACAGAACTCATGCATGCGTTGGAACTTGGTGTTGACGTAGTGAAAGCCTTTCCTGGCAGCGTACTTGGCCCCAAATTCATCAAAGCCGTACATGGACCGGTTCCTTATGCCAATATAATGCCTATTGGCGGTGTTTCTCTCGAGAATATGGAGGAATGGTTCAAGGCCGGAGCCTTTGCTGTTGGTTTGGGAAGTGCTCTCACTAAGCCTGCGGGTACAGATGGCAGTTACGAGGCTGTTCGAGAGGCAGTAGAGAAAGTATTACATGAAATTACCCGAATTCGGGCTGGTTTGAAATAGAAAGGATGCGTTCGGTTATGGCAAAGTTTATTACCTTTGGTGAAATTATGATGAGGCTTACTCCTCCAGGCCGCGAAAAAATTCTCCAGACACCGCAATTTGTGGCTACTTTTGGCGGTGCCGAAGCTAATGTGGCCGTTGCCTTATCTAATTATGGTGAAGATGCGGCTTTTGTAACAGCTGTTCCTGACAACCCTATTGGCGATGGTGTTATTCATGAATTGAGAGGTTTTGGTGTCGATACTCGCTTTATACGGAAGAGCGGAGAGCGCCTTGGCATATACTACACAGAAACCGGTTCATGCATGCGCCCTTCCAGGGTTATCTATGATCGGGCCCATTCAGCTATTGCCGAGGTAAAACCCGGAGATTTTGATTGGGATACCATACTCGATGGGGCCAAGTGGTTTCATGTTACTGGCATTACCCCCGCCATTGCCGAAGGGACTGCCGATGTAACCCTTGAAGCCCTCAAAAAATGTAAAGAAAAAGCCATTACTGTTTCATGCGACCTCAACTATCGCAATAAGTTGTGGAAATGGGGCAAAACTCCCCTTGAGGTTATGCCTGAGCTCATGAACTATGTGGATCTTGTTATCGCTAACGAGGAGGACTGCCAGAAATGTCTGGGCATCGAAGCCGATGTGGATGTGACCTCGGGATCCCTGGATATAGATAAATATAGGGCCCTGAGCCAGAAAATGCTCGCACAGTTCCCCAGAGTGAGATATCTGGCCGTAAGCCTGCGAGAAAGTATCAGCGCGGATTGGAACAACTGGTCAGCTATCCTTGCTGAACGAGGAGAAGTCCACGTCAGCAAAAAGTACGAAATCCGCCATATAGTAGACCGTATCGGCGGCGGCGATTCTTTTGGATCTGGTCTGATATATGGTCTCAATAACTTCGAAACGCCTCAGGAGGCTTTGGAGTTCGCGGTGGCGGCCTCAGCACTGAAACATACTATTTATGGAGATTTCAATAGGGTTACGGTGAAAGATGCTTTGACTCTGGCTGGCGGCGATGCCAGCGGGCGCGTACAGCGCTAATAGAGGAGACCTCTTATGAGCCGCATAGCAAGTCTCGATCTTTTTAAAGTTCCACCGCGATGGCTTTTCTTAAAAGTTGTTACTGATGATGGAGTGGTGGGATGGGGAGAGCCAGTAGTTGAAGGAAGAGCCACTACAGTGGCAGCTGCTGTTCGGGAGATGGAAGAATATCTTATCGGCCGGGATGCTACAGAAATTGAGGATATCTGGCAGGTTCTCTACCGGGGTGGCTTTTATCGCGGCGGCCCCGTACTCATGAGCGCGATTTCCGGTATAGAACAGGCCCTATGGGACATTACCGGAAAAATCTACGGTTTGCCCGTTTATAAAATGCTTGGCGGCGCAGTACGTCAGAAGATCAGAGTTTACTCGTGGATCGGTGGGGACAGGCCTTCTGACGTGGCAGCCGAAGCCAAAGCGAAGTATGACGCTGGCATGACGGCAATAAAGATGAATGCCACCGAAGAGTTGGGCTGGATCGACTCTTATGAAAAGGTGGATGAAGTACTCGCCAGGGTTCAGGCTATTAGAGACGCATTAGGACAAAAAATAGACATAGCCCTTGACTTTCATGGACGGGTACATAAGGCTATGGCTAGAATTCTCATGAAAGAGCTTGAACCCTACCGGCTCATGTTCGTTGAGGAGCCGGTACTGGTAGAGAATCGCGAGGCCTTTGTGGAACTGCGCCGTCATGCGACTATGCCCATTGCCACAGGGGAACGGAACTTTGGGCGCTGGGATTTCAAAACTCTTCTCACCGATGGGGCGGTAGATATTATTCAGCCTGACCTCAGTCACGCCGGCGGAATCTGGGAAGTGCGCAAAATAGCCGCTATGGCAGAAGCCTACGATGTGGCTCTGGCCCCCCATTGCCCTCTGGGCCCCATAGCCCTGGCTGCGTGCCTGCAAGTTGATTTCTGTACGCCAAACGCTATCATTCAGGAACAAAGCCTGAACATCCATTACAATGTAGGTGCGGACCTGCTTGACTATCTCGAAAACCCGGCACTCTTTGAATATGAAAATGGTTATATAAAACTGCTTAAAGGCCCAGGCCTGGGGGTTTCCATTAATGAAGAAGTGGTTCGTCAGAAGACCGATGAAAATATGAATTGGAAAAACCCTGTATGGAGGCTAGAAGACGGCACCATCGCCGAATGGTAATTGGTGCCAGGTCTTGAAATTGTGCATTGGTATACAGAAGGAGGCTGTCATTCACCGGCAGCCTCCTTCTGTACTATCCGCATCCCCCTAAAAAGCAGGGGTAACTCCGCCGTTATATGTTGAAAGAATAAATTGGGCCACTTTCTCAGAATTTAGATGTTTCATCAGAATGGCAAACTTTTCGTCATCCTTCGAATCTTCATGAACTACAACTATATTCGCATAAGGAGATTCGCTGCCTTCCAGCAACACAGCATCCTCTGTGGGATTAAATCCTGCCTCCAACGCATAGTTTCCATTGATGACAGCGCCATCCACGTCGGGAAGTATCCTCGGCAGCTGAGCTGCTTCAATGGATTTGAAGCGGAGCTTTTTGGGATTTTCCACGATGTCTCTCTCTGTGGCTTCCAATCCCGCCTTGTCTGAAAGGGTGATAAGACCGTTAGCCTGCAGAAGGAGCAGGGCGCGCCCACCATTCACACTATCACTGGGGACAGCGATAAGGGATTTTTCTTTCAGCTCGTCAATATGCTTCACCTTTTCAGAGTACAACCCCATGGCTTCTACATGAACAGTCCCTATAGCCGCAAGTTTGGTACGGTGATTAGCGTTAAAGTTTTCCAGATAGGGAAGGTGCTGGTAATAGTTGGCATCTATTTCCTTATCATTCAGCGCCAGGTTGGGCTTTACATAGTCAGTAAACTCTATGATCTCGAGTTTGATCCCTTCTTTGGCAATGTCTTCTTTGATGACCTTTAATATTTCAGCATGAGGGACAGGGGTTGCCCCGATTTTGATCACTTCTTCTGCCGCTGCCGCATTAGGAATAAAAGCTGCCCATATGGCGAGTATTGTGAGAGAGAGTAAAAGACCTACAGTTCTTTTCATTTTTCATTCCTCCAGTTCATATTTCTGTGCAATGTAGCTCGTTTTTTCTGCGCGCAGTGTGCTGATCAGCGATTACGGGCGACATAGAGAGCTGTTTTGTTCCCGATGACCTGAATTACTTGAACCAGCATGATAATAACGATGACAGCCGCTATAAGAACGTCTGTCTGAAAGCGGTGAAAACCGTAGCGAATGGCCAGGTCGCCCAGTCCGCCGCCTCCAATAGCACCGGCCATGGCCGAATAGCCGATGATATTGATAACGGTTAAGGTTTCTCCAAGAATAAGAGAAGGGAGTGCTTCTGGTACCATAACTTTTAAAATAATGTCCTTTGGATTGGTTCCCATAGACACGGCTGCTTCGATAAGCCCTTTTTCCACTTCCTTTAAGGCGCTTTCTACAACTCGTCCCACAAAGGGAGCGGCTCCAATAGAGAGGGGAACAATAGAGGCAGTGGTGCCGATAGTAGTTCCCACGATCAGGCGCGAGAAGGGGAAGAGAACGATCATGAGAATAATAAAGGGGAAAGAGCGGCAGACATTTACAATGCCGTCGAGAATTCTGTATATCGCTTCATTCTCAACCAATCCGCCCTTTTCTGTTACAACAAGGGCAATTCCTATGGGGAATCCGAGCAGCGTTGCAAAAAAGGTTGAGAACATGACCATATAGACCGTTTCGAGGGTTGGAGCTGCCAGAAGATTTATAAGTGCAACCAACTTATCCATTCCAGACCACATCCACTTCTACGTTTTTGGATCTAATAAAGGAAAGGGCCGTGCTGATCTCTGCGGGGCTGCCTTTTAGCTGAACCGTGAGATTGCCAATGCGGCTGCTATGCAGGTGGTCGATTTCTCCAGAAAGAATATTGATCTCAGCGCCACTTTTTTTAATGGCCTGGGATATGACGGGCTGTTCTGCCATTTCACCATTGAAGGCAAAGATTGCTACAGGCTTGCCTTTTTCCTGAGGGAGGTTTTCAAAATCATAGGTTGTCCTTGGGAGATGGCATAAAAACTCTCGAGCAGTTTTTGACTGGGGTTTCATAAAAACATCCTTTACAGCTCCCAGTTCTACAACCTGTCCGTGTTCTAAGACGGCGACCCGATGACAAATTTGGCGAATGACTCCCATTTCGTGGGTGACAAGAACTATAGTAATGCCGAGCTTCCGGTTAATTTCATCGAGAAGGGCCAAAATTGACTGAGTCGTTTTAGGGTCAAGGGCACTGGTGGCTTCATCGCAAAGAAGCAGGCTGGGGTTGTTGGCCAAGGCCCGGGCAATTCCAACTCTCTGTTTTTGCCCTCCACTTAGCTGGGAAGGGTAGCTTTGAGCCTTGTCTGAAAGATCCACGAGATCGAGTACCTCTGTTACTCTTTTAGAAATGGCGTCAGTTTCCCATTTTTCTATCTCTAGAGGAAAGGCGACATTTTGAAAAACAGTACGGGATGTAAGAAGATTAAAGTGTTGAAAGATCATGCCTACGCGTCGGCGCAGCTTTCTAAGCTCAGGTGTAGAAAGCCGCGTAATGTCAGTATCCCCAATGCATATGGAGCCAGAACTGGGTTCTTCCAGTCGGTTAAGAGTGCGGAGCAATGTGGATTTCCCGGCTCCACTCAAGCCGATGATTCCAAATATCTCTCCTGATTGAATGTTAATACTAACGTTTCGTAGCGCTTCAAAATCGCCCCCCTCGCAAGGGTAGGTCTTATAGAGGTTCTGGATGCTGATCATATATTTCATCTCCTGGTATAAAGCTAATCTTAAGATGACAACAAAAAAGCCGGGGCCCTCTGTAAGAAGGCCCCGGCCTGAAAGTCAATGGACGACAGCACTAAGCTGCGTCGACCACGTCAGGAGGGCCGCCGCACATGCACATCATCATGCTGTTCTGAACCATAATTGCGATTGTTCTGCTGTTGCTTTGCATGGTGGCTCCTCCCTTCCTTAATTGTGGTACGCAAATTGTTGCATATGATATCTGAAATTTACACGCCTGTCAAATAACGAGTCAGCTATTTGTCATCAGAGAGTGTTGCGAAACAGTTATAAAGAAAACCTTTTACTCTACCAAATGGATAGCAAAGCCAGAGATTTCAAGGTCAAGATAAGCCACCTTGAGCTTGCCGTCTTTCCTCTTTTCTGTTTCAGGAAGGGTCTTTACGCCAAAAGTCTTCAGATAGGCTACCGCTCTTTCCACACTGTTTGTTTTAATGGCAATGTGTCCCTTGCTGCCAAGATAGGGAGACTTCATGATTTCGAAAGATTTCCCAGCGAAAACAGAGCTGTTGCCATTTTTCACAGGCATATTGAAGAGCTTTTCAAATATCTGGGCACACTGTAAAGCTTCTTCCTCAGAGTTTTCATTGATGCCTATATGTATCAGAGAAAAATTGTGCATCGTAAACACTGCTTCTTGCACAAGTGTGACGATCTGGTTAAAGGCACCAGCCGCTACAAGATCACTTTTTACCATCCAGCTGCCGCCACAGGCGTGAACCATGGGCAATGTTAGGTAGGTGTTGAGGTTTTCTGCATTGATGCCTCCTGTGGGAATAAATTTAACGTCTTTGTATGGCCCAGCCATAGCCTTGAGCATAGAGACTCCACCAGATGCTTCTGCCGGAAAGAACTTAAGCACAGAAAGCCCCCGTTCAAGCCCCATTTCAACTTGAGATGGAGAATTGACGCCTGGCGTAATAGGTATCTTATGCTCAATGCAGTAGTCCACTATTGTAGGATTAAAACCAGGAGAGACAATAAACTTTGCCCCGGCATCTACTGCTTTTTTGACCTGATCAACTGTAAGTATGGTTCCAGCTCCAACAAGAAGGTTAGGGAGATGGGAAGTAAGTTGTTCTATAGATTCTTCTGCGGCATCTGTGCGGAAGGTTACTTCTGCTACAGGAAGCCCTCCTTTGATGAGGGCCTCACCCAGGGGAAGGGCATCTTCTGACCTGTCGAGTTTTATAACAGGTACGAGACCGCATCTTCCAATAGTGTTAAGGACAGTACTCATAAGTATCCTCTTCTTTCTTTTGTTTTTCATTCTTAATCATTGAGTAGAGGCAATATGTCTCCTCCATTTTTTAACACCACGATCCGAGCGTCAGAACCTTTAAGCTCAAAGGCCATTTCTAATGCTTTCTGAGGGGTGGAAGCCCAAAGGAGCCCCAACTTTTCTGTGGTTTCCTTATCGATTCCGCGAGAAACAAGTATCCCCCTCCCCTTATCACAAACGACACGTCCTACATGGGAAATGTGGGCGGCCAGCGTAAGATCGTCAATTTCTTTCTCATCAACCATTTGTTTAATTTCTTTGAAGGGAAGATACCCGATTTCTGTGAGTTCCGGATGTCCCTGTGCTACACCATCGGGGCAAGGTGTAACAAGGATTAAAATTCCGTCTTTTTTTAATGCCAAATCTCCGGAATAGATGCCTTTTGCCGCTTGCCAGAGTTCAGCATCAGCCGGGAAAGACTCTGCAATAACTATGTCTCCCAAACATGGGAGCGGAGCCCCATAAATTTCTTTCGAGGCCGAGCACCCCTCCTTGTGGGCTTCTATAGGATCACCGGCAACGCAGCGATAGACCTCTTCGTTTCCGTCCATTACTACGTTAACGATATATTTCAAACCCGCAGCCAGCCCTACGGCGTTCATTTCCCTGCGGACAGGGGTGTCGATCTTTCCTATAAAATCTTCGCCGTCGTAAAGGGCGCTTACCCAGTGAGTTTGCCCCGTGGTAATTCCGCCTGACACACCTGGCTGGACAATTTTTGCACCCCCTGAAAAGCCAACCACCCGATGGGGGGTAATGTGCCCTATCCCTATAACAAAATCTGCCTTGAGAAGGGCTTTATTCACCCATATTTCTGTCCCGTTTTCTGTGGGAGGAAGTTCTATAAGCTGATCAGGGTCGTTCCAGGCATGTTGCAGGATTGTGAAATTCTGAAGAATCTGTGAACCGAACTTTTTCTTCAGTTCCTCTTCTGTCATTGGGCGATGGGTTCCAAGGGCAACCATAATAGAAATATTCTTGGATTGGATTCCCGCTTTTTTAAGCCGTTTGATGACTTCCGGAATAATAATATGTGCTGGAGTGTTACGTGTGTTGTCATCTGCAAGGATCAGTATCTTCTGTTCAGCTCTTACACATTCTTCTAACCGAGGAGCCCCTATTGGAGAATCTAAACCTCGATTGATGGCATCCATATCGTCTTCAAAGGGTTTCGGAGGACAAGCGGGACTTAATATAGCCACAAGATTTTCTTCAGGGATAGAAATACCCTCAAAATCAGGATAAGTGAAGGAAACTGAAATGTTCATGCCCTCACCGTTCTTCTAAAGAAGCGAAATTGAAGTCTCTAGCGAGGCCGTTGAGCATAGACCATGTGGCCTCGTCTATCTCCACTCCTTTTTCTAGAGCGATTTTTCGGCGGGCAGCTTCTTTTTGGCCGTGGGTATATACCTGAGATTCCCCATGAAGAGGAGCACTGTTTCGAAGGGCGCGAAGAATATTTCCCACATAGGTTCTTATGGGTGCTGGATCTCCAAACAGATCGAGACGGAATGCGGAGAAGAAGTGGCATACATTAGCGTCAGGAGTCTGAAAAACGTCACGGGTCCAGCTGCCCATGGAAAGGGGAGCACATAAAAGTTCTACCAAAAGCCCCATCCCGTACCCTTTATGTCCTCCCATTTCTTCGCCAGAACCGCCAAGAAATACTTGACCTCCAAGTTCCCGTGTAGGATCGGCCAGAAGGTTTGTTGCGGCTTGTGCATCAGAGATGGGTTCTCCTTCTTCATCTATTATCCAGCCTTCAGGAAGATCTTTACCCCGACGTTTATAGACGCCCAGTTTTCCACGAGCTGCTGTTGTTGTTGCCATATCAAGAAGGAAAGGTTCTTCTTCATCTGTGGGTATAGAAACTGCTATGGGGTTGGTTCCAAGCATTCGCTGACGGCCCAGGGCTGGCACTGCGCATCGGATGGTATTGGTATAAGCACTTCCAATGAACCCTTCCCTGGAAGCCATTTCGGCCCAAAGGCCTGCCATGCCAAAATGATTAGAGTTACGAACAGAAACATAACAAGTACCATTTTTACGGGTTTTTTCAAGACAAATTTCCATGGCAAATTGAGAAATATGGGATCCGATGCCATAGTGACCGTCAATAACGGCTGATATGGGAGTTTCGAAAACAATCTCAGGGTCTGCCAGAGGCTTTACATGGCCGCTTTCCAATTCGTTTTTGTAGACCTTGAGGCGGGTTACACCATGAGACGCAACTCCTCGTGCGTCTGCTTCTACAAGTACTTTAGCTGTAATTTCAGCTTTGTTTCTCGGGTATCCTATCCTCTGCAGCACATCGGCAGAGAAGTTAATCAGCGCTTGGTAATCAACACGTTTATACAGGGAAGACATAGGGGTGACACCTCTTCTTTCTATTAATATTAAGCTTCATTATTTATGCTGAAAATTTAGATCCGGCACTAGTTATATAAGAGAATAAAGGGGGAGAAGTCAAGGAAAGTTATCCGCTAGGCGGAATATCGGTTCGTATTATGGTGCCAGGTCTTGAAAATGTACACTAATGCACATTTTCAAGACCTGGCACCATTTTGGGGAGATTTTTAATGTTGTTTTTCCAATATTCGAATAAGATAGCATTGTCTTCTTTTAGTGCAAGAGAGTCTTTCTTTTTCTAGCGATGCCGCTGGAGGAGGGGGGTAACGAGGTGTCTTTATTTAATGCGTTGGAACTCCTTCGTTTTTTTGAAAAAGAAGGGATTAAGGCCTGGGTTGTCGGTGGGGCAGTTCGTGATTATCTTTTAGGACGACAGTCTGTTTCAGATGTGGATTTAGCAGTTTCTGGCGGAGAAAAGGAGATTCAGAGAGTTTTCCCAGGGGCGGTTATTGTAGGAAAAGCCCAGAAGCGAACGGCTGTCATATCTTTCAATAGGGAGGCTTTTGACGTGTTTCCTCTGAGAAACAAGCCTGTTGAGGAGGATTTGGCACGGCGAGATTTTACAGTAAATGCCATGGCACTTGACAGTAGGGGCCATATTTACGATCCCTTTGATGGTTTTTCAGACTTAAGAAAAGGGATTCTCCGATTTAACGGCAATCCCCTTCATCGCCTAAAGGATGATCCCATACGCGCTCTTCGTTTATGCCGCTTTGCTTCTACTCATGGATTAAGGATCGATGGTGATTCCTCACTTGCCGTTGAAAATTTTGCTTCTCATATTACGGGCGTATCTCAAGAGCGTATAGGCCATGAAGTTGCGAGGGCATTTGATGGGGACGGTTTTCTTTTTTTCCGATTTGTAAGAAGCCATGGCTTAATGGCTGTTTTCTTCCCCTTTCTTGAAAAGCTCTGGGGGCAGCGTCTGGAGGCCGGTAGTGTTTATGAGGGGGACTGTCTTCTCCATTCCTTCCTCTCGCTCCAGTCTGCCCAGGAACAGAGGAGAGACAAGTCTGTTCAGGTGGCCGCATTGTTTCAGCATTTGAATTATGATTTTGTAAACGAATTGTTTGTGAGTTGGTCGTGGCCTTCTGCCAGCAGAGAAGAAATTGTTGTTCTCATTAAGAATCTCCCTCTTTTTCTTGAGCCTCTTCCCTTGGACAGAGCAATAGCTGTATACGATTCTCTGGGAGAAGATATAGTAAGAAAACTTTTTGACCTTTCCCATGCGTTCTTATCGTCTTCGGGAAAGCCTACAGATGTATGGCGAGACAATCTGTTAACGTACAATCGTGTTGTGTTGAGGCTTAAATGTATTGATTTTCTCCCAGATGGAAAAGAATTGAAACGAGTATTGGGGATTGAGGAAGGACCTTTGGTGGGGTTGCTAAAAACAGGGTTGCGCCAGGCAGCTGCCAAAGGTGAAATAGAGAGTAGAGAAGATGTTAATAAGTGGTTATGGGAAAATGCTCCGGATAAGGCGTAGCCCCATGGCATTCTAACCTACAGGGGCTCATCAAAAAAAGAAATGTAGATTGACTAGCGTAAAATTTGGTGGTAATCTTCTGATGGTCGACCGGTCGACCCTCAGAAGATTACCTTTTTTATATGCTGGATATTAGAAAACCACGGTGTGTTAAAGGCAGATTGCGACCAGTTCTATCAAAAAGATTCGAAGATTGCTTCTGTCGCAGGTGAATTTTGAAAAATTAGTAGCCGAACATCATGTAGTTTGTTTCGTTGGTTCCCTGCCCCATGTAAAGGGGTTCTAGTTGAATTCTTTTTAGCCTTCCTTATGTAGTTTGCCTATCGTTTTATAAAACCCGTTTCGCCCAAGGAGATATCTCCTTTACGAATAGGAAGGTTTTCATATAATCGTGTTGTTTTTCACAAAACGCTCTCGCGAAGGGCTTATAAGACTGCTTCGCCAGCAGATAAAGTTATAGAGAAAAAATGTAATTTCTTCCTAGACGAAAATTATATTTTGTAAGGAGGGGAGCGCCTTTGCTTAAGTATGTGATTCGAAGGATTTTATTGCTTGTTCCAGTTATTTTAAGCGTTATGGTTATTCTCTTTACTATCCTTTACTTTACCCCGGGTGATCCGGCCAGGATTGCTCTTGGCCAGGAGGTAACCGCAGAGACCATCGCGGCCTTCAATGCAGAGCATGGGCTGGACGCGCCCTACGTGGTCCAGTTAGGTCGTTATATTTATAATGCCGTGTTCCATGCTGACCTTGGCTATTCCTATGTTATGAAAAGCTCAGTTTCTTCTGAGCTGGCTTCGCGTATTCCTGTAACAATGAAACTAGCCTTCTGGGCAGTTGCCTTCAGCACCCTGGTGGGGATCCCCTTGGGAGTGATCTGTGCTATACGCCAGTATTCCCTTCTCGATAGTCTTACAACGCTGTTGACCCTTTTAGGGGTTTCAATGCCTACTTTTTGGACAGGGCTTCTTTTCATTCTGGCCTTTTCAGTGCACCTCGGATGGCTTCCTTCCATGGGGTTCAGCACTGTTAGCGAAATGGTTCTTCCAATTATTACCCTTTCTGGTTCGGCTGTTGCGATTATCGCCAGAATAACCCGTTCCAGCATGCTGGAAGTCATACACTCTGATTACATTCGTACAGCTCAAGCAAAGGGGCAGAAACAGAGCGTGGTAATTTTCCGCCATGCTTTGCCCAATGCCATGATCCCGATCCTCACCATCATCAGTATGCAATTCGGCATGCTTCTAGGCGGATCGATTATTACAGAAGCGATTTTTTCCATCTCTGGCGTAGGAAGGCTCATGCTGGAGGCCATCAACATGCGAGATTACCCTATTATTCAGGGCGGGGTGCTATTTATTTCCGTTGCCTTCTGCCTGATCAATCTTGCTGTGGACATTCTTTACGCTTTTGTTGATCCTCGGATCCATGTGAGATAGAGGGGAGAATTGCAATGTCGTCATCAAAAAGCAACTCTATGAAAAACAACACAATGTGGAGATATACTTTTATCCGGTTGCGCAGAAATTATCTTGCGATGATTGGGCTTGCTGTTCTTTTGGTGCTTATATTCATGGCCATATTCGCAGAACAAATTGCACCTTACGGATATGCTGATCAGGATTACATGATGATCCGCAAGCCTCCCTCCGCGGAACATTTTCTTGGAACAGATGAGTTTGGCCGGGATGTTTTTAGCCGGTTGATATATGGTTCCAGAATTTCGCTGCAGGTTGGCCTGATAGCGGTTTCCATCTCTTTAATTGCAGGCGGCGCCATAGGAGCTATAGCTGGTTATTTTGGAGGGAGAATAGACAACATCTTAATGCGCATAATGGACGTTCAGCTTGCTATTCCCACCATACTATTGGCGATTGTAATCTCATCAGCCCTTGGGCCAGGCCTGTTCAACCTTATGGTAGCTGTGGGAATTACGTCTATACCAAGGTTTGCCCGTCTCATGAGAGCGTCGGTGCTTTCAATAAAGGGCATGGAATATATTGAAGCCGCAAGAGCCATGGGGGCTAGCCACTTCCGCATTATTATGATGTATATTTTGCCAAACTGCATGGCTCCCCTTATTGTTCAATCGACCCTTAGCGTTGCAAATGCCATACTTTTCGCGGCAACTCTAAGTTTCCTTGGTCTGGGGATTCAGCCTCCATACCCTGAATGGGGCGGAATGCTTTCGACAGCTCGTCCGTATTTGAGGAACAGCGCCTATCTAAGCATCTTCCCCGGTTTGGCGATAATGATCACTATTGTTGCTTTGAACTGCATAGGCGATGGGCTGCGCGATGCTCTTGATCCTAAACAGAAACGGTAAGGAGGATAAGAATGGGCGATAAGAACAACATTCCTTTACTGGATATTCGCAATCTTTCCGTACGTTTTAACACAGACTCCGGAATAGTGCATGCAGTGAACAATTTAAATCTTTCTCTTCGTAGAGGAAAGGCCCTTGGGTTTGTGGGTGAAACTGGAGCAGGTAAAACAACAACAGCCCTTGCCGTACTCCAGCTGATTCAGTCCCCTCCGGGAGAGATTACCAATGGCGAGATATTTTTTGATGGGCAAGACGTCATGAAGATGACAGAGGCTGAGAAAAGGGATATTCGGGGAAGCAAGATTGCCATGATTTTTCAGGATCCCATGACTTCTCTCAATCCTATTATGACAGTGGAAGAGCAGATTATGGAAATGATCTCACTTCACTCTGACTTTAAGGGAGAAGCGGTGCGGAAACGGGCTCATGAGATGTTGGCTCTTGTGGGAATTCGCCCGGAGAGGGGAAAGGAATACCCTCATCAGTTTTCCGGAGGCATGCGCCAGCGTGTGGGGATCGCCATCGCCCTTGCCTGTGAACCAACCCTTCTGATCGCCGATGAGCCTACGACAGCTCTGGATGTGACTATTCAGGCCCAGGTTCTTGATCTGATAAAGAATCTTCAGAAAATCGTCAATACTTCTTTGCTGCTCATTACCCATGACCTTGGCATCGTGGCGGAAATCTGTGACGAGGTGGCCATTATGTATGCGGGGCGTCTGGTGGAATACTCTGATATTCGCCAGCTTTATAGCAAGCCCATGCATCCATATACGCAAGGACTTTTTAATGCCGTACCCAAACTAGATAGCGAGCCAGGTGGAAAGCTCGCCGTTATATCTGGGCTCATGCCGGATCCTACGGATTTGCCAAAAGGTTGCCGGTTTTCTCCCCGTTGCCCCTATGCCCAGGATATTTGCCATGAAAAGGCGTGCGGGATGAAAGAGTATGAGCCGAATCATTTTGTGGATTGTTTCTTCCCCTTGGGGATGAATGGGGGGACAAGGCAATGACAAAGCAAATACAGACGTCCGAAACTCTTCTTGACATAAGGAATTTGAAAAAATATTTCAATGTTAGCAAAGGACTTTTACATGCCGTTGACGATATAACCCTTACCATAACTAAAGGCCAGACCCTTGGTTTGGTGGGTGAGTCAGGGTGTGGAAAGTCTACTCTTGGGCGGGTTGTTATCGGTCTAATCGAAGCCACTGGCGGCGAAGTTCTCTTCAAGGGGCAGGACGCTCTGAAATTCAATAATGCTCAAAAAAGAGAGTTTCACAAGCAGGCCCAGATAGTATTTCAGGATCCTTTTTCTTCACTGAATCCCAGGATGTCGGTTTCACAGCTTATTGCGGAACCCTTGCTGATCAATAAGGCATGCGGCAGCCGAAAAGAAGTTGACAATAAGGTGAAGGAGCTTATGGATACTGTCGGTTTGGCCGAACGTCTCACAACATCGTTTCCTCACGAACTTGACGGGGGGCGTCGTCAGCGTATCGGTGTAGCTCGTGCCCTTGCCCTTGACCCGGAGTTTATCGTTCTTGACGAGCCGGTATCGGCCCTTGATGTCTGTATCCAGGCTCAAATACTGAATTTGCTGGGAGACCTTAAAAAGGAGCGAGGTTATACTTACCTCTTTATTTCCCATAACCTCAGCGTGGTGCGATATGTCTCAGATGAAGTGGCAGTCATGTATTTGGGGCAGGTGGTGGAGAAGGCGGGCAATACTATCCTTTTCAAGGATCCCCTTCACCCTTATACCCAGGCGCTGCTTTCGGCGGTTCCCGTTATTGACCTGGATGGGAAAAAGGACAGGATCCTCCTTGAGGGAGACGTTCCCAGTCCCATCAATCCGTTGCCAGGGTGCAGGTTTGCGCCCCGGTGCGCATATCGACAGGAGATTTGTATGAACGAGACCCCGAAACTTACAGAAATTGATCCCGGTCATTTCGTTTCCTGTCATTTTGCCAGAAATTTAAAAAATAACAGTTGACAATGACAAGGAAGCCACAGCAACAGGGTTCTGCTGAAAGCAGCGAAACGCTCAGATGGTTTGCAGGGGTTCCCATTGGAACAAATCCCCTTATCCTGATGGATCTGGGGATGGTTTTGGCAATCCTATGGGCAGGATCATTTGTATTTTTGATCTTTTTGCAACTGTTGTTTGGCAAAACGTTGAATCGAATCCAGATCAGTGCTGCAGTCGGCTTCGCCAGTTTTCTCGCCCTTTTTATAATTGGGGCATTTCTGGTTATCAGTTTTCTGATCTTTCAAAATCGTTATGTAGCCTTGTTTCGCTTTGATAGCGAGGGCGTTTTTTGCGAAAGCATAAGAAAGGGCCCGGGTTCGTTTAGAGAAAGCATGCATTGGCGTCCTTTTCCTATTGAGCCAGTTCTGAATGCCGCAAAAAGTGTAACAAGAATGGTTCCCTGGGGGCGCATACATACTCTCGAACCGGCGGCTGGTCTTCAAGTGATATTCCTTAAGGGGACGAAAAAAACCCTTATGCGGATCTATTGCCCCGACCAGAACACCTTTGAACAGGCTCTCGCCTTTGGGCGCGCGAGGCTATTTGATCGTTTCAGCGGGGAAGGCAATTCTTCCGCGTCCATTGATGACGAAGGCGCTGACAAGTTTGATTGATATCTCCCAGTAAAAAGAAGGCTGGGGAGTGTTCAATGTGGTAATTCTTTTATTTAAAGGCATCACACATATTTTCGTATAAGGAGTGACGGAAAGTGAAAGGAAAATTTTGTTTACGGTTATTGTTAGCAGTAGCGGTATTAACGTTAATCGCAACAACTGGTTTCGCCGCAGTGATGGAAACATTCACACTCGGCCTTCCCGGGGATGCCAAGAGCCTTGATCCCCATCAGGCGACGGACACCATGTCCTTTGCCGTTGCCAAGCATATCAATGAGCCTTTGGTAACAGTGGATGGAAAAACAAAGCAGCTTGTGCCCGTTCTTGCCGAACGCTGGGAAGTCCTGGACGACCACACGTACAAATTCTATCTTAAAAAAGGTGTGAAGTTCCATAATGGTGAAGAGTTCACAGCCGAGGACGTCGTTTTCTCTTTGACTCGTGCCGCTTCCCCTGATTCTGTGCACGCTGGGTCCAAAGGCAAAAAGATTGACACAGAAGGCTTCGAGATCATTGATAAGCACACTGTCATCGTGAGGACCGTTGGTCCCGTAGGCGGATGGCTTGAGTCGATGAAACACCCCTATGCGAGTATCTTCAATAAGAAGGCCGTTGAAGAGGGCGGTGCCGACTACTTCAGAAACCCTGTGGGGACCGGCCCCTTCAAATTCAAGAGCTGGGTCAAGGGTGAGCGCATTGAACTCACTGCCTTTGAAGACTACCACGGAAAGAAGCCCGGCTTCAAAAACTTTAACATTCTTGTCCTGCCAGATGACAGCAGCAGAGTGATCGCCCTTGAAACCGGCAAAGTTGACATGATCTATGCTGTTCCTCCAAGTGAGTATCAGCGTCTGAACGAATCTGAAAAAGTTAGGGTTGTTGCGTCCCCGGGCCTTCGACTTCAATATCTTGGCATGAACACAGATAAGAAGCCTCTTGATGATCCAAGGGTGCGTCTTGCCATAGAGTATGCCATTAATAAAGAAGCCTATTGCGCAGTTGTATACCAGAACAACGCGGTACAGCCTGATGGTCCGCTGGTGCCCGCAAGCACCTTCACCCCTGCGAACGCTGCGCCTTATCCCTTTGATCCCGCCAAGGCCAAGGCCCTTCTTGCTGAGGCTGGATATCCTGACGGACTGACCCTTGATTTCTGGACAAGCAACTTCCAGGACAGAGTAAATGGAGCCACAGTCATTCAGTCTATGCTTGCCCAGGTGGGAATCAAAACGAACATTCAGATCTTCGAAGCAGGGGCATTCAATACGAAAATGAACGGTAACGAGCATGCCCTGTACGTAAGCCAGTGGGGAATGCAGACGAGCCGTAACGCCGGAGATTACTGGCTGACTCTTTTCCATGCCGGCAGCATCGGTTCTGCAAACTGGGCCCGTCTGAATGATCCAGATATGAACGCTCTTCTTGAAAAGGTCAACACAACCGTTGATGAAGCTGATCGAATTGTACTTCTTCAGAATGTATGGGATGGATTGAACGAGCTTCATCCAATCGTTCCCCTTGCCGTACCAAGCGAGCTTTACGGTGTAAGAAGAGACCTTGTTGGAGTTGAAGATCTCGCCGATGGCCAGATCAACTATTTGGGCAACCTTTCTTTGAAAGACTAAGCGAACTCACAGGTTTTTACTGGCCCCGTCCCAGAGAAGAGATATTCTCAAGGACGGGGCCGCCTACAAGGGAACGGGGCTGCTGTGGTTATAACGCAGGCTGCCCAATACCCATGCCGCTAATACATAATTCATTCCAGAACTTCGCTAGCGCCGAAATTTTGGATAAGGGGGAGGAATCTATGCTACATAAAGAGCGTTTTCAAAAATTGGTTGAAATACTGAATGAGCAAAAACTTGATGCAGTTTTTCTTGCCCCATCTTCCGACCTGAAGTATATAACCGGCCTTGATTTTCGGTCTGATTCCCGCTTGAAAGGCGCATTAATTTCCAAAGAAGGAGAAAGTTTCTTCCTCTGCCCGTCTCTTCATAGGGATGATGTAGAGAGTGTCAGGGAAGAAATGCACATATTGGAGTGGAATGACGTTGACTGGTTTCAGGGTGCTTTCAGACGGGGGCTTCAGCTTGTAGGGCTGGACGGACATCTGAGAATCGCATTTACGAGGGGCATTGAAGCCGGTGACATGATTGAAGCAGTAGAGGGACTTAATGTACAGTGTGTCAATGGTTTTTCCCTTCTTTTTCCCATGCGTTCCATAAAAAGCAAAGAAGAGTTAGAGCTCATGAGAAGAGCGTCAGCTATGAACGATAAGATGATGGAATCCCTTGCGGTTTATCTTCGTCCGGGTCTCTATGAAGACGAAATCATAAAATTTATTATGAACTTCCACGAATCTCATGGCGGAAACCCGCGAGTCCCTGGTGTTGCTACGGGAGTCAACAGCTCAAAGCCTCATTATGGAAGGGACAATAACCGTGCCATTGAGGAGAATGACATTGTGCTGGTGGATTGTGGCGGATGGTATGATGGCTACAGCCATGATATGACGAGGACCTTTTTCGTAGGAGCCCCCACAGAAGAGCAGCGGAAAGTATATGAAATAGTTCTTGAGGCTCAGCTGGCGGCAGAGGAAAAGGTGGCTGTCGGCGCGATTCCAAGCGAAATAGACAAGACCGCCCGGGACATCATAACAGAATACGGCTATGGGGATTCTTTTAACCATCGATTGGGACATGGTATAGGCATGGACGGACATGAAGCTCCCTATATTTCCCAGGGCAACCATGTTCCCCTGGTAGAAGGAAATTGCTTCAGCATTGAGCCCGGTATCTATCTTAAAGGCAAGTTCGGGGTTCGTATTGAAGACCTGGTCGTGCTGACAGAGTCAGGCCGTGAAATCATAAACCATTATCCAAAACATCTTCAGGTTTTGTAATTAGGCAGCGCAAAGAGAACCTTGCCATATGAGGAAACACAGTATTTTTAGAAAGGCGGGGTAGTGTTGATTTCAGAAATACTTCAAAAAACTCTCGATATAAAAGAGTATATAGTCGATGTAAAACGCAAAATCCATAAACATCCCGAGCTGGGGATGGAGGAATATGAAACTACGGCATTTGTAAAATCTGAGCTGTCGACCATGGGAATAGAGATGATCCCCCTTGAAAAAAATGTGGGAGTGCTTGGGATCATAAAGGGAGAAAAGTCTGGTGGAGAGATCGTTACAGCTCTTCGCGCCGACATGGATGCCCTTCCAATTCAGGAAACAGCTGATGTGCCAGATAAATCTGTTGTTCCGGGCGTTATGCATGCCTGCGGTCATGATTGCCATACGGCAATGCTGCTGGGAGCTGCCAAAGTGCTGGTATCCCTGAAAGGACATTTTTCAGGAACGGTGAAGCTTCTCTTTCAGCCAGCAGAAGAAAATCTTGGTGGAGCGAAGTATATGATCGAGCAGGGCGTTCTGGAGAATCCCAAGGTGGACCATATTCTGGGCCTCCATGGGCACCCATCCTATGATGTGGGAGAAATAGCCCTTAGAGGAGGGCCTGCCATGGCCTCTTCTGATTTCTTCACTGTTAGGATAACTGGGAAAAGCGCTCATGGTGCCTATCCTCACCGAATTGGCTGCGATCCTATTCTGGCAGCTTCGAATTCTGTGATGGCAATCCAGAGCATCATTACCCGGCAGATAGATGCCATAGACAGCGTGGTGATCTCTGTGTGTGAGATCCATGGAGGAACGGCAAAGAACATTATCCCCGAAGCAGTAGAATTTTCCGGGTCTGTCCGCTGTCAGAGCGCAGAGACGAGAAACTCCATAGAAAAGCGTATTTTAGACGTCGTTCAAAATATAGCTTCTACTTACAAATGTAAGGCAGAGCTTGATTACCATTATGGTGTTCCGCCATTGGCAAACTCCCCCAGGGTTACAGAGATAGTTCGTGGAAGCGCGGAAAAAGTGGTGGGATCAGATAGGGTGAAACACATTGATATTCCTGCCATGGGTTCTGAGGATTTTTCCAGATATCTCGAAATCGTTCCAGAGGGGGTTTTCGCCCGCCTGGGAATAAGGAAACCGAATGAGCCTGATCCTGTTTACCATAACGGCAATTTTGTCTTTCCGGAAGAAGCTCTTCCTTACGGGGCTGCTCTTTTTGTACAGTTTGTGCTTGATATGAACCAGTAAGGTGAAAATTCTTTATTTGCAGATTCTAAATTTTAATTTAATGCAGGAGGTTTTATAGAATGCCAATGACACACAGGCAGCGCATTGAAAGTACGCTTGCTTTCAAGGAAACAGATAGACTTCCTTATAGTATGTGGATGCATTTTCCCAACAGGGATCGCCATCCTCGACGTCTGGCTGAGCTCAGCCTTGCCTATCAGAAGAAGTATGATTTGGATTTCATTAAGTTCATGCCTTTTGGAATGTACTCCACTATTGACTACGGGATGGATCTTAATGTTTTTCCCGGTTTTGTAGACGCCCCTGTGGCGCAAAAGCCCGTGATCGAAAAGGTTTCTGATTGGGACAACATTCGTTATGTTTCAGGAACTGCCGGTGAATATGCCATAGTTCTGGAAGCCCAGCGCATCCTTTTCGAAATGATGGACGAAAAACTTCCCTTTTTACAGACGGTTTTCAGCCCCATGACAACTGCTGTCAAGTTGAGCAGCCCACAGCTTTTGGTAAAGCATATTGCTGAAGATCCCCAAAGGGTCAGGAAAGCTCTTGAAATCATTACGGCGACAACTATTGAGTTTGTAAAAGCTACAGTTGCTCTTGGAACTGACGGCCTTTTCTTCGCCACTCAAATGTCCACAAAGAATCTTATTGATGATAAAACCCATGATGCCTTCGTAAAAAAATATGACTTAGAGGTATTGAATGGCGTTAAGAATTCCACCTGGTTCAATGTCTTGCATCTCCACGGTGCGAACGCTATGATTCGGGAGGTACAGGATTATCCCGTTCAGGCTCTTAGCTGGCACGACCGGGACGATGGTCCCTCCATGGAGGAAGTTCGTGGTTATAGCGACAAGGTCTTTGTTGGAGGACTGAGCTGGGGTGAAAAATGGCTTAGCAAAAATAATGAAGAAGTGGTCGCGGAAGTTCGAGAAGTAGCTGGTCGTAGCGGTGGAAAAGGAGTAATTTTGGGGCCAGGCTGCGTTATAGATCCTTCTACACCGGAAGAGCGCCTTGAACTGGTATATAGAACAGTGCTTGAAACTGTCAGGTAATAAAAAAAGTCAATGTTACTGTAAGGTCTATTTTCTCGAAATTTAAGGCTGCGTTTAAAAAGATATTTCTGATAAGGCGACAGGACTTGCCCGCTGTCTGGGATGGTTTCTAGGGGCAGGCGGGCAAGTCTGTCATGCTGCGGATCTATCCTTTTCTGGCCAAATAAAATGGAGGAAGGGATCATGGTAAAAGAGAAGAACAGTCTTTCCAATGCAGGGAAACCGCTAAAAGGCCTTGTCATTTCCCATATCAGGGATAAGATCTTTAAAAACAGGACCTTGTGTTGCGGCGATCAAGTAAGTGAGAGAGAGCTTTCACGAATATTGGGAATAAGCAGAGCGCCGATTCGTGAAGCTTTGAAGGAGCTGGAAGAGCAAGGGTTGATCGTTTCTGTTAAATACAGAGGATGGTTTGTTGCTGACTTTCGTGAACAGGAATTTTTCGAAATCAACAAATTGCGCACCCTCCTTGAACATAGCCTTTTCGAATCTATAATTGCCCTTGGAGGGCCTAGCGACGAAGAGTTAGACCGGGCAGAGGCCCTGAATAAAGAATTGCGAATGATAATGGAGAGCTCTCTTCAGGGTGATGAGAAAGGTTTTGAATTTGCCGAAAAAGAAATGGCCTTTCATATGCATCTTCATTCACTGGCAAAAGATGACTGCTACTGGACCAAAAAGATGCTTAGAAACCTTTCCTACCAGATTGGATGTTCTTTTCACAGGTGGCTTTATAAAGAATGGCAGATGAAAGCCAGTGTGGAAAGCCACGAAAGGCTTATCCAGTGTCTGAGAAAAAAAGACGTTGATAATTTGTATGAACTGCTATTCCAGAGACTAGGAAAGGAGCCCATCGTCACACCAGAGAACTAAAGTGTTAAAAATGAGTGCCCGCGGCAGAGTGTCAGTTCTATAGGAAGCCGGACAATCTGAATTGAAACGAAAAAAGTAAGGTTAAAGTCTGACAGACTCTGCCAGGGATGTTGCCGCACTTATCCATCGCCTCATTTCTTCCATGGATTCACCTTTCATCATCACAGTTCGTCCATCAATGCGATTGACTCCCGGAATATAGGATACTTCGTCACATTGGCGAGTATGTTTAAATGTAAGTTCGAGGGAGTAGGGCAAAGAGATCTTCAGAACAGGGGCCTTGCGGGCACGAATGGACGATACGGCTTCTTTAGCCGCATTTTTTAAAAGAGGATATGTTTCGCAGGGGGGCAAGAGAATGCCGCAGCTATTCGATCGCCCTTCCTTTACAGTACAGATTGTAATATCTTCACCAAGAAGCTTCTGAGCTTCCCTACAAACGGCTTTATCCCCCGTAACGAGGGCTATAGGAATGTTCTTTTCCGCGCAGACAGCGGCGTTGAGCCCTGTTTCTCCCACAGGTGTGCCGTTGAGCTTGACATTGAAGACTGTGTTGACTGAAAGGGTGTGGTCTAGAATAGCGCCGGACGTTCCAGCCATGGCATGATACCCTACAAAGAAGATGCCATCGCAGCCCTCAGTTCCCTCAATCATGCCGAGGGCTTTAGGGCTTCCTGAAACAAGGCGGACTTTTTCTGGGAGTGAAGAAACGTCCACATTGATCATACGCTCATGAGAATCGTTTACAATGATTTCTGTAGCTCCTGCCTCCAGGGCTCCATCTATTACCGCTCGCAGGTCATGGAGCTGCATTTTGCACCCAAAAGCATATTCCACCGGGGCACTATCCACTACATGAAGAGAGCTTACTATTCCAGTGGCGCCTTCCATATCTACGCTGATATAGATTTTCAAAGAGATCACCTCTATAACAATATATTATAATATCTGTTAATGATTATAAACGTGGTACCCATCTGGTGCGAGTACTACATTCGCCATTTTGCCTGGAAAGGGGAGGAAAGAGATGCTCGGTCAGAAGCGTATCGCCGATTATGGCATTCATGTAGGTCATATGAAACGGGGAGCCCTCAATTCCATTACAGACGTATCGGGAGTAAAGGTAGGGCACTGCACCCTTAGGGGAGAAGGCATAAATACAGGGGTTACAGCGGTGATACCCCATGAAGGGAATTTATTTAGAGAAAAGCTTTTTGCTGCGTGTCACATTATCAATGGTTTTGGGAAGTCAGTGGGACTCATTCAAATAGAGGAAATGGGCACTATCGAAACGCCAATTCTCCTCACCAATACATTAAATACCGGCACCGTCTCTGAAGCTCTCGTTCGTTATATGCTAAAAGATAACCGTGATATCGGCCGGGAAACCGGCACGGTGAATCCTGTGGTCTGTGAGTGTAACGATGGTTTTCTTAACGACATCCAGGGACTTCACGTACGAAAAGAACATGTACTGACAGCTATAGCCAACGCAAACAAGGAGTTTGAAGAAGGGGCTGCGGGGGCTGGATGCGGCATGTCCTGTTATCAATTGAAAGGGGGCATAGGTACTGCTTCCAGAATCATCCAGGTTGAGAGGGCGGCTTTTACCCTTGGCGTTCTTGTTCTTTCCAACTTTGGAGAAATGGGAGATTTGCTGGTGGATGGCCGTAAAGTAGGGCAGAAGATAGCCTCTATTGAACCGCCCAAGGAAGATCGGGGCTCTGTCATTGTTGTTATTGCCACAGATATCCCCATGACAGAACGGCAGCTGAAACGACTGTGCCGCCGTTCTTCCGTCGGGATTACACGAACGGGAACCTATATAGGAAATGGAAGCGGGGAAATAGCTTTAGCTTTTTCTACCGCCAATCGATTTTTTCACTATGAAACGGCCCCGGTCTGCGCTCTTGAGATGTTCAACGAAAATAATATGGACATGGTCTTCAGGGCTGTGGTGGAAGCCGCGGAAGAAGCGGTTCTCAACTCCATGATCTGCTCAGAGCCCACGAGAGGGCGAGACGGGAACATGCGTCATTCCCTGAAAGAATACACGTCTTTTTTTATTTAAAGACAGGTTTCATAAGATATTCAAGACATGTTCTGAGAGAGAAGGCTGAAGCGCCAAAGGCATAGCAATCAAAATCCTTGTCGTAGTAATCTACAGAGGCGATATCCATATGGACCCAGGGGATTTGGGGATCAACGAATTCTCTTAAGAACATTCCGGCAGTTATGGCTCCGCCGCCTCGGCCGCCAGTGTTTGCCACATCGGCATTGGGTGTGTTTATTTGCTCCCTAAGTTTTTCATCATCCATAGTGAAGCGGTGAAATCTTTCTCCGGCCTTTTCTGCGGCTTCTAAAATATCCGCGCTCAAATCATCCCAGTCGGAAATCAGGGCGGCAGTATAGTTGCCTAAGGCTACAGTGGCTGCTCCTGTGAGAGTTGCCATGTCTATTATTCCATCGGGTTTGAGAGTGGAAGTGTAGGCCAGCATGTCGGCAAGGGTAACACGCCCCTCAGCATCGGTGTTCTTTATTTCGATAGTTTTGCCATTCATTGCTTTAATAATATCGTCAGGCCTATAGGCATTTCCGTCGGGCATGTTCTCTACTGCGCCAAAAAGTCCGTGTACTTCGTAAGGGCAGTTCAGTTCAGGCAGAATGTTCATTATGCCTAATAGGTTGCAGGCGCCGGACTTATCGCCCTTCATGGTCATAATGCCTTCACTTGTTTTAAGAGAAAGTCCCCCGCTATCAAAGGTGACACATTTCCCCACAAGGGCAATTTTCCCCAGGGGTCTTTCTTTTGGCCTGTACTCCATATGAACAAGTCGCGGGGGAGTCTTAGACCCTTTTCCAACATGCCAAAGAGCGTGAAGACCTTTTTCCTGAATCTCATGCTCATCAAATACGGTAATCTCCATGCCGTGACGTGTCGCTATCTCTTTAGCAAAGGAAGCCATAGTAAGGGGGGAAATAACGTTCCCAGGCTCATTTGCCAGATTGCGGGCGTAAACCTGAGCTTCTGCCGCAAGTCTTCCGTGGTCCATGGCCCTGGCGTCGCCATTGCAAAGGCAAAAACGTTCACATTGAGCAGCCGGGGAAGGATCGGTGGTGCGATATTTGGTAAAGCGGTAATTTCCAAGAACTGCTCCTTCTGCTATGGCTCTGCTTACCCAGGCATCCGGCTTTTCCGGCAAGTCGAGAATGAAAGATGAGAGCTGCATAGCCGTTCCTTTTCTTACGAATTCAGCGGTCATGTTCCGGCAGAGGGAGTTTTGTGCCGATTTCTTATCAGGTCTTTTTCCTAACCCGATAACGGCAATCCACTGTTCAGGTTCTTTTACCTTTGGGACGAACTGAAGAAAACCTTTTTTGCGCCACTGAGAGGCTAAATGACTGTATGATGTTATCTCTTCAGGGAGATCCGTGTCTTCAAAAAGCATAAAACCTCGAACATGGGGCTGACCTTTGAAGAGTGATGGGTCATTGATTAATTGCATGACGCACCTCCATAATGAACATAATATAAACATACTATACAACAATGTTTGCGAGAGGGGCTATAATTTAAGGGAAAAACACTTCGCATCCCTAGTCATGTACCTATAAAACGGAGGCATTATTTATGAACGATTGCCCAAAAAAAGATATGACTTTTTGTTTAAAGCAGGCAGAAAAACTCCATAAGCATAATTTTGTTGTGGATGCCCACTTCGATTTGCTTCCCCTTGTTTTGGCAAAACGACAGGAAGGAAAAACCCACGTGATAGAAAAAGACTATCTCCCCTCATTGCGGGCGGGTGGTGTGGGGCTTGTTATTTCATCCCTTTTTATCCCAGATGAGTTTCTGCCAGAGATGGGCCTTCGCCGGGCCCTTGATCTTGTAAGCGCCCTTTATTCAGAAATCGAGGAGAGTCCTGGGCTTTTCTCTATTTGCCGCAATACAAAGGAGATCAAAGAGGCTCATAAAAAGGGTGAGCTTGCCATTCTTCTTTCTTTTGAGGGTCTTGAACCTATAGGGAACGACCTCTCCCTGTTGCGAATCTTTTATGAATTGGGGGTTCGTGGGGCAGGCCTTACGTGGAGCCGCAGAAATTATGCTGCTGACGGATGTTTTTTCAGCCCCGTCCAGGAAGGCAGAAAAGGCGGCCTGACAGATTTTGGGCTCAAAGTAGTGAGTAAGGCCGTAGACTTGGGAATGTACATTGATATCAGCCACCTCAACGATGAGGGAGTGGAAGATCTTTTTGCCTTTTACGAGGGGCCAGTCATGGCTTCCCACTCAAATTGCCGAAATCTCACTTTCACCATGCGCAATCTTCCTGATGCCTTTATACAAAGGCTTGCTTCCCGCGGAGGCGTTCTGGGGATGAATGTGTGCAGTTCCTTTGTTGGAGACCCCGAAAAAAAACTTCTCAATGAAAAAGATCTCGCTGACCATGTTGACCATATTCGAAACCTTGTAGGGATAGAACATATAGGGCTTGGCTTTGACTTTTGCGATGAGATGAGGGATTTCTCAAAACCTGGCCCCCACCTTAACTATGATTGCATCAAAGGATATGGCCAATGTGTAGAATTTACGGCGGAGCTGCTGGCCCGCGGATACAGTGAAGAAGAGGTTGTAAAGATCATAGGTGGTAATTTCATGAGGTTTCTGGAAGAAACAATCCATTGAGGCGCTGCTGAATAAATAAAAACAAAGGGGCGCTCTGTTCAGAGCGCCCCTTTGTTGACCATAATCATTTCATAATATTAGATGTCGAGGTTCCTTACCTCGTGAGCATGGGCAGCAATAAAATCGCGGCGGGGCTCAACCTTGTCGCCCATGAGAATACTGAAGTATTCATCCGCCAGCATTGCATCCTCAACTTCTATCCGCTTGAGGACCCTGTTCTGGGGATCCATGGTCGTTTCCCAGAGCTGGTCGGGGTTCATTTCGCCTAAACCCTTATATCTCTGCACTGAGGCTCTTCTTGAGTCAGGAGTGGAATCGACAATGTCCCGCAGTTCCTTCTCGCTATAACAGTAGGTGACATTCTTCCCTCGCTGTACGCGATACAGGGGAGGCTGGGCAAGATAGAGATGCCCTTTATCAATAAGGTCTTGCATGTAACGGTAGAAGAAGGTGAGCAAAAGCGTGCTGATGTGGGCTCCGTCAACGTCAGCGTCTGTCATGATGATTATTTTGTTGTAGCGTAGCTTGCTGTGGTCAAAATCTTCTCCTATTCCACATCCCAGAGCCTGAATGATAGTTCTGATCTCGTTATTGCTCAGCACTTTATCAAAACGGGCTTTCTCTACGTTCAGTATCTTTCCCCGTAAAGGAAGGATGGCCTGAAAACCTCTGTCCCGTCCCTGTTTGGCACTGCCTCCAGCAGAATCTCCCTCAACGATGTACACTTCGCAGACGTGAGGATCTCTGCTTGAGCAGTCAGCAAGTTTGCCTGGAAGGTTCATTCCGGTCATGGCTGTCTTTCGCACCAGCTCTCTTGCTTTCTTTGCGGCATCCCTTGCCTGTCGGGCTCGAATGGCCTTTTCCACCACCGGCTTCAGAACTTCCTGATGTTCATCCAGATAAGCGAGGAGGCCCTCGTAAACGACAGAGTCCGTGATGCCCTTAATCTCGCTGTTCCCCAGCTTCGTTTTGGTCTGTCCCTCAAATTGGGGATTGGACAACTTAATAGAGAGAACGCAGGTCAACCCTTCCTTAAGGTCTTCGCCAGAAAGATTCTCGTCTTTTTCCCGAAGGATCTTGGCCCGACGGGCAACTTCGTTGACAGCGCGGGTCAAAGCAGTTCTAAAGCCTGCGACGTGGGTTCCGCCCTCAATAGTATGGATCATGTTGGCGAAAGCAAATATGCGCTCCAGGTAGCCGTCATTGTATTGAATCCCTATTTCGACAGAAGCGCCGTCTTTTTCACCGGCAATTACGATTGGTTCTGGAAAGAGAGGGGTCTTCCCCTTGTTCAGGTATTCTATAAAGGTTTTAATACCGCCTTCGTAGTGGAATTCTACACATTTGCCAGAGCGGTGGTCTTCCAGAGTTATGGCAAGACCTGGGTTTAAAAAAGCCATTTCCCTCAGACGGCCCGATAAAATATCTGCTGAAAACCTTACTTCTTCGAAGATTGTTGTATCTGGATGAAACCTCACATATGTTCCTGTCTTGGTTGAAGGTTCACCCTCAGAAAGGTCTGTAACGGGTACTCCCCGCTCAAAACGCTGAGTACGGGACAGACCATTCCTTTGAATAGTGATTTCGAGCCATTCTGAGAGGGCATTGACCACAGAAACTCCCACTCCATGCAGGCCGCCAGACACTTTGTAGGCCTGATTGTCGAATTTGCCCCCAGCATGAAGAATAGTAAGTACCACTTCAGAGGCAGGACGGCCGCTTGAAGGATGGGGTTCGGTGGGGATGCCTCGCCCGTTATCCGCTACTGAAACACTTTCATCCTCATAGATTACGACAGAGATTTTATCGCAATAGCCGGCAATGGCTTCGTCAATCGAGTTGTCGACGACTTCGTACACGAGATGATGAAGGCCTCTGGGCCCTGTGTCTCCAATGTACATTCCAGGGCGTTTCCGAACCGCTTGCAAGCCTTCGAGCACCTGAATATCTTTAGCCGTGTACTGTTTAGCCGATGTTGTCATATATGGGACCTCCTCCTTGGAGCTTTTGCTTAAATTCAGAAGCTTTGCGCCTTGATTCTTTTACGAAAGAACGGTATCGTCTAGACAGGGTTTCTGGTTTAAAGCCGGTGGCGGTTACAGATCCGTCTTTCATGTAAATGGCCGTTTCGTCCCCGTGGCGAACAATGGCGACGATTCTTTCTGCGGAAATTATTCCCTGACCTTCCAGGGGTATGAACACGGCCTCACATCCTTTCTATTCTGTTGTTGCAACCCTATTATTATATCAAATATGGAAGTCTATTGCTTTTGCAAAGACACTGCGTTACAGTGATTGCTCATTTCTAGAATAAATGAAAGAGTAAGGAGGATATGGTGATTGAAAGGCTTTTTTCAAGGATTTCTAAAAGAATCTTTTTTTCGTTTAGTTTTCGGTATTCGAAAAGAGTGGCGAACCTTTCTTGCCGTTACGGCGGGAGATGTGCTTATAGCTTTTGCCATGGTGGTTTTTGTAATGCCAAATCGTTTCCCCGACCTCGGCGTAGCGGGACTTTCTGTTCTTTCCAACTACATATGGGGAATTTCTCCGGCATGGGTGCTTCTCACAGCTAACGGCGCCCTGATGGCCTGGGCATGGCGGGAACTATCACCTCGTTTTGTCATCTGGACAGGCTACTCTGTTTCCCTTATTGCTTTTTTAGTTAAGGTCTTTGAGTTTATACCTCAGCTAAACTTGGAGGATAAGTTTATGGCGGCGGTTCTTGCAGGTGTTATCAAGGGACTCGGAACGGGTATTATCTTCAGAGCAGGTGGATCTACCGGCGGCATAGATATTCCGGGAATGGCGTTACGTAAGCGTTACGGAATTGAAATGGGGCAGTTTTCTATTTGTGTTAATACGTTAATACTGGGTTTTTCTGCCTTCATTGTCGGCATTCAGGCTTCAATCTATGGAGTAGTCGCGCTTTATGTTTACGGTATAGTGGTGGATAATACGTCCCGTTCTTTTGACCGGCGCAAGCAGGTGTTTATCATTACGAATTATCCCCATGAAATTTCTGAGTTCATCACGAAGGATCTTGGCAGGGGAGTTACGTTGCTCCAGGGAGAGGGCGGTTTCTCGGGGCAGGAGAGAACAGTGTTGCTGGCTCTGCTAGAGCCCCGGCAAATGGTAACATTGAAACACTTTCTGGCCGCAAAGGATCCCAAAGCCTTTATGTCTGTCAATGATGCATCAGAAGTTCTGGGCAAGGGATTCAAGAGCTGGGAAAACCTATAGCAGCCTATGCATGGAGCCATGTGCACTCCCCTTTGAAAGGGCAAAAAGAACAGCGGCCTTTAACAGGTTTAAAGGGACCGGATAGGGCCTGTCGGGCCATTTTTCTGACCTCTCCTTCGATCTGATCCCAGTCCTCTCTTTCTAAAGAAGAAAGAAGTTCTTCTGTTCCTTCCCGCAGATGCCAGAAGCCGAGAGAGATTCGCGGCACAGAAAGGGTCTTTTTCATGGCCAGGGCATAAAAGGCTAACTGGTCTCTGTAAAGGTTTTCTGGAACCTGGGAAATAGTGGTTATTTTAAAATCCCGAATAAACAGCATGTCATTTTCGTGCCACAGAAGATCAATGGCTCCAACCATGGTCGGGCCGTTGACTAAATCTGCTCGGAAGGGGACCTCCTTCTTGACGGTCAGGTTATTTTTAAGGATTCTGCCGACGATGGCTCCTTGCTGAAAAGTGAGGAGCCAGGAGTAGATATGTGAGGGTACTCGAGGGCGTTTCCATACGGCCCTGAGTTTCCCCGGCAGTGTTTCTGTGAAAGTATCCCAATTCTCCTCTTCAGGAAAGAAAGACTCAAGAGGTTTAGATGCAAAATCCCATTGTGAGAGCAGATAGTGGACCAGACTTCCCACATCTGCGCCGCCCTCTGAGGGATATTCTCCAGGCTGCTCCCAGACCAGTTCATGGCCCTGCCGGTGTTTCATGCGGTAGGCGTATGGGCAGTATTGAAAAAGAGCAAAGGATGTGGCGCTGATTCTTGCCAGATACTGATGTTCAGAAGAAGGGAGGGGAACACTGCTGTATTTATGAGAGCGCTCTCTCTCTTCTTTGGGCCCTCCTGCCTTAGCAGCCGGTTCGTCTGTCAATGGAAGCAGTTCGGGATTCCAAGACAGCAGCATTTTCAGCCAAGAACGATCCCCCGGTGAATATCCGTCCCTTCTCCATGGAAGATGGCCGCACAAGATGAGGCTATCTCGAGCTCGGGTGCATGCCACGTAAAAAAGACGCTGCCACTCCTCATACTCTTCCTGTTCTTCAAAAAGGCGTGAGAGGGACCAGGCCAGGGGAGCTTGCCCAGAGTTTCTTTCGCCCGGAATACGGCTGAGGGCAACGCCCATTTTGGGGGATGGCATAAGGCTTCCTTTCTCTCCTGCACTGCTGGTTCTTTCGAGACCGAGAACAGCCAGCACCGGGAATTCCAGTCCTTTGGAGCCATGGACGGTCATTACTCTGATGACGTTTTCTTTCTCGTTGGAAACATCGGGTTCCGCGAACTTCTCCTGTCTTTCCATGGCCTCCCTCAGATAAGAGGCGCAGCCGGGAAGGCTTGTGCCAATAGCTTCCTCAAACTCTCGGGCCATATCGATAGCTTTTCGCATGTTGGCTGCCACGCCGCGTCTTTTCCACGCCGGGAAAGCTCTAAGGAAGGAGTCGCTTTTCTCAAGAAAGGATGCCAGAACGGCAGACGGCCCGAGGAAATGGGCCATCAAACGCCAGTCATCTATTTGCCGCGCAAGATGAGGCCATTTTTCCTGAAAAGCCTGGAGGCGGTATCCTTTAGGTGCATCGAGGGCAAGATCCCTGACTTCTTCCAGAGAAAGAGAGGATAAGGGTGAAGAGAGAAAGCTCATAAGGTACAGTTCCTTTCCGGGGTCATCAAGGAAGTTGAGAAGAGCTATGAGATCCTGTATTTCGCTTCTTGAAAAGTAGCTTGTACTTCCTTCAAAGTATATGGGAAGCTGAAATTCCTCAAAAAATATCTTTTCTAGAAGAGGGAACCAGCTTGTACGGGATGGCACAAGTATGGCCATGTCCTTCCACTGCACTGGACGGAGACACTCTTTCTGTTTGTCCCAGACTGTTCGCTTTTCTTCGTAATATTGAGAGAAAAGAAGGGCGAGCCGCCTAATCTGGCGAAGCCGTGCTTCACGTATCTTTTCGCCTTCCTTGCCTCCTTCGAGATAGGTGAGGAAGGGATCTACGGTACATTGCTGACGGAGCTCATGGGTAGAAAGATAGTGAGGGACTTCCAGGGACTCGAAGGGAAGGGGCAATTCCTGCCCTAGACCATCTTTCCAGACTGAAGAAAAAAGATCGTTTACCTCATGAACAAGAATTTCTTTGCTTCTGAAGCTTGTGTCGAGGAGGATATAGTCTCCATGACCGTATTTAGCTTTTTTGATGTATGAACCGAAGAGAGAGAGGTCTGCATGGCGAAATCGATAGATTGATTGTTTCAGGTCCCCTACAATGAAAAGGCGCTGGCTATGGCTTCGTACTGCCTGGATAAGACGGTCCTGGAGAGGGTTGGTGTCCTGAAACTCATCCACAAGGATCTCTTTAAAACGCTCTGCGTATGAAGGACTGTGTTCCAGGGCTTCCATGGCATAGCGAATCATGTCGTCGAAAGAGAGACGGTTCTTTCTTCGTCGGAATTCATCCCATAATTGCCAGAGAATGGCGGAAAAACCAAGAAGACAGCTTCGATATGCCTGTTCCTTTTCATCAAATCCCTGAGTGAAGACAGTTATCCAAGGTTCTTCTTTTATGAGGCGGTTGCGATATTGGGAAACAGGTTCTTTCAGATGAAAGGCTATTTCGTTAGCAAGTTTTCCACTGGCACCCTTTAACCCCTCTATAAGGCTTTGGATAAAGTGCGGCAGATTCTCTTTAGAAGGCTGCTGCTGCCATCGGGTTATGAGATTTCTGACATTGCCGCATAGTTTACCAGTCCCTCCCAGCTCGTTCAGGTTGTAAAAGATGCCCGATTCAGGTTGAAGAAAGCGATGCCATTCATCTTCCCATCGCCTAAAGAGCGTTAATCTGGCTGTGTCAACAGCGTCCTGATCTCTAGAAAAAAGGTCTGAGCCCCACTGCCATAGGTCTTTTGGAGTTTGCCCCTGGCTGGCAAAAAGAGCGAGGGAGCTCTTAGCCAGTTCCACTGTTGCATTTGGTCCGAAAGTATTGACACTATCCATAAAGAGAGGATCTGAGAAAAGCTTGGCGATCCGCTGGGCCCATAGGTGGGAGGAGCTTTTGGCAAACCAGTTTCCATCCCATCGGTCAAGGGCCTCTTCCGCTTCTTTCCAGAAGAGACTTTCTTGGGGAGGAGCAATGGTTCCCGATTCCGGATCCAGCTCCGTTGCCAGGCCGCACTCCTTCAAAACCCTCATAGAAAAAGAGTGGATGGTAGAAATATATCCCTCATCGATACGATCTGCCGCCTTTTGAAAAAAAACCTTTTGGGACGGTAGTTCCATGGCGAGTTGTAAGAGCAGATTTTTTATTCGTTCCGCCATTTCCAGAGCAGCCTTTTCTGTAAAGGTGAGAGTAAGGATTTCGTTTGTGTCGGCCCTTCCTGTGACGAGGATCCATATAAAACGCCAGGCGAGGGTCCAGGTTTTTCCCGTTCCGGCTCCCGCACTCACTGCCACAAGAGGCGCATCAGCAGTAATGGCCTTGAATTGGCCTGGCTGAGTTCTTTCTTTTAGAAGCTGAGTAAAAGCACTATTCATTTTCGTCATTTTCACCTTGGCCCCCAAGTTCGCTTTTTCTGCACATAAGATTAAGAGAACAGTGGCGACAGGTTTCCGAACCATAGGAGGGCGGGAAAACGCCGGTCTTCAGACTTGCAGCCATGCGTTCAAGAGCCCCTTGCGCTTCAAGGAAGAGCGTTTCCAGAGCATTGTTGCTTCGGCCATTTTTCCCCCCGGTTATATTCTGGAGGTCTTTCCCTTCAATGGCTCCTGCCACAGAAGTATCGCCATGACAAAGGTATAAGCCCCCTGATACGCCGGTTACCGGAAGGTGCGTTTTCTTCCCTTTCCCTTCCAGCAGGGCCAGGGCATAGGCCGCCAGCTGTAAGCTTTTGTTCCGTCCGTTACTTTTTCCCAGCTTGTAGTCAAAAATAAGAATTCTTCCGTCATGAAGGTATTCAATGCGGTCGGCCTTTCCAGTGAAAGAAACCCCGTCCACTATTAGAATAGGCAGATCCAATTCCCTGAACTGTTTAAGCCGGAGCCCTGCCAGGCCGTTGTTTTCCATGGATTGCTGAAGATCAGCCAGCCCTGTCACTTGTTGTAAAAGTAACTCCTTATGTCTGGCAAGTTGGGGAACTCTCAGCAATTCAGGGTAACTTTCCTCCAGGGTTTCTTCCCAATACTGTCGGGCCAATAAAGAAAGAGGGCGAGACGTCTGCTCATAGGCTTGCCACACCCTTTCCCAGAGAAGGTGAAGGGTGCTGCCGCATTTTCGTACATCCAGTCCAGGTTCGGCTGGCTCTTCTATTTTAAGCACGTTCAAGTTGACGAAGCGGAAGGGGCAACTTTCATAATCGTCCAGAGCGCTCAAATGTCCTTTCAATGGTTCAGGTGCATCACCTCTGAACGTAGGCAGTTCTCGTAATATCCCTCCATAGGGCGAAGCGTCTTCCCCTATCTCCACATGTTGCACCATGGTTTCTTCGTTTTGAGGAAGGAGATGACTGAGTGACCTCTCCAGAGGAGCCATGTCGTCAGGGAAGGATATCCAGTTCTCAGAAACCCCTTTTCCTAAGAATGGAGAGGGTGGAAGGGGTTTTCCTAGGGCATCTGTTGAAGGAGAGGAGAGAATAAGCAGGTCTTCTCCACAGGCAACGAGACGTCTGAACAGAGCTTCTCTCTGATCTCTTTTTTCTTTTAAAAGGGGGAGGTGCCCTCGTTCCGTACCTGTTAAGTCATGCAGCGCCAATTTATGCCTGTCGGGAAGAAGGGAGGATTCGCTCATTTTCCCCGGCCAGATGGAAGCAGTGATGTTTGGCATGATCCAGAGAGAGTTTTTTTCAAGAACTGGAGGAGTTCCTATAAACAGAGAAAGGGCCCCTTTTATTGCCGGTGGAAGCCATATAGTAGCCATAGATGTCCAGTGATGTAGAAAGGAGACGGCTTCAGAACCGGAGAACCGAACCTGCCCCGCAGGTCCAATACGGTCTTGAAGCTCTCCAAGACTTTCAACCTTATGTTCTGTCTCTCGCAATGCTGCCTGAAGACGGCGGATAGATTCGTCAAACTCTGGGTGGTCCATAGCCCAGAGAGAAAGCTCTTTCCCCCACGAGGGATTTTCTGCAGCCAGGGAATAAAGAGCAGATAGTATTTCCACGGGAGTGCCGCCTTTTTTTATGGTCTTTACAAAAAGGCACATCTTTTTAAAAGAGTCTAACCCTCGTTCAGGAGCTGCGTGCTCCAAGAAACCGATCCACCCTTTCTCATTAAGAGTGAAGATATCAGCGGGTGGTGAAGTTGCTATCTCCCTTCCTGCCAGACAGGGTTCGCGAAGGATATCCCAGGTTTCTCCGAGAGGCCATCCATGTTCACCGGCATTCCAGATCCGACGGGCTATATCCCAGAGTGCAGTCTGTCCCACCGTGAGGCCCTCATTTATTGAATAAGGGATGCGATATCGCTGCAGTACCTCTTCTGCGAGAGGTAAAAGAGGAGCGTCAAAAACCATGCCAATATTTTGCCACGGAGTTTCGGCAGGTAGAATCTCCTGGCCTGACAGATAGCCCTTCTTGTTTTTCCAGAGGACCAGTTCCCGAGCCAGAGTCTCCATTTCCATTCGAGGTGAGCCAGCTACTATGCGGAGTGCCTTGAAGGGGCCCGAAGATCGGGTTCCCTCCACTAGAGCTGATGGGAATTGGTCCACTGTAGTGTAAAAGTCATCGATACCGGTGTTGGGAGAATATAAAGTGATAGACACCCCTATTGAAGACATATAAGAAAGAAGGGCCATTTGGCTTGAACTGAAACTGAGAAAGCCGACAAATATGAAGCGGCGGCTCCTTATCCACTGAAGGAGGGATGGCTCTCCTTTCTGAAGAAGCTCAAGGGCTATGAGGGGGACTTGGGCGCTGTCCATAAGATGCCAGGTTTCCAGATATTCAACGTAAAGATGAAACAGCCGGCATAAAATGCCTTCAGGGGCGGCAGTTTTTGTACAATTATTTTTTTGGCAAGCGCCGCAGCCGAGGGATCTCCCCAGAATTTCAGGAGAGATAGCCTCTCGAAGCAATTCGCGGAATTGATCCCCCAGGGTAGAAATAAATCCGGGCTGACGAATTCCGGGAGGCAGCTGCTCTTTCTCAGGGTGTCCATCCAGGAAGCCATGTAAAATATATCGAACGATAAGCCAGTGGTCGGGTGGGTCGATCTGGCGTCGAAAACGCAACCCCTCGCAACTGGCCGCGAGAAGTATTTCAAGGTGGCGGGTCAGGTCTTCCCATCTCCAGATAATAGGAGAACTGTCCCCTGCCGTGCTTTTCGGAAGAAGGAAGTCTTGCAATATTTTTCTGTCTCTACTTGTGGGGACGAAGAACGTACAAAGTTCCCTTTGAGCATCAGTATATAATTCCCTTTCAAGTTCTGAGATTCTCTGATACAGAACAATACGGGGCAAACTTACCATAGATGACCCTCCCAGAATAATTCGCTAAGACCATTCTTATTCTACAGTAAAGAGTTAATGCTGTCTGTTTGCACACCGGTTTCCATGGTGGACGATAGAGTCATAAGATCACTCAATACGCCATAGGCAGTATCATAAAGAGTGGGATTTTGCTGGGTTAATACTATGGGTCCCATGAGATCCGTTTCGATGGTGATTACAGATCCGCTTCCCATTACCAGGTTAAAATGGTGTCTCGAAGGAATCTCTTCTAATTTGACACTTGCTCTCACATCCTTCCCCGCGAGCCAGGCCTTGCAGATGAGTTTTAGCCTTTTTCCTGAATTCAGAGTCTTTTCAACATCCTCAGTGCTCAGACCGGCAATGCCTTTTCTGTCTACGTGGATGGGGGATATGGATGCTCCCATGAGGGCGTTGGCAAGAATCGAGATCTTTGCTGACGAATCCCATCCTTCCAGATCGTAATTTGGATCAGCTTCCGCTATGCCTATCTTCTGAGCTTCTTTTACGGCATCATCCATGCATTGTCCCTCTTCCATCATGGAAAGGACAAAATTAGTAGTAGAATTAAGAATCCCTTCAATTCCTTTGACAGTGCACCCTTTCAAGCAGCAACGTGCCATGTTAAAGACTGGAGCTCCATCCATAACAGTAGTTTCGTAAAGGAGTGAAGTTTCCATTTTTTCCGCAAGACCCTTGAGTTCGCTATAGGCAAAGGCCACAGGTCCCTTGTTGGCCGTTATAGCATGGCGCCCTCTTTCCAGCGCTGATCGAATATGGCTTATTGCCGGTTCCCCCCGGTTTTCGATTGAGAGGTTGGAAAGTTCGATGAGAACATCATAGTCAAGAGAGCGTGCGGCTTCTAGTGCGGAAATGTCTCTTCTGTCAGGGTTCGACGAGGAAAATGTTTTCATCTCCTCAACTTCGTCGAGGGCTTTTCGGAGGTCCACTCCTTCTTTTTCATTGACCAGGTTGCCTTTTGACCTCCCAATAATGGCGATGGTCTTGAGGTCAAGGGAGGCAAGACCTGGAAAATTATCCCTTTCTCTGGTAAGGATTTTGGCAATTTGCTGGCCCACATGGCCAAATCCTATAAAAAGCGCTCTTAATGGTTTTGTTTTTTTGTATGACATTAGAAGTCCCCCCCTTATAGAAAACTTAGGCCTATAATAGTAAACAAAGTCTGAGAGATAAAGAAATTTTTTGATTTTTCCTCTAGGTTAGGGTAGTATGCTCTGAAATCAAAAAGATTTCTTGTGTTATGTAAAAGAATTCTTTAAAGTAAGGTGGAATGAACGTGGTAAAAGCTGTCATTTTTGACTTCGACATGACCCTGGCAGACAGCAGCTATGCCATTACCAATAGCACTAATCGTCTTGCGAGGGAACATGGGTTGCGTAATGTTACGAGAGAAGAAGTCTTGAAGACCATAGGGATGCCCATTCGAGATTCATGGTTACACCTCTGGGGTGAGTTTAAAGAGGAATGGCTTACAGAGTACCGAAGTTTTTTTGTTGAGCAGGAATATGCTGGAATTCGGGTCTTCCCCGGCACGTTCCCTCTTTTAGAATCCCTGCGTGATAAAGGAATCCGCCTCGCAGTGGCATCGAATCGTCAGAATGCCCGCCCGGTAGTAGAGTCTCAGAAACTGGATGCTTTTTTTGAGCATATTATAGGCATTCAGGATGTGGAACATCCAAAGCCTGCTCCGGACATCTTGAACAAGAGCATGGACCTTCTAGGCGCAGGAGCCGAAGAAGTGTTCTATGTAGGGGATACTGACCTCGATATGATGACATCAGTGGCCGCAGGAGTACGGGGTATAGGTTTGACAACGGGTAATTTTTCAGCTCGTGAACTTGAAATCTCAGGGGCATGGCACACCTTCGATAAAATAGAGGACATCCTCTCTCTTTTTTAGAGGCCCCTTGAGATGAACAAACTACAAGAAAAAAGCCTTTATGATGGGCTTAAGGCAGGGTTCCCTATCGTGATAGGATACGTTCCTATCGGCATGGCCTTTGGGCTTTTAGCCCGTAATGTAGGGGTGCCTTTTGGGGAGAACTGCCTCTTTTCCATCCTCGTGTTTGCTGGAGCGAGCCAGTTTATGGCTCTTGATCTACTGAGGGCAGGCATAGCCACAGGAGACATTGTTTTAGCCACATTTCTTTTGAATCTGCGTCATATGGTGATGAGCGCCTCCCTGGCTGCCCGTCTCAATAATATAAATAAGAAATGGCTGCCCTTTATAGCCTTTGGCATCACAGATGAAACATTTTCGGTAGCGTCTTTGCACGAGGGCAAGCTTACCGCTGCATTTTTGCTGGCGTTAAATGGAATTTCCTACGGAGCGTGGATAGGGGGAACAGCGACAGGCTATGTGGTGGGGACAATTTTGCCCGAAACAGTCCAAATCAGCCTTGGAGTTGGTCTCTATGCCATGTTCACAGCCATACTTACGCCAGAAATCAAAAAGTCAATGGCAGCCCTTACTCTCGCTGGCCTATCTGGTTTCACTTATATTGCCCTTGACGCTTTGAAGTTTTTTCCAGATGGCTGGAAACTTATTACAGCCATCATCATAGGCTCCACTGCAGGTCCTTTCCTTTTAAAAGACTCCTGTGAAGGAGATAAGATATGAAAAGTTCTTTGCCTCTTATTGCCGGGATGCTTTTGGTGACCTATATTCCCAGGCTGTGCCCCTTTTTGGCCCTTTCTGAAAAGAGGATATCCCCTTTTATGAGAAAAATTCTCTTCGCTATTCCCTATACGGCCCTCGGTGTCCTTATTGTGAGGGGAATAGTAGAATCATCTTCTGAAATGATGATGCCTACGTTGGCGGGCATTGGTACAGCTGCCCTTTTTTCGTGGTTTAGAGGAGGATTGATTCTGTCAGTCCTGGCGGCTATTTTTGCCGCATACGTGACGTTGAGCTTATTTTGACAGTGGTCTTGTCGTTTGTTGAACCAATAGAGGTGTTGTGATGAAAAATAAGGAGAACAGATTAATTACTGAAAAAAGCCCATACCTTCTCCAACATGCCCATAATCCTGTAGATTGGCATCCCTGGGGTAAAGAGGCTTTTACAAAGGCACAGGAAGAAAATAAGCCAATTTTCCTCAGCATAGGATATTCCACCTGCCATTGGTGTCACGTGATGGAAAAAGAGTGCTTCAGCGATGAAGAAGTGGCTCAGCTCCTGAATGATGCGTGCGTTTCCATAAAGGTCGATAGGGAAGAACGCCCTGATATTGACCATGTCTGTATGGCAGTAAGCCTGATTATGAATGGGAGCGGCGGCTGGCCATTGAACCTTTTTCTCACACCCAATGGGAAACCTTTCTTTGCCGCAAGTTATATCCCTAAAGAAACTTCGGGCCGGATCCCCGGCCTTATGGACATGGTTCCCCGGGTCAAATGGCTCTGGCTGATGCAAAAAGAGGACGTGCTTAAGTCTGCAGAAAGCATTATGAATGCTCTTGAAAAAGAGATGACTAATCAAAAGGGAACATGCCCTGACAAAAACTTAGCAAAGAAGGCTTTTCAGGAATTGAGCCGAAACTTTGATCCTTTGTGGGGTGGTTTTTCGAAAGCTCCAAAGTTTCCAATGCCCCCCGTTCTTCTTTTCTTACTTGAATATGGCAAGATTTTTAAAGAAGAAAAGGCCATCAAAATGGTTGAGAAAACACTTGATTGTATGGCTATGGGGGGCATACGGGATCATTTAGGAGGCGGATTTGCCCGATATTCTACAGATAGAGAGTGGAAGATTCCCCATTTCGAGAAAATGCTTTACGATCAGGCCCTTCTTCTCAAGGCCTATACAGCGGCCTGGGAAATGACAGGCAGGGACATATACAAGAAAATAGCCTTTGAAATAGCCGCTTATGTTCTGCGAGACCTGAGATCCCCGGAAGGAGTGTTCTTTGCTGCGGAGGATGCCGATAGTGAAGGGGTGGAAGGACGTTTTTATGTGTGGACAGAAGAGGAGATACGCAGGCTGGTGCCTTCAGAGGACCGTCAGCTTTTTTTACAGGCCTATGGCATTCATGGGGAAGGCAATGTCCTGGCTCTTCCGGCTTCACTTGAAGAACTTGCCGCCACATATAATGTTGAGCTTCAAAAACTGGATCAAAGCCTACAAAAATCCCGAGCCCTGCTCTTTGAAGCGAGAAACAGGCGAGTACGGCCTCACTGTGACAGAAAGATTCTAACGGACTGGAACGCCTTGATGATTGAGGCCCTGGCCTTTGCTGGGCGGATCTTTGAAGAAAGGCAATTCATAGAAGCTGCCCGAAATGCAGTTGATTTTCTCCTGGAAAAGGCTGTTTATCAAGAAAAAGAAGTCTACCACTCTGTGGCTGACGGCAAAGGCCATATTCCGGGGTTGCTCAACGATTATTCCTTCTTCATCAGAGCTCTTTTAGAGTTGGAAGAAGCAACAGGGGAAGAAGACTATGGTGAGAAAGGGATGGGGCTTCTTCGTTCCATGAATGATATTTTTTACGACCCGAAACGGGGCGGATATTTTATGAACTCGGGCTTAGATGAGCTTCTTTTCTTCAGACCGTGGAGTGGGGAAGACGGCGTTATGGTTTCAGGAAATTCCGTTGCCATGATGAATCTGTTGCGCTTCAATAAGAGAACGGGCAATAAAGAATATTATGAAATGGCTCGTGGTATAGGCGAAGCTTTTGCTCAGAGGGTTCAACAGGTTCCCGCGATGTATACTCATCTTCTTACGGCAACTCTTGCTTTAAGTGACGAGTAGTCCCTGTACAGGGGCGTATTCTTGCCTACCGGGATTTTTTCTGCTTCACACGGAAGACATAAAGCCCTCCCAATAGAAGGCAGAGAATAATAGCCAGAATAGTGACATTATGAAGATATTGGGAGACTAGCTCTTTATTATTTCCAACCCAATATCCTACAAAGGCGAGAACAGCAACCCAAAGGCCTGAGCCAATGGCTGTGAAAAGGCAAAAAGGAAAAAGGGGCATGCGAGAAAGGCCTGCGGGGAGGGATATATACTGTCGTATCCCCGGCAGCAGGCGGCCAATAAGAGTGCTGATGTGGCCATGTTGAGCAAAAAAAACATCAGCTTTATCCAGGGTAGATTGGCTGATAAAGAAATATCGTCCATACTTCTGAAAGAATGGCCGTCCAAATCGGAGGGAAATCCAGTAATTAAAGAGCGCCCCGAGCATGCTTCCCAGAATACCCATAAAAATTACAAGAAAAAGGTTCATTTCCCCTAGAAAGGCTAAATACCCGGCAGGGGGGATTACGACTTCACTGGGGAAGGGAAAAAAGGAAGACTCAAGGAACATGAGGCAAACTATGCCTAAATATCCGAGTTTGCCAATTGTTATTACAAGCCATGTTACTGCAGCTTCAAGCATGGAATCTATTCTCCTTTATTCAGCTGTGCCTTTTCTGCGCAGAGAGTTGAAAGCCTTTTTATATCCTTTCTGTAAAGAACCAGCGTTATTATAGCGGCTAGTATGTCAGAAATGGGAAAAGCTGTCCATATCCCAAGCAATCCGTAAAAATACGGAAGGAAAAGAACGAGGGGGATAAGGATCAATACTTGCCGAAGCAAGGATAAAAAGAGGGCAGGAACAGTCTTGCCAATGGCCTGGTACAAACCCGAAGCCATGACCTGAAACCCTATAAGGGGAAAGCCGATGGCCATATATCTGGAAGCGTTGATTCCAAGAGGCAGAACCTCCCTATTGTTAGTGAATAGAGGGATCAGTAGCTGGGGAGCAAAAAAGAGAAGAGATCCCGTTAGGGTACAGATGGCTGATGAGATAGCAATAGAAAGCTTCATGGCTGTAGTAACCCTGCAAAAAAGTCTTGCACCGTAGTTGTACCCTACTATGGGAAGAAGCCCTTGGACAAGGCCGAAAACAGGCATGACAGCAAACTGGGTTATTCGAAGGAGTATCCCCATGGCAGCTATGGCAGCATCGCCACCCCAGAAGGCAAGCTGGCGGTTGATGACCACCAGTGAAATACTTGCGGCTCCCTGTCTGAGGAACGCGGACAGGCCTATTGCTGTCACTTCGTGCAGAATCTTATAGTTGGGCCGCATGTTTTTAAACAGAAATGGAACTTCGCTTTTCCCTCTAATGTAATACCAGCCTAGCCATAGGGCGGAAGATGTCTGAGCGATGACAGTGGCAATAGCGGCTCCTTGAATGCCCATTCCAAACCCGAAGATGAATATGGGATCAAGAACTATGTTAACCCCTGCGGAAATGAGCATGGTTATCATGGCGAAGTAAGCTTTACCTTCAGCGCGAACGGCATTATTGCAGGCTATGGAAAAGGCAAAAAAGACAGATCCCAGAAACAATATTTTCATATAAGTGGCTGCAAAGGGCAGAATGGCATCTGTAGCTCCGAAAAGCCGAAGGATCGGTTCCAGAAAATAAAGTCCAAAGGTTGCCACTACAGCACTAAAAACTAGTGTTGCGCCCATAAGATTCCCTAAAGTTTTTTCTGCTTTGTCCCTATTTTTTTCACCGAGACTTCGTGAGATAATAGAGGCACTGCCAACTCCAATAACTTGAGCTGTTGCCATAATGATCATTTGAATGGGAAAAGCGATGGATATTCCGGCAACGGCCAGCATCCCAACGCCTCGCCCAACGAAGATCGCATCCACGACATTATAAAGAGCCTGGGCGATCATTCCTGCCATGGCGGGGAAAGATAGCTTCGGAATCAGTCGAATAACAGATTCTTTCTCAAGAAAAGATGATTCGTAAGCCATCTATGTCCTCCTATTTCAAAAGATTTTTTTAAGTATAGCAGACCAGTAATTCAGCGCTTGTGGAGACAAGGCTAGTGCGTTATATTATACAAATTGTTTCTCGGGAAGGGGGTATGTGAACGATGAAGAACCTTCCATACTGGAACGTTAATCTTGATTTGGATATCGCGTCGTGGCTGCCAATGGGGATGGATTATCGGCCCGTATCGGTGAACCATCTTTATAGCGGTGAGCTTGTTGCACTGGCATCTCTTTCCTTGTCCCTTGGAAGTGAGCTTTTTTGCCTCTCCAGCCCACGCATTGGCTTTGCCGGGCCATTCCTTCGGGATTGTATGATTATTCCAGGGCGGGGAAAAGGATTGTCTTTAGGATTTACGGCAGTGTTCGGTTATTCTCAACCCATGGAGGATCTTGTAGCCCGTCAAACAGAAGGAGATTTTGCCATTCGGGCAGGGGTGTCTCTTTGCAACTTCAGGAACAGGTCCATGCTTTTAGGCAGCTTTAAAGCGATTGTTCTTGCCAGTTCCACTCCTTTTTTCGATGACGAGGAGTTTTTGGCAAAATTGATTGCGGCCATGATGAAAGAAAAAGGCAATCTGAGTTTCAGCTATTTTGCTGAACAGTTTGGGTATTTGCGCTTCGCCATTCCCTACGAAACCGATGACCCATTGGATCTTGAGATCAGCCGCCTTCTCTATGAAATGGAATTCGACGAAACCAGAGAGGCTGTAGGTCCTTCTCCTGAAGAACCTTTCCCTACCCCCTTGGGGGTAATAGTGAAATTAGCGAAATAATATTTGGGGAATAAAAAGGGGGCTGCTAAACATTCCTGCAGCCCCTTGTTGATCTGTAGAAACCTATTTCTTGGGTTCGGATTCCTCTATTCCGAAACCAACAGCCTTAAGCCACTCTGTAGGGTACCCTACTGAGTCCTGCTTCCCGTCGGGGTAGGTAATATATCCGTCAGAATATTTGCCGACGAGCTTCCAGCCCAATTTCCACCAACCGTTAACCACCTTGTTGATGCTGTCGTTCGTGTATTTCGTGAGGTAGGCCTTAGCCTTTTCGGGGCTCTCTTTATAAAGAGCTGCGGCTTCTTTATCTACTACTGGCTGGTACGTGAAGAACTCATCTTCGTAAGCCTTCTGGGCTTCTTTAATGTCCTTGATCATATAGCTGAACTTGAGATCGGCCCAGTTAGAGACGAAGTTGAATGCCCACCATGCGGAGTTTCTATCGAATTCGGCCCGTTTTCCCTCAGTAATACTCTTGGGTAGGGATGTTACGCCAGCGTAAATAGGCATGTACACTGTAGAATGGGGAGCGTCTTCTCCGAACCACAATATGCCGCCAATAGCATCGGGCAGCCAGTCCCGTGCTTGAGCTACGAAGCTGTAGGAGCAACGGAACATGGATATGGCCCGGGTCCAGTCAACGTTCTGTTTGTCTTCTGGTCGTACACTACTAGGAGTTGGGTAGCGGTTGGGGTTTCCGAAGGGGCCGGCTGCCATTCCCTGAGTGAGATCAAAGCGAGTCTCCTCGAGGTAATCTCGCTTCACAGCCATAAGGTCCCTTACAGAAATCTTCTTGTCAGGTTTTATCATTAGAGGATACATTTCAGCCGCATCTTCTTCGATCTTGAGGGAGGGGGCAAGAAGGCTGATGACTCTCCACTCGCGGCGCTGCTGGTAATAAGGCGTCCCATAGGGGACGGGATTGTATATTTTGTGGAAAACAAATTTTTCGCCCTCTTTCCACCAGCCCATTTCTTTTGCGAAATCTTTTACACTGGAAGAATATATGAAGTTCTCTTTATCATCCCAGTGGATTTCGCCAATTCGGGAACGGTTGGCTGTTACGGTGAAACAATCATCGGGCACGCGCTGGGCAACCCATATGGCGCCGGGCTTGCCGCTTTCAGGGGTCCAAAGGGGACCGGGGCCGCAAATATCGAACATCCAGGCTTCATTTTTGTCGATAACGGTCAAAGTCTCGCCGCCATCGCCATAGCCGTACTTTTCAGCAAGCTCGCCCATAACCTGGATCGCTTCCCGAGCTGTTTTTGCTCTCTGAAGGGCGAAGACCTCAAGCTGCTCGATCATCATCCAGCCAGCGTCACAGAAGTTTTCATCCCGTCCGCTCCAGGTATCTTCGCCTATGATGAGCTGATGTTCATTCATGAAGGGATACCCTACGTGGAAATAGGTGTACGTTTCTTCGGGCTGAGGAATTTCGCCAACCTCGACCAGGGGTTTGTCTGGTCGGGTTCCATGGCATATTTCTTTATAGACAGGAGTCATTTCTCCTGCTTTATGGGTTTCGCCGGGGATGATCCTGACACGGTTATCATACCAGCCGTCACACGTATGAGTTACCATGACAGATCCATCAACAGATGCTTTTTTCCCTACCATAATAGTGGTGCACGCTGATGCCAGCGTGCTGGCGAGGAAAATAGCAAGGGCCGCTATTGTTGCTATCCTGAGCATCCTGGAATTCATACTTTTTCCCTCCTTGTTTAGTAGTGGTGCCATTCCGAAAACCAATTATCTTCTCGCTAATCGTAGAAAACCTTCTCAGGCGGAGCTTGCTTTGGATCATGGAAATATGCTCCCAATGTATTCTCTATAACCTCCGTGTATCCCGGCACCCCTGAAATGACGATAGGACGGTCGGGAGCCTCCAAAGAGTAGAACTCAAGCATCTTCTGGAAGGTCGAGGAATGACGCCCCACCCGCACATCGATGGGCCAGCCCCGCTCGTCGATGGGAGCATAGAGCAACTTATGCTCCCCGGCCTTCATCACAAACTCGTCCCGGCCAGTCATGAGCAGATATTCATCTGTAATGCCACGGATACGGTCTATCATGGGTTCCGCCACCTCAACCAGCAGGGACATGGCGTCCGTATGGTCTCCGATCTCCCGGTGGGAGAGGCCGTGAAGGGCCTGAGGCGAGAACTCCATGCTCAGGGGCACTTCAAAGAGCTCCGCCGTGAGCACCATGGAGGTCATGGCCGCAACAGATTGCCCCTTCTAATGAGTTACGATGGTGTTTTCCACCGGATACTCGAGCTCCGCTTCATGAAGGTCTACGGCCATATCCACCTTCTCCCGGCGTATAAGCTGCGTCATTGCCCATGTCGTGCGCTCGGTAATGGCCCCGTTGGGCCGTCCCGGCCACGTCCGGTTCAAATTCCGTATATCCATATAGGCCAGCATCTGGCGGCTCGGATAGTGGAGGTAGACCTCAGGGTCAGGCCACGAGTCCAGGGGGTTGGTACACCGGTCTCCCATACGGAAACGCTTGTCGCCCCATGACGTCTTTACATGGTAGAAGGCAGGATAGGCTTCTCCCATGCGAGTGCAGGTGGATGCGCTCCGGTTCGCCCTGAGGATCACAAAGAGCCGTCCCTGTTCGACCTTCACGTTTTCGGCAACAAGAGCAGCCGTGAGGTTGGTTGCCGGTTCCTCGGCATGGGTTCCTCCAAAGAGAAAAGCTGTTCCACCGGGCACGCCGCTGTCGAAGACGTACACGTTGCTGTCGTTGGCTGTTCCTTTCAGGCTCGGTTCGTAATCAGAGAGCTTCTTCACTTCTGTTAAAGACGGCGATGGAACCACCGGCTCCATAAAGTGCCTGTGCTCGTAAAAATCTCGCCCGGCTATGGCCGCAAAGACCAGGGCTATGACTAAAGAAAGGATCTTGATGATTTTCAGATTATTTTTCATTCTCCCCACCTCACGTCTACTTCAACCGAAGGAGCCTCAGCACGAAGGGCATGAGGATAATGCAGTAGAGCACCGCGTCCTGGGCTTTTTCTGTCTTGATGAGGTTGTACACTATTGCCCCCCCGAAGAAGAGGGTTATGGCGTAATACAGGTACATAACGATGGTATTTGTAAGTATCATGGTCATCTAGCCTCCAAGAAATGACAATCTGGTGCTGAAGATGAGAAAGAGGGTCCCCAGCATGGCGATGAAGGCCATGGGCACCAGGCAGGCCTTCACAAAATCCTGAAAGTACCGCCCCGTATATCCCAGCTCCATCACTGTGGCCCGTCCCACAACGGCGGTGGGAGGCAGACAGTCGCCCAGAGGCCATATGACGGCCATGGCCGACAGGGCTATGATGGGATCTAAACCCCGCATGTTGAAAAGCATGATGAGGGGCACGCCGATAAGGGGGGCCACCGCATACTGCACCAGCCCTTCCGAAAGGGGGAGGATAATGAAGAGAGTGGCGAAGAGCACGCCCAGGGGAAGGGTGACCACCGCCAGGGAGATGAGCCCCCGGGCTCCGCTCAGGGCCATGATCTGGATCAGGATGCCCACCACCACCATGATCCCAACGAGGGTGGTCAGGTTATGGACGGTTGCGCAGGCGACTGACCAGACATGAAGGCGTTTGGGGCTCAGCAGCACGACGGCAAAGGACGCGACCATGAAAAGCAGGGGCAGCCCCAATACGGGCATGGAGAAAGGCCAGATCCGTCCCGCCAGAACAAGGGCCAGCAGCAGAGCGAAGGGGAAGGTCACCCTGAACCAGCTCTGCCCCTCCTGGACTTCAGGCAGGTTCGCCAGAGCCTTGTCGAGGTCAACCTGTCCCTCTCCCCGTCCCGCAAGCCAGAACATGGAGAAGAGGGCTCCTGCCACTGAAAGGACAAGAAGGGGTTTCCCAAACCCCACATAGGGCATGTTGGCGCCGGCGGCGGCCATCATGGCCCAGAGGTTGATGGGAGGCGCCGCGGCGCTCATGGCCGCTCCCAAAAAGATGATGGCGGCCCGTTTCGTCTCATCCACGCCCATAGCTGAAAGCACTGCTCCCACAAGGGCGCCTACGGTAAGAACCGTTGTCGCTCCCGACCCGGTAAGGGCTCCGGGAAGAAGGAGAACGAAAGTAAGGAGCAGAAGGCAGATTGTTCGTCTTTTGTGGAAGGTAGAAACGATCTTCCGTACAATGAAGGCCACCCCGCCGCTTTCACGAAGAAGGGCCATGAAGAAGGTGGCGGTGAGGAAGATGAGGCAGACGTCAAAGTAGGTGAAGGCCCCTTCCACAATATGCCGGATGGGAAGAATGGATACGGGATTGTGAGGGCTTCCTGTGACGCGGAGCATTACAGAGTGGGCGGCCGCTCCCGCAAGGGCGGCAACGAACATGGAAAGCTCAGTGCTCAGCTTCAAGACCTTCGGGAGAAAGAAGGCCACGGCAATTACAAGTAAAATTACTTCTGCATGTATAAACATGAGGTCATTTCCTTTCTTGATCTCTCGTTGTAGAGGAAACTAGCCCCCGATTCCATCGGGGGCTATGATGCTACTTATTCAATTCCTTCAGGCTTGACCCAATGGAAAGAGCGTCCTTTGCCTCAATAAGAGGCTTGTCATTGTCCTGCGCGAGCTTTGTGAAGTAACCGTCCGGGTTGCTGCCGGCTACGATGAGTATGGCGTCGCCGAGGGGGACTATTTCATCTATGGAAGCCTGGTCAGCGCTGTCCGTCCGCCGGGCCATTCCTTCCACGTGGGCTGTAATGACAACTATGCCTTCAGCTTTGGCGGCTTCGATGAGTTCTTTGCAGCGGGCTATTTCTTTGTTGACGTCTGTGCCCGCGGCTCCCATTCCCTTGCCGCTGGTTCCAGTGGTGACGATGAGGGTCTTATACCCTTTCCCGGCGAGTTCGCTGGCGATAATGGTGTTCTTATTCTCTGCAGGAGTTATCTGAGACTGCATAAGAGACATTTTTACCATGACGGCGCCCGGACTCTGTCCACAGGTTGTTACAATAACAGGAGGTTCAACGGTGGGCATTTCAGCTGCTATTAAAGCCCCAGCAATAGCAAAAAACATAGCGATAAGACATAGTATCGTCATATACAGGAATCTCTTAGGGATTATTTTCATGAAAATCTCCCTCCTTCGGTTATTTTTTCTTGTTGTTGTTATATGCGGATATTAACTGCCAGTTGAGGTCCCACCATGCTTTTTCTGCTTTTTTCATACAGCTTTGCGTATACTCTGTTACATACTCTTGAGCTGCTGCAGGGTCATTTTTAGCGAGGTCAAGGGCTTTTTCATCAATATCAGCCAGCTCCTTGAAAAAAGCTTCTTCAAGAGGTGTCCTGATCTTAACCAGATCTTGTATGGCTTCTTGATAACGATGGTTAACGAGATCATCGGCTAATATAAAAGCCCATTGAGCAGATCCGAGACTAAAAGCATTACGGTCAAAAACCCGCCAGCTCCCAAGGGTTTCTAAAACTCCCGAATAGATTGGGACATAACAGGTAGTATGAGGGTTGTCGTATCCAAACCAGAGCACAGTTCGAACAGGAGCCGGATAACCAGAACGAGCCTGGGAAACAAAACTGTAGGCACAGTCCCATTTTGCTACAGGGCGATTGTATGGAATCTTCAGGAGAGTGCGAAGGTTATTAGTAACAAAGGGAGTGGCAAGGGGGCTTTTGACCATCTTATCGCCTTCCGGCACCAACCAGGCTGCTTCGGCTGACATGTCAAAGGGTGTTCCTTCCATATGACTTCGTAAAAACGTCATTACATCCTGAACAGATAATTTTTTCTGGGGTTTTATGGCGAAGGGATATGACATGGTTTCTGCGTAGGGATCCCATTCCCGGGTTGGGTCAAGTTGACTGTATATGGTGTAGAGACGGTTGCGAATCCACATGGAGGAAAGGGACCAATCATCGTTTCCAGTAAGGGGGGAGTAGGCCAGCTGCCAGATAAAGGGTTTTCCGCTCGCTGGATCGTACCATCCGAGATCAATGGCCGGCTGCATGTAATCCTTAGAGGCTATAAAGTTCGCCGTATCATTTATGTCCACTTCTCGGATGCGGCTCATGTTGGGAACGACAACGACACAATCATCGGGAACTCTTTGAGCAACCCATACTGCCCCAGGTTTACCGCTCTCTGGTGTCCACATCATTCCCGTGCTTCGAATCTCAAAGATCCATGCCTCTTCAGAGTCTGTAATTGTAAGGCATTCTCCCTCACTTCCGCAGGAAGGGAGGAAACCATATTTTTCCCCAAGTTCACCGATGACCTTAATTGCCTCTCGAGCTGTTTTTGCCCTTTGCAGGGCGAAAACTTCAAGCTGTTCAATAGTCATAATAGCTTTAGCATCGGGGCGGAATGTCTTTAATTCATCCTTTTGTCCAACGGTTGTCTCTCCAATGGCGACCCCATGTTCATTCATAAAGGGGTACCCTACGTGGAAGTATGTATAAGTTTCTTCAACTTGTGGTATTTCACCGATTTTTTTGGGCTCGTAGTCTTCTTCCATAATAATGTTCCAAAACACGTCAGCTTTAGTTCCCGCTGGGTGTTTTTTGCCAGGAATTGTGCGAACCCTTGCATCGTAAAAAGCACCGTCAGCTGTATGAGAGGTGATAACAGAACCGTCTGCGGAAGCATTTTTGCCCACTACAATATCTGTGCAACTCTGGGCGGGAAAAGAAGCGACCACAAGGATAAAAATGGAGAAAAGTACCCATTTTGACCACTTTCTGAAACTCATTACTATTCATCTCCTCTCTTATTTGGAGACATAGAAGGTATATAAGAGCGGAATTGGCGAGGATTACGACATGTTTTTTAGAAGAGGATGTTATTTAGATTAAATTAACATTGATTTTAGTGACCTTTATTATACACCAATCAAAAATTTTTGGGCAGATATGATATAATAAACAGGCATTTTAATTTTCAAAAATTCCTTTAGAAAGAGATCAGGCAACAGTGTATATGTGTTGGCCTGTTCTTTTTTTGCGCTTTATTGCTCAAGGAAGAGTATGTATAATATCGTTATGTAATAAAACCAGAGGAGGATAATTCTCTTTATGGAGAGCAAAAATAAGCAGACCAAAAGAGACGCTACAAGAGAAGAACTTGCCACCTACATGGGGAAAGTCCGTGACCTTATCCAGGAAGGCCAGACCAAGGGATTTGTGACTCAGAAAGATATTGAGAAATTTATTCCTGTTGAGTTCTGGAGTGCGGATGTTCTTGAAGACGTTGTTTCAAACCTTATGGAAATGGGGATTGAAGTGACCGAAGAAGAGGGCAAGGAAAGAGCTCAGCATATTGCGGAGGAAGAAGCTCTTGCTCAGCCTGCCGATGGAGAAATCGGGAAGCTGGATGATATTCCTTTGACAGATCCTGTCCGTATGTACTTGAGAGAGATCGGGAAGGTGCCCCTTCTTGAGCCGGCACAGGAAGTGGAGCTTGCAAAGCGAGTGGAGGCAGGGGAAGAAGAGGCGAAGCAACAAATAATAGATGCCAATCTTCGCCTGGTGGTAAGTATTGCCAAAAAATATATAGGACGGGGAATGCTGTTCCTTGATTTGATCCAGGAAGGAAATTTAGGTCTTATCCGGGCTGTTGAGAAATTTGATTATAGAAAGGGCTTTAAATTTAGCACCTATGCTACATGGTGGATTCGCCAGGCAATAACCAGAGCAATTGCGGACCAGGCCAGAACGATCCGGGTACCTGTCCACATGGTGGAAACTATTAATAAAATGGTGAGGGTGTCGAGGCAGCTTGTTCAAAAACTTGGTCGAGAACCTACAGATGAAGAAATTGCGGCAGAAATGGAAATAGAACCGTCTAAAGTAGAGGAGATCAGGCGTATCGCCCAGTTGCCAGTGTCACTTGAAACTCCAATAGGTGAAGAGGAAGACAGCCAGCTTGGGGATTTTATTGAAGACAGGGATTTGCCTAGCCCGGAAGAAGCGGCAGCAAGTCATTTGTTGCATGAGCAGATAGACGAAATGCTTGAGGCCCTTTCAGAGAGGGAACGGGAAGTTCTCCAGTATCGCTTTGGCTTAGAAGATGGCCGTTCCTATACTCTTGAAGAGGTGGGCAAGCGTTTCGGCGTTACACGGGAACGGATTCGCCAAATAGAAGCAAAAGCTTTGCGAAAACTGCGACATCCTAGCCGTAGTAAAAAATTAAGAGATTTTCTTGATTGATAGTTATTAAGTCGCACTTAAGGACGCGCCTTGAAGGCGCGTCTTTTTTGAGCATTTATGCCAAGGAGGGAATATAAGTGGTTATTGGTAAACTTTTCGAAGCTCTCATGGTGGTTTGTTTTGGACTTGCATGGCCAGCATCTATTTATAAGTCATGGAAATCCAGAAGTACTGGTGGTAAAAGTCTGTCTTTTTTAATTATCATTTTAATAGGGTATGCTGCAGGGATTCTTCATGTTATCCTAGACTATGATGGGTTCAACTGGATTATTATTTTATACGGCATGAATGCTATTATGGTGGGAATCGATACATGTTTGTATTTCAGGAACAAAAGGCTTGAAACTCGATAATATAAAGATAAGCAGAGGTGCTTTATGATTGAGTTAGAGCAGAAACTTTCGCAAAAAGAATTGATGCTTCTTGTTGGGGAAGGTTTGGAAAAAGATCCAGCTCTGGAGCGCGTTCTTTTAGAGCGGGATTATTCTATGATCGCTGTTTCTAATCTCGAAGATGCTTCGATAGTGATAAAGCGAAAACCTCCCTTTATAACGTTCGTAAAGCTCTCCCTTGTTACAGACCAGAAAAAATTAGCCCTACTCAAGGGCCCTGAGGATTTTTTCTTCGGAAGAGTTGTTTTCATCGTAGATCTCTTTAGTGATGAGGCCTATCTTTTGGCGCGGGAGATCAAAAGCAGCATTTTTATCTTCCCTCCTTTCGATGGCGAAAAATTACGCTTGCTTTTGAGCACATTGCATCCTGAGAATAAAAACCCCCCGCCTGTCCCTCGCAAAAGCACTCTTAAGAAAAATACTGGTGATATCATACCTATAACACAATGGACACAGGATCTTTCCGCACAAAAGAAGTTTTTAGAAGAAAACATCCCTTTGAAGGCAGAAAAGGATGTACAGGCCTTTTTACTTGAAAACCACCGTCTTCTCCATGCATGCACAGCTCTTACACGTGTTTTAGAGGCAGATAGGAGCACTCTTGACTTCTTTTGCGTTTCGTCCCCGGAGGCTCTTCAGGTTGTTTTTCAAGACTCTTTTTCCAGTAAAAATGCCCATTTTTTTGCGACCCAGTGTGAGGCTCTCTTTGAAGAGAAGAGTTTTTTTCAAAAAAAGATTTTGCTTAACCTCACCGGTAGATCTACCGAATCCCAAATTCTTGTAAGATGGTCAATACCTTTCGATTCAACAGATTACTCGACTGTCCATGTAGTGGCTCTTGATATTTCCACCATTTGTCAAAATCTTAGAGAATTGGAACTTCAGAAGGGAAAATTTGAGAAAATTTTTCAAAGTTCCCCTGCCGGAATAGTCATTTCGGATCCCTCGCTGAAAACCCTTGAGGTAAACAACGCTTTTGTAAAAATGTTTGGGTTTGCCTCTAAAGATGAAGTTATGGGACAATTTCTTGGGGATCTCGTTATACCGCCTAAATATCACGCTCAGTTTCTTTCCATATGTCGAATGGCCCTTGATGGAAAAAGGGTTTTTATAGAAACCCAGCGTCGTCGAAAAGATGGCCGGATAATCGATGTTTTTTTAAATAGCTCCCCTTTGGAAATGCCTGGCGGCATTGCTGCTATCTGCTTTCTCTATATCGATATTTCTGAGAGAAAAAGGGAAGAGATGCTTTTAAAACGAAAACTGAAAATAGAGCAGATGGTTTCTGAAATTTCGGCGGATATTTTGAATTACCCCTCGCTAGAGAGTGCTTTGAGGGGTGCTCTTCCTAAAATGGCGTCATATATCGCAGCTGACCGCGTGAGCCACGTGATTGTGAGGAAAGGGGTCATGCGTTACTCATCAGAATGGTGCCGCCACAATGTTCCCTCTTTAAAAGCTTTGTATGAAGGTGAACGGGAAGCTTTGCCTCTTCAGAAGGATCCCTGGTTCTGCGCAAATCTTGAAACCGGAGACACTTTTAATATAGAATTTGATGAAAAAGCTGGACTAGCAGAAGAAGCCATGGCCATACAAAACTTTATGAGCCGGCATAAAATAGGCTCCTTTCTAGTGATCCCTTACCGTTTTAGGGGAGAGGTGGATGGTTTTATAGTTTTTGAAAAAATTAAAAGTTCTTTCAATTGGACTAATGAGGAAATAGGCCTTTTCAACCTTTTTTCAGAGATGCTCTCCAGCCTTAAGGATAGAGATGCGGCCTACGAAATGCTTCGTCAGGATAGAGAAAAGTATCGCCTTCTTTTTTGGCAGATCAGTGAGCCTTTTATGGTCTTTGACATCATATACGACGAGTTTGGAACCCCATCTGACGTGCGCTTTGTGGAGTTAAATGAACAGGCTAAACGTTTTTTAAAAAAGCATGGATATGATGAAGTGCTGGGCCGCTCTTTTCTTGAGATCTTTCCAGGGGCCGAGAGTGTTTTCAAAGAGAAATTGAATGATGTCATAGCGAAGGAAGAACCCCAAACTTTAAGCTTTTACAATGATCTTTTTAATTGTTCCATGACTATTAGTTATTTCGTTCCCCATAAGGAACAACTCGTTCTTCTTGTTTCTCACACGATGAAAGAGTCATAAAAGGAGGAATAAAAGTGATCATTTGCAAAGATAGGCAACAGAAGCTGAAGAAAGACAATCCTGCTGGAGGTACAGGTTCTCTCCATTGTTTGTATGCTATCCCCAAGGGAGAAGGTTTTTCTGGAAGCTCCTTTTCTATGATTGGAACCATGACCCTTGAACCGGGGGCTTCCATTGGAGCCCATCTGCATGAAAATGACGAGGAGTGCTTCGTTATTTTGTCAGGGGAAGGACTTTACGAAGAAAATGACGGGACATTGCATAAAGTTTGCGCTGGGGACGTGACCCTGACCTTCCGTGGTGAGAGACACGGCTTGAGCAATACAGGTAAAGAGCCCCTTGTTTTTATCGCTATGATCGTTCAATAAGGGAGTAAAAAAGGAGAATCCATTCATGGATTCTCCTATATCCTGCAATTCTATGTGTAATAGACAGGTTCCAGTTTTACTGGGAAATGGCGTTTACCGGGCAGACTGAAACGCAGCTTCCGCACTCAATGCAGGTATCGGCATCAACTTCTGCTTTGCCATCTACCATAGATATAGCTTCCACAGGGCAAGCACCTACACAGGTTTCGCATCCAACGCATGCATCTTTATCAACGACTGCTTTTGCCATTATGTATACCCCCTCTGTTAATTGATATTAGCTTCACAGAGCGGATTATATAATACTTTAATAACGGAGGCAACTCGAAGGCCCTTATGACCAGAAAATAGCAGGTGGATATTCTGGCTTGGGGTCTCGGGTGAGAAGATTCTCAAGTTCCTCCTTCGGAGAAGTACCCTCGTATAATAGTCGATACACAGAGTCGGCTATAGGGAGTTCAACGTCGTACTCACGAGCCAGATGCACTATGGCCCGAACAGTAAAAGCACCCTCGGCAACCTGTCCAAGTATCTTTTTGGCTTCTTCCAGGTTCTTGCCTTCTCCAAGCAGTTTCCCCAGCCTGAAGTTTCTGGAGTGAAAACTATAGCAGGTAACAACCAGATCCCCAACGCCAGCAAGACCTGCCAGTGTGAGGGGATGGGCTCCCATTTTTGCTCCAAGTCTCATGATTTCAGCAAGCCCTCGGCTTACAAGGGCCGCTGTAGCATTATCCCCGAGGTTCATTGCTTTAGCAATTCCAGAAGCAATGGCTATAATGTTTTTTACGGCTCCTCCTATTTCTACACCGGCTACATCGTTGCCAGTATAGACCCTGAACCGCGGCGAATTAAAGAGCCTCTGCCAGTATTGGCAGGTTTCAAAAGAAGATGAAGCCACAATCGTTGCGGTGGGGAAGCCTCTGACAACTTCTTCTGCGTGGCTTGGACCTGAAAGGACGGCGTAGAATGTATCTGGGAAAAAATCCTTTGAAATCTGGCTAATACACTTCAATGTTTCAATTTCAATCCCTTTAGCTACATTGCAAAGGGATATAGGGGGGGTAAATTCTTGCAAAGAGGTGAAAAGAGTGCGAATTGCCTGGGTAGGTACGGCAACAACCCAATTTTTAGAATATGTCGCAGCTTCATCTAATTGCCACGTTGCATAAATACCAGCGGCCAGGGGTATGTCTTTTAAATAATCAGGGTTCATTCTTTTTGAGTTGATGAATTCAGCTTGTTCTTGCCGACGGCACCAGAGGCAGACCTGATGCCCATTGCTGGCCAGAACATGGGCCAGGGCAGTTCCCCAGCTTCCGGCGCCGAAAACAGAAAGAGTTGTCATGTTGCATTCCTCCTTTTAAAATATAAACAAAAATCATATTCTCTAATTACCTTTTTCATTTAATGTTACAATGATAAATAAAAATACTACCTTGGAGGTAGTCTCTTGAAAGATTGGTTAGGCAGTATTCTTTTCCTCCTTGTTTCAGCCGCTGGATTTTTCTTTGGTAAGGGACTAGGCTGCGGAATCTTTCTTTTCCCAGCGACCCTCCTTGTGTTTCTTCTCGCTTTTTCCATATATGGAACAAAAAGAGCGAACGGAATTATGCTTTTATTTGTTTCAGTTTTAGTCCCCGCCCATATTATTTTTTTTCATTTCCCCCTGAGGATAGCTCTTCCATTATATGTCATGATCTTTGCTGTGTACTGTCTTTCGGAATTCCTTCGGCGCCAATCCGCAAAAGAAATGGCGGTCTTCCTTGACTACATTAAGCAGGCTGGCTCTGCCTCAACAATAGAAAAGGTGTGTGTTCCGGCATTGGATCTTATCAAGCGCCTCATGCCGGATAGCGCTCCTGCCGTTGCCCTTTATGACAAAAAAAGAAATCTTTTTCAGATATTAAGCGCTCACGATGAATATACGGGAGAAGGAGTGAGTCCTGACGGAACAGTTCCATTCGAGAACCATGTCTATTCGAGGGTTTTTGTTTCGGGAAAGCCTCTGATCGTAGATGATATTCGATCTCACCCTCCTTACGTAGAAGGGACGCCTGGCGCCCGATCCGGTTTGGTGGTTCCTATCGTCTGGAGAGATCAGAAAAGCGGAGTGATTGTTGTTGAATCGAGGAAACTGGCCCGGTTTTCATCCACAGATCTTCGTGGTCTTCAGTTTTTTGCAGTAATTTTAGGTGAAATTTTAACCCATTTGCAGGTGGAACAGAAATTGGAAGCCAATGTCGCAGAGCTGAAACGGACCAATGAGGCTTTCAGTTCTACACAGAAAGCCCTTTCCAATGCTCTTGACGTGTCGCGGGAACAGAAAGCAAACCTGGAGGTTTTGCTTAAAAAGTTTAGAGACCTTTTTGATATTGTGCAGGGGATGTCCCTTTGTCGTTCCGCGGAAGAGCTTTTCTCCCTTGTATCCTGGCAGCTTTCCCAGAGGCTTGGGTATAAAAACGTATACGTTTTTTCTAGAGAGAGTTTTTCGAAGGAAATAACGCTGCAGACATGGGTGGGAAAACTTCCCGAAGAATTAAAGGATTTGAAAGGACTAGAAAAGGGTATATTGCTTCATGTTCTCGAAACAGGGGAACCTTATCTTGCGACAGATGTTTCAAAGGACTCTCTCTATTTGAATCTTGACAGTGATGTGCGTTGCCAGTTGATAGTTCCTGTTATTTCAAGTAACGGCTTGTGGGGAGCCGTAGCCGTAGATGATGATGTGATAGGCGGCATAACCAATCAGGATCAGGAGCTTTTGGGAGTTATAGCGGCACATATGGCACTTGAGCTTGAAAACAAAGAATCCTTCGCCCGTCTTAACGTGGAAGTGAACCGCCTCAGGACCCTTCTTGACATCGTACAATCTTTTTCAGTAGAGAGGGCCGATTTTGAACAGGTGGCACCCCATGTAGTGCAGATGTTGACATCAGTTTTCAATTATGAAAAAATATCCATTTTTAGAGTGGAGAAGAAAGAAGACGCATCTTTTTTCCTCAGGGCCCTGGCTTCCAACTTTGTAAGTATGGCAGATCTGGACGAGTACTCGCAGAAACTATACGAGAATGGCGGCGGGCTTGTGATCAGGTGCGCTGAAAGGGGAGAGATCATTAATACGCCCAACCTGGCGGCTTCTTCCTATTATGTAAACCTTTCTTCAAAGAGCACCACTTCTCAGCTGGATATTCCGATTCTTTTCGGCGGGGAGGTTTTCGCCGTCATTTCTATGGAAAAAAATAGCCCCTTTGTTAAAAGTGACGAAGGTTTCTTCATGATCCTCTCAAAGCATCTTGCTGCCCTTGTGGCAGTACAGACGGCCATAGAAGAAACGAAAAGAAAAGCCCTTATCGATGATTTGACCCAGCTCTGGAACAGGCGGTTTCTTTCCATGCGTATAGCGGAAGAGCAATCTCGCCACGAACGTTTCGGGGATCCTGCCAGTATGGTTATGATAGATATGGCTAATTTTAAACTGATTAACGATACCTATGGACACCTTGTCGGAGACAAGGTGTTGAAGTCATTTGCCTCTCTTTTAAGTGAGTGTGTGAGGGCTGGCGACATAGCTGGCCGGTTTGGCGGCGATGAATTCCTTTTGATACTGCCGGGGACTGTTCAGAAGCAGGCTTTTCATCTTGTTAAGCGGTTGCAAAGCAGTCTTGAAGCTCTTCATGTGGAAGGAGTGCTCCATAATATTTCAGCTGATTTTGGAGTGGCCACTGTTCCGGAAGACGCGTCTTCTCTTCATGAAGCTTTGAAGATTGCTGACGATAGGATGTACCAGAGTAAAGTAGAAAGAAGACGGCGGCAGGAAGAAAACAAAGGAACTTAGCGTGGCTAGACTCCTTTAAGAGCGGCTCTTCACCATGGCGCAGAAAATAAGGCGCATTGAAGGATCAAGTAAAAAGCCCCCCTCAGATCTTTATTTCTGAGGAGGGCTTCCTTTTGTATTTTTAGCTTGCTTTTTTTGTGGATTTTCTTCGTTCCTGATAATCAAGAACAGCTTTTCTCATTCTTACAGATTGGGGTGTTACTTCCACTAGCTCTTCTTCTGCAATCCACTCCATTGCTTTCTCAAGGGACATTTTACGAGGGACATCCAGCTTGGTTGTCAAGTCTTTTGTCGCTGAGCGGTGGTTCGTAGCCTGCTTCTTTTTAGTTGGGTTGCAGGGCATATCTCCGGGGCGCGAATTTTCTCCCACGATCATTCCCTCATAAACAAGCTCTCCCGGTTCTATGAAAAGGGTTCCCCGTTCCTGGAGGTTCTCAAGCTGGTAACTTGTCGCTTCTCCAGTATCAAGGCTGACGAGGCTTCCTCGATTGCGTGGGGATATGGTGCCGACCCATGGGCCATATCCGGCAAATACGGTATTCATAATGCCAAGGCCTCTCGTGTCTGTAAGAAATTCTCCCCGATACCCAATAAGTCCCCGAGTAGGAATCTGAAAAGAGAGCCGTACGAGACCTGTTTGGGTATTATCCATAGAGACGAGTCGAGCTTTTCTTCGGGAGAGTTTTTCGAATACTACTCCCTGATATTCCTCTGGGACATCAATAGTGAGGTCTTCCATGGGCTCAAATGTTCGTCCATCTTCTTCCCTGGTAATGACTTCCGGTTTGGATACGCAAAATTCGAGACCTTCCCGTCTCATTTCCTCGATGAGAATGGAAAGATGAAGCTCTCCTCGTCCTGACACCTTTACTCCGTCAGGACGCCCAATATCCTCTACCCGAAGAGCGACATTGACATGTTTTTCTCTTTCAAGGCGGGCTTTTAATTGACGCAGAGTAATAGGTTGTCCTTCCTGCCCTGAAAAAGGTCCGGTATTGACCAAAAAGAACATAGATACGGTAGGTTCCTCTATGGCCAGGGGAGGGAGGGTCTTCCCTTCAAGCTCTGGCGAGCAGAAGGTGTCTCCGATGTTGATCTCCTGGGGGCCGGAGATCCAGACGATATCCCCTGCCGATATTTCTTCCACTTCCTGACGCTCTAGTCCTCGCGTAACCCACATTTTTACAGAGCGGGTCTGTTCTTCATCGCAAATCTCCCATTCTTCTCCTCTGAGATTGGGCTTTTTCCATTTTGTGGAGTAACGGATAAAATTTTCACCTTTACGAAGGGTTCCCTGAAGTACTTTACCGCACCCGATTCGCCCAGTGTACTCATTCCACGCAAGGGTACTTACCTGCATGAGAAAGGGAGCATGTAGGTTCACCTTTGGAGCAGGCACATACTCAGCAATAGTTTCGAAGAGGTGCTTCATTCCTTCATGGGCATATTTATTCAGATCTCTGACAGCCCATCCATCCAGGCCTGATCCGTAAAGAACAGGGAAATCCAGCTGCTCTTCTGCGGCTCCTAATTCTATAAAGAGGTCAAAGGTCTGATTTAACGCAGACATGGGGTTGGCGTGAGGGCGGTCCACTTTGTTGATAAAGACAATAGGACGCAGCCCCATGGCCAGAGCTCTCATGAGTACATATCGTGTCTGGGGCATGGGCCCTTCGTTGGCATCGACGAGCAGAAGGACAGAATCAACTGTTGAGAGGACGCGTTCCACTTCTCCAGAAAAGTCAGCGTGTCCCGGAGTGTCTATAATGTTTATCAAATATCCATTCCATTCGACAGTACAATGCTTGGCCCTTATGGTGATGCCTCGCTCTCTTTCAAGTTCATTGCTATCCATAACGCGTTCTTCTATATGGGCCCCTTTTCTAAAGATTTGTGCGGCCTTAAAAATAGAATCGATCAGCGTGGTCTTCCCATGATCAATATGGGCTATAATTGCCAGATTGCGAATTTTTTCAGCTTGAACCATCTATAACAACTCCCTAAAGTATACAGTTTCCTGAAAATAATCAGAAACAAATAAATATTTTACGCCAAATTTCTAAAAACAGCAACCGTAAGAAGCAAATGTTGCCATTTAGACAATATCTCTCTTTGACTGTCTTTTATTTTGTTGTTTAAAGTTTATAAATGAGAAACAAAAGTGGGAATATGAAAATCGCTTCGCAGGCTTTATGCTGGAATAATTGTCAACTGAGTCTGGAATCTATTAATGCCTTGAGCTCTTCCCATGAAGGAATTCCTTCGTAGATTTTCTCTCCTTCCAATATCCATATCGGGACATTGCACCTAATATTATAACGGATATTGTCAATAAATGATTAAGATGTTTCGTGGATTTACCATGGAGACCTCGATTTTATCTCCATAGGATTCTCGTATTTGAAAAATGGGAAATGCCAGAAATGAACGCTGTCGGTAAGAGAAGTGGCAGAGAATTGCAGATAGATCATATCTTTTTGTTATAAAAAGAATTCTTCTAAATAGCCTTTGATTATTGTGATATTATTAAAGAGATTTTTGAGAGGAGGGGAGTAAATGACAGAAAAAAAGAGCGGCTGCACTGTACCTATAGCAAAAATCGAGAAACAGGAATCTCAGAAAGAACAAGTTGAAGCAAAATCCTCACAGAAGGAGGAGGGTAAAATGACCATTATGGTAGGAAGAAAAGCTCCTGACTTCACAGCTCCAGCCTATTATAAAGGAACTTTTACGACCGTTACATTGTCTGATTTCGCAGGCAAATGGGTTTTGCTATGTTTCTATCCAGGAGATTTTACTTTCGTCTGAGCTACTGAAGTGTCAGCAGTTGCTGACAGATATGAAGAAATTAATGGCCTTGGCGTAGAAGTTATTTCCGTAAGTGTGGACAGCCAGTTTGTTCATAAAGTATGGAATGACACAGAGCTTTCGAAAATGGCGGAAGGCGGAGTTCCCTTCCATATGGCTTCAGATGGTGGCGGAAACATAGGGAGCGCCTACGGAGTATATGATTCCGTAGCCGGGGTAGATGTGCGGGGCCGTTTCATTATTGATCCGGACGGCGTTATACAGGCCATGGAGGTTCTTACTCCACCCGTGGGGCGCAATGTAGACGAAATGATTAGGCAAATAAAAGCCTTTCAACTTGTAAGAGAGACTGGTGGATCCCAAGTTACCCCGTCTGGCTGGCAGCCTGGCGGCAAAGTTCTTGAACCAGGTATTGAGCTCGTGGCAAAGGTCTGGCAAAAATGGAATCCACGTGACGTTTACAAGAAGTAATTTGAGTAATAAGGAAGAGCAGAGAAGTAAAGGGGTGCAGTGATCAGCACCCCTTTTATTTTGCTCCCACAGCGTGTAGCGCAAGTGTAATAATTCAAAAATATGCGATAATTACAGTTTTTGCGATCTTTGCCTAGTCTATAGGCTATTTCTTGCCCCTTAGAGCTCCAGGAGAAGCCGTGGAGCTTTTGCGCGTTGCCACAAAGGGGAATAGAATAAAGATGCTTAAAGGATCGGCGAAGGAGGGGATGGGAAAATAAGTGTAATGGAACCTTCTACGTACGAACAACTGAATAGAAGTCGACCTCAGGAAGAAATTCCTGATATATTCCCGGTAGGGAAAGGTTTTCGACGGAATGGTCGAAATGCCAGAAAGTGAAGAGGGGCGCAGAGTAAAATGAGCGTCCCTCTTGGTTTTATTGGGGAACTGTGTATATAAAATAAAGACCAGCCAGGAGAATGAGAACGCCGCAAATGTTATTAACGATAGTGAGCCCTTTTGAGTGTTCATCCCATTGAAGAAATTTAGAAACGAAATCTGCTGATGTTCCGGCAATAACGATGACAGAGCAGTGTCCCAGAGCATAAAACACCACTAGTGAGAGAGCGAAAACTAAATTGACAGCGGCAGTTTTTATGGTTAAGGCCAGCAGAGGGGCTACATAGGCAAAACTACAAGGGCCGAGGGCCAGGCCAGAGACAATTCCAAGAATAAGAGCTCCTGAAAGTCCTCTGTTTTTGCCCGCCTTAATCTCTTTTTGTCCAAACCAGGGAATTTGAATGACTTTGAGAAGGTGGAGGCCGATGAGAAAGAAGACACAGGCCACAATGTAGTTTGTATATTTGCCAATATCTGTCATTAAAATTCCCGTGGAGGTAAGCACCATGCCAACAAGGGCAAGATTAACGAATATTCCACTGGAAAAGGCCAGGGAGATTGTAAAAGCACTAGCACTTTTTTCAGTTCGGGTGCTTTCGATATACCCTACCACAAGGGGAATGGTCACCAAGTTGCAAGGACTTAAGAGTATGCTGAAAACGCCCCATACAAAAGCTGCTGTCAAGGCCAATCCGCTAGAAGCATGGAGGCTGCTGTAAATTGACTCAAATATTTGCTGCATGTTGGCCTCCTCGCCTACTTTGATGTCAGAGTTATTCCATACTCTTCCAATTTTATAATAATCTCTTCCAAAGACAGGTAGCCTACTTCTTTCCCTAAGATGTTACCATTCCCATCTTCAAAAACCAGGGTAGGAACATATCTGACCTCATATTTTTGAGCTAACTCTGAATTTTGCATTACATCTACCCTTTCCACGCGAACCTGATCACCATATTGAGCAGAAAAATCGTCCAAAACTTTGGACATCTGAACACACGCTGGTCAGCCTGCCGCACTAAGATCTATAATGACTGGCAGGGCTGTAGGCGCTTCTGCTATGATCACATTGTGCTCCTTTTGTTGTCTTCCGTTTTCCCGTATGTAAAATGTTCCTCCAATTGCTAGAAGGAGTATTGTAATGATAATAACATTTCGCATTTTCACAGAATATGCACCTCCGTTTTTATGATCTTGATTATACGGGACTTTGGGTACCCGTCAAGGGTATATGATCCCTATTGTAGTCTTTTTTACCGCAAAAATTTGATATGATACCGTAAAAAAGATAATTAATGTTCTTGGAACGGGTGGGAGGCTGGCCATGAGCTTTAAAGAACTGAATTCTTTAGCGCTGGAAAAGAAAGAATATCTTATTGCGTTACGTCGTAGGATCCACGAAAATCCGGAGCTGGACTTTAATTGTGAAAATACGGCAAGGCTTGTCGAGAAGGAACTCGATGACCTTGATATCCGCCACTTCCGAGTGGCGGGAACGGGTGTCGTTGGCGTGCTTCAAGGGGGTAATGGAGGCAAAACCGTAGCCTTTCGGGCGGATATGGATGCTTTGCCGGTTTATGAGGCCACAAAGGCTGTCTATGCTTCAAAAGTAGAAGGACGAATGCATGCGTGTGGACATGATGTTCATACTGCCTCTCTTCTTGGAACAGCATCCCTTCTTGCGGCCATGAGAGAAAAATTCAGTGGAACTGTGAAGTTCTTTTTTCAGCCTGCCGAAGAAACAAATGGCGGAGCTCTCCCCATGATAGAAGAGAAAATAATGGAGGCCCCAAAGGTGGATGCGGTCTTTAGTCTTCATTGTGATCCTGGGTTGGAAGCTGGAACCATTGGCATTGGCTACGGTAAGTTCAGGGCCGCTTCTGATATGTTCCATATAGTTATCCATGGTTCAGGGAGTCATGGAGCTGAGCCCCACAGGGGGATTGATGCGGTGGCTGTAGGATCAGAGATGGTAGGCGCCCTTCAGCACATAGTGAGTCGGCGTACTTCTCCTTTTGACCCTGTGGTGGTTACTGTAGGTTCTTTTCACGCCGGAACGGCAGGAAATATTATTGCGGACAGAGCTGAGATGAGGGGTATTATCCGAACAATGGATCCCGATACCCGGCTCTTTGTTAGAGCGCTCCTGCGCCGTGTCGCCCAGAATATTCCTGATGCTCTGGGTGCTATAGGAGAGATCTCTTTTACAGAAGGGTATCCTAGCCTTGTGAATGATGAGGATATGACACACCTGGTAGCGGCGTGTGGGCGAGAATTGTTGGGGGACGACAGGGTCCACGTGATGAAAGAGCCTAACATGGGAGTTGATGATTTTGCCTATTTTCTTCAAAAAGCGCCGGGATCATATTTTCTTTTAGGTACGGGCAACACAGAAAAGGGATTGGTTCATCCCCTGCACAGCCCTTTTTTCGATGTAGATGAAGCCTGCTTGCCAGTGGGATCAGCGCTAATGGCAGCAGTGGCTCTTCGTTTTCTTGAAGGTAGATAGAATAGTGGCAAAAAAGGATTACCAGAAGAAATCAAAGAGCATTCCCACAGGAAAACCGTAAAGCTTTTTATTGGCGTATCGTGCATAGAGTTTTCGTTTGGCTTCATCCAATGCCGGGGATGTAATGCCTGTCCGCATGGAAAGAGAGGCCTCTACAAAGGCAGAGAACTTATCGCATGCTTCGATAACTCTGCCGTCTATAGGGTTTTGCTCATCATTGTTCAGGGTTTCTTCTATTTCTTCAGACTGAAGAATCTGGGGAGATGAGTTATC